>JAUQQG010000091.1 GCA_030550015.1 bacterium | reverse complement strand
ACTGTGGTACAGGGTTCTTCGGGGAAATGCGTTTGTCCTTGGAGTTCTCGCCCTGGCTCTGCTGGTTCTTCTCCTCCTGTACTTCCTCCGACGGTGAACCGCCCGTGGAGGACCCACTACCCGGAGGGAGCAGGTATTCCCATCCACCACCAGGGCGGGGAATCAGGCCGATAGCCTCTCCTTGCCGATGGCTTCGTATCCCTCCCCCGCCACCCCGCGGCGAAGGAGGAGGTCCCCCTGGATCCTGTCGAGGTCGTGGAGCCCGATGGGGAGGAGGAAATCCAGGGAGCACCAGGTGCATACATCCACGAGGGTGTTGATCCGTGGGAGCCCCTGGTCCTTGAGGATCCGCCTGAGGAGGGCCTCGGAGGAAGGACGGTAGCGGGTGGGGTCCATCCCCACTCGCTTATAGAGCTCCCTGGCAGGTGCCAGGGCTTCCACCTGCGAGGGCTCGCGGCCAGCGTAGAGGGTCTTCAGCCGCTGGGCAAGGCGCTCAACCTCCTTCCACATGCGCTCGTCGTGGTCGCGGATGTGGAGGCCTTCTCCTTCAATGACACCGAGGCGCACAACTCCTTGGAGGGCGGGTTCAAGCGTGATCTGGACCACAGGGTTCATCTCCCGGAGAGTGGACTACAGAATTTCACCGGGTTAGAGATCTCCGCACCCCCAGCGATTCCGCGTGTCAAAAGGGAATGCTCTCGGTGGGCCACCTAGCGGGTTACAGAAGCAGCCCACTCCAGGATTTCCTCTTGCGCAACCGTCGCCGCGGCAATGACCGTGTCTGCGGCCCCGTAGTAGACGATATACCTTCCATCCCGTTCGACCGCCCCGCAAGTGAACACGACATTGGGCACCTGTCCTTCCCGCTCGTACGCTTCCTCAGGCTCGAGGACAGGTTCCTCTGCGCGGGCGAGGACTTTCTGGGGTGCGCGTAGATCTAGGAGGGCCACTCCAATGCGATAGACCCTCCGGTGGTCTGCGCCATGGTAGAAGAGCAACCACCCGTAGGACGTCTTCACTGGGGGGCGCCGGCCCCGATCCGCTCGCTGTCCCACATCCCCGGACGAGGCTTCATGAGGACACCGAGGTTGCGCCAGTGGCGGAGGTCCTCGGAATAGGCAAGGTGGATGTCCGGGTAGATCCGGTGGAGGAGGTAGTAGCGTCCATCGATCTTCTCGGGGAAGAGGGCGGCGTCCTTGTCGTCTACCTTGGGAAAGATGAAGCCATGACGGCGGAAGGTCCGGAAGTTCCTCGTGGAGGCGAGCCCGATCCGGACCCTCCAGGGAACGCCCTCCCGGGAGAACGCTCCTGATGGGCGTCTCCTTCCCGGCCCGATGGCTGGGTAGACAGAGGCCGCGGTGTAGGTGATGTAGAACCTACCTCCAAGGGGGGTGATGCGCGGGTCCTCACAACCCAGGCGCTCCTGGTCCAGGTGGGCAGCGGGCTCGAAGACTGGGTGCTGGCTCCGGGAGACGATCCGGAGCCCATCGTCGGAGGTCGCCAGACCCCAGCGCGAGATGAAGTCGAGTCCCTGTGCTCGGTAGAGCAGGTAGACCTTTCCTTGGTATATGGCTGCCCCACAGTTGAAGACCCAGCGCGCCTCCCACCAACGAGAAGTGGGAGTCAAGATGGGGTTTCCCTCATAGCGCCTGAGCTTTGGTGTCATAGGGTTCACATCTTCAGTCGTACACGCTGTGAGACTGCCTGTCAATAGGTTTTCCTGGGATGCTTTTGGTAAGATAGGGAAGGAGATAAGGGAGATTCCCCAGAGGCTTGGCAAAAAAATTGATCGAATGGGAGAATGGGTGAGCGGAGGACGGTAGGACAACCTCTCTCGGAAATCCTGGAAGAGGTCCTCGCAGTCGCGGGCGAGGAGGATGTGGCGATCGGGACTCTCGTGGATCAAGCAGAGGAGCGAGGGTTCGGTCTATTCATGATCCTCCTTGCCCTTCCCACGATGATCCCTATCCTTCCTCCGGGGTCGGCCGCGCTCATAGGCTTGCTGAACATTGGCCTTGCCGTGCAGATGCTGGCCGGGTTGCGGCGCCCGTGGCTTCCCGCGTGGATCCGGAGATATCGACTCTCCCCTAGCGCCATGCGAAGGCTGCGGCAGGGCGGGATTCATGTGCTGCGGAAGCTCGAGAGCCTCTCGCGACCTCGCCTGCTCCCTCTTCCCGAATCGCTGGTCATCCGAGTGGTTGCCTTCCTCTTGCTGCTCCTAGGGATTGTCCTGTTCAGCCCCTTTCCGTTCATGAATACCCTCCCGGGCCTCGCCATCCTCCTCTTAGGCATCGGACTCCTGAACCGTGACGGCCTCGTCCTCATGGCTGGAGCGGGGCTCTCCCTGGGGATCCTCCTGTTCGTGGCCACGGGGGCCGGAGCTTTGTATATCTTGGCGACAACGCTCAAGCGTTTCCTGGCCCGCTAGCTTCCCCACGAAGATTCGCCTTGCGAATTTGTTGGAGACCGCTTCTGGTTCCTCGGACTCGACCATTTCATGGTCAGAGGTTGGCCTCGCCGATGTCCACTGTGGGGGAGCCCCCCGCCGCCTCCTTGGCCCTTCCTCCTTACCCGCGGAAGCTCTCTCCCTCACCTGGAGATGAGCATATCCGTCACGCGATCCTAGGATGACGGCCAGCGGATTCTCCGAGGACAATGGAGAGGAAGCGCTGAACCGCCTCTTCTGTAGTGCTCCTCGCTTGCAGGCCAGAGGTGCTGAGGGCCTTTGGCAGATCCCTGGCAAGATCGAGGCGGTGTTGCCAGACGGCATGCGCGGTCCCCCGTTGCTTGTGGTAAGAGGCGAGGTACACCTGTTCTGTCTGTCCGGGGGTGGGGATCAGGAGTGCCCGCTTGCGCAGGGCGGCGAGCTCCATGATCGTCGTGTACCCTGATCTCGCCACGATGACCTTGCTCCGGTTCATAAACGCCTCCTGGGCTCTCCTCGGGAGATATGTGTAGACCTCCGCGTTGCCCAGCTTAGTCATCGTGGAAACTTCGGGTCGCCCGAGGGCGACGACGATGCGCCCGGGGGCTCTCTGCACCTGCTCCAGGACGATCCGCTCCAAGATTGTTCGCTGGGGCTCAGGCCCGGAGATAGAGACGAAGGCATCGATCTCTTCCTCTACCGGAAGGCGACGGAGGCTAGCGAGGATCCCGATGTAGTGGAGCCGTTCCCTTGGGAAGAAGCGCAAGTGGTGGCTGAGATCCCCGCTTAACCCGTCCTCCTCTTCGTCGGGGATGAGAAACCCGCGCACAGGGGTGAACCATCGGAAGTTGAAGTATTCTAGGAGGAGCTCAATGGCCCTGACGCGTCCTGGAGCGATGAACCGGAGCCCATGAAGGACGTGGAAGCTAGGAATCTCCCTATGCTGGATGCCGTAACGGTTGTCCGAGATGAGGAGATCGAAGGGTTCCCTGCGAAGGAGGTGAAGGAGGCGCCGGTGCTCCTCCCGGAACGTCGCAAAGAACTTCGGCAGGCTCAGGGCGGATTTCACATAGAAGGCCGTTGCCGAACGGCCCAGGGGTTGCGGGACATCTGGCCAGTCGAGGTAGGTACAGCGATTCCCAAGCTCCTGCCGGAGGAGGGTGAGGGCACGCCCCGTGGACACGATTGTCACAGAACACCCCGCCTCCACCAACCCCCGGAGGAGCGGGAGGCTCCGCGTGGCGTGTCCCAGACCCCATGATCCGACGGCGTAGAGGACACGGCGCATTGGTGAGCTCAGCAACCCGGCAAACGTGTTTTGGCCTTTACCGAGGGACCTCTCAGCATGACCGGTACTGAAGCGACCGGCGATGACTGACCCTGGCTTTCTCTACAACTTCCTGGGAGCGACCTTCTTCCTGGGCGCACGGGTTTTCCTTGAGGTCATGGTGGAGGGTTTGTGGCAGTACCAGCATACCCCCTCTACCCTCATCCTCGTGAATCACAAGCGCGACCTCGACGTGCTTGTGGTCGCACCTATCCTCTACTTCAGCCGGGGCCTTCTCAGGCCAGGCCGCCCGATAACCTTCGCCGCAAGGGAGGATCTCTTCCTGCCCGGGTTTCTGGGGGCATACCTGGAGGCCCCGCGCAGTGTCCGCCGCCTCCTGGCCCGGCTTGACCTGAAGCCGGTCCTCCGTCGCCTCCGCGCTGCACCCATCAGGAGGTTCCCGGAACGGACTGTTCGCGAGATCCTCTTCGAGGTCCTGGAGGTCAGGGGGGATCTTCCACTGGAGAGCTGCCTCAACGAAAAGGTCTCCTTCGTAAGCGGGATAGACCCCCAGCTCCCTCTCAGCAAGGTTGTCGCGCGTGTCGATCTCCCCTGGTTGCACCAGCCTGCCTCCCTGGACATCCTGGGACAACCCCTTCATGACATCCTCCGGAGGCGGCAGCCACTTGTGGTCGAGGAACAGCTGACGTACTTCTGCAAGGTGCTGGAGGAGGGAGGCGTGGTCTACCTTGCCCCGGAGGGCGTCCTCTCAACCGACGGGCGGATGGGGCGGTTGCGCGGGGGGCTGCACTACCTCCTGGAACATGCCCAAGGTGTGCGGGCTCTCCCCGTCGGCTTGAGTTATGACTTCCTCACCACAGGGAGGATGGGCGTATTCGTCGCCATCGGCCCCTCGCGCACTGATCTGGCAGGACTCCCGCGCCCCCAGCGGACGCAGGAGGTCCGACGTCTTCTTGCGGGGTTGATCACCGTCACCTTCAGCCAGATCGCTGGGTGGGTGATCATGAAACTTCTCGAGACGGAGGTCGAGGAGATCGAGGCCATCGTCCTGGAGGAGACAATCCGGCACCGGGCCCATCTCCTGGACGTGGAAGGGATTCGGGTGGACCGCCGGCTCTTCGACGAGGAGTGGTTCCATTGGCGCTGGCGCAGGTTCCTAGCATTCGGCCGCCGGAAGGGGATTTTGAGGATCTCCAGGACGCGGATCTTGCTCAATAGAGAAGCGATCCTGAAAGGAGGACAGACATACCGGGAGAACCCGATTCGGTATGCAGCCAACGAGTTGAAATCCACACTTCAGGAGCTAGGGGTTGTCCTGTAGGGGGTCCCCAACCTATCCCTACATCTTGCTCGCTTCCTCGAAGACTTCCAGGAGCTCCCCGATCACTCTTTCCCGCTCCGCAGGATCGTCCGAGCGGATGGCATTGGTGATACAGTGGTTCAGGTGGTGCTCCAGGATCAACGTGTTGAAGCGGTCAATGGCACTCTTGACTGCCTGGGTCTGTCGGATGATATCGATGCAGTAGGCGTCCTCTTCGACCATGCGTTGGACGCCACGGATGTGCCCTTCAATGCTCCTGAGCCGGTTGAGGAGCTCTTCCTTCCGCTCACGCCTCACCACTGTCCGCGCCATTGCAATCCTCCTCAAGGTTTACCCCCTCCCCAATGGGAGGGGACCCATCTCACTCTACCACTCCCTCAGCGCGCGTGTCAAACCTCCTATGCGATGCGAACGTAAGCCTGCGTTATGCCTGGTTTGAAACCTCCTCGTATACTGCACGCTCAAGGATACTGAGCCCCCCATCGAGGATCTCCCGGGAGATGTTGAGGGGAGGGATCACCCGGATAACGTGGTTTGCCACCCCACAGGGGTAGAGCACCAACCCTCCTTCCAACGCCCTTTTCAGGATTCGCTTTGCAGCCTCAGGGTTTGGAGCTTTGGTTTCATTCGGCTGCACAAGCTCTATCCCAATCATTAGTCCTACACCCCTCACATCTCCAACTACTGGAACCTCCTTCACCAATCTTCCCAGCCGCTCCAGGACATACGCTCCCTGCAAGCGTGCATTTTCCAGCACCTCTTCCTCTCTCATGGCCTCGATGGTGGCCAGAGCAGCCGCACAGCTTACGGGGTTACCGCCGAAGGTCGTTCCATGAGAGAAAGGTCCCCACCTCCGCATGAGGTCCTTAGGAGCGGCCACCACACTGAGGGGGAAACCATTGGCAATGCCCTTGGCGATGGCCATGATGTCCGGAGTAACCCCAAAGGTCTGCGCGGCGAACCATTCCCCTGTGCGGCCAAACCCCGTCTGGACTTCGTCGAAGATGAGGAGGATGTCATGCGCATCACAGATCTCACGCAAAGCTTTGAGCCAGCGGCGTGGAGGGATGATGTACCCTCCTTCCCCAAGGACAGGTTCTACAACCATGGCAGCGACCTCTTCCGGAGCGATCTCATAGGTGAAGATCGCCTCCAACTCTTGAAGTGCATACTCGGATGCGGCTTCTTCTCCACCTCCCAAAGGGCAACGGTAAGGATTGGGGAAGGGAGCAAAATAGACCGAAGGGAGGAGAGGTTCATAGTGCAAGCGGTACTTCCCTTTAGAGGTGGTGAGGGAGACGACCCCCATGGTACGCCCGTGAAACCCTCCACGGAAGGCGATAATCCCAGGCCGCCCGGTGACATAACGAGCGAGCTTCACGGCCCCTTCAACGGCTTCCGCCCCGCTATTCGCAAAGAAGAACATATCCAGACCGGAAGGCAGGATCTTTGTCAACTCCTCAGCCAGGCGGAGGAGAGGTTCATAGGCGACCACACCTACAGGGCCGTGGATCAGTTGATCCAGTTGGGCTTTCGCGGCAGCCACCACCTTCGGGTGATTATGGCCCAGGTTCACGGTGGCCATGCCGGAGACAAAATCCAGATATCGTCGCCCGTCCACACCATAGAAATAAGGGCCCTCCGCTTTCCTCACGGGGAGGTTGGGCCAATCTTCCGCTAGCGGCGGAGCGATCAGATCCTTCATTCGGCTGAAGAGCGAGGCAAAGCTTTCCACAGCGATACCACCTCACATTCGTGGGAGTTCGCGAGTGGTCAATTCGCGGGAAGAATCGCACTTCCTGTCTTCACTACCCGGTAAAAGCCAAAGGCGTTTGCCGGGGCCTCTCCTGCAATATGGGGTTCCTCCCGCAGCGGAGGACTCAGCCGAGAAAACGAGAACTACCATGTGAGAACGCATATGGAGGTGGGCCATGCGACGTTTTGGATTCCTCTTGACGCTCGCAGTGATTGCAGTCATGTTCCTGCCTTCAGGGACCTTTTCCGCCCCCGTAACCATTCGAATCGGCTACCCCACATGGGTGGGCTATGGCCCGCTGTTCCTCGCCCAGGCCAAGGGTTTCTATCAGGATGTGAAGGTCGAGCTCATCAAGATGGAGGACATCAAGCCGCGTTTCGCTGCGCTGGCGGCCCGGCGTATTGATGGCTCGGCGACCACCCTGGATGCCATGACCCTGTACGTGAAGCCTGAGCTCCCGCTCGTGGCCGTCCTCGCCCTCGACGACTCCAAGGGAGGGGATGGCATCGTCGCTCGCAAGGAGATCCGATCCATCAAGGATCTCAAGGGGAAGCGTGTGGCCTTCACTGAGGGCTCCGTCTCACACTTCTTCCTGAGCGTGCTCTTGCGGGAGAACGGTCTGACGGAAAAGGACATCGTGGTCGTCAACATGACCGCGGGGGATGCCGGGGCTGCCTTTGTTGCCGGGAAGGTGGATGCGGCCGTGACCTGGGAGCCCTGGCTCACCAAGGGCAAGCAGGCACCCCACGGGCATCTTCTCATCGACAGCTCGAAGACCCCAGGACTCATTGTGGATGCCCTTGTCTTCCGCAAGGACGTCACCCGCGCGCACCCTGAGGCGATCATGGCGATCACCCGTGGGTGGCACAGGGCGGTGGAGTACTGGAAGAAGAACCCCGCGGAATCCAACGCCATCATGGCCAAGGCCGTCGGGGGGTGGCTGAGCGACCCGAAGGTGTTTGCCGAAACTCTCACGGGCATCCGCTACTACGATTACGAGAGCAACGTCAAGTTCTTCGGCACGCCGGCCAATCCAGGACCTGCGTACCAGACAGTCCAGCGGGCCATCGACATCTGGACGGAGCTGGGGAAGATCCGGTACAAGTTTACCGCCAGGGACGTTCTCGATAGCTCGTTCTTGACGAAGTAGCGCCTGGGGGTACCTAGAGGGCGATGCAGGGAAGACGGCCGGGAGCGCGAGGGCGCTTTCTCAGAGCCATGGGGGAGTACCTGAAGCCCCAGGAGGCGATTCCGGGATCGCTCTACCGCACGATCATGCTCGCGGGAGGGCTCGGTGCCCTAGTCGTTTGGGGCGTCCTGACCTATGGCGGGTTTGTGAGCTCTCTCTTCCTCCCCTCCCCGACGGATATTGTACGGACAGGCATTGAGCTGTACCGTGATGGAAGCCTCATTGTCCACGCCAAGGCAAGCACCTTTGTCATCTTTTCCGGCTGGGCCATGGCCGCGGCCTTGGCGGTGCCCTTGGGGATCCTTATGGGGAGCTTCAAAGTAGTGGAGGCGCTCATCGAGCCGGTGGTGGATTTTGTCCGCTACTTGCCGGTGAGCGCCTTGATCCCCCTCCTCATCCTGTACATTGGCATCGGGACGGCGGAGAAGATCGCCGTCATCTTCATCGGCACCTTCTTCCAGCTGATCCTGCTCGTGGCCGACGTCTCGGCACACGTCTCCAAGGACCTCCTGGACGCTGCCTACACTCTCGGCGCGTCCAGGGCCCACGTCATCACCCGGGTCCTCGTCCCAGCAACCCTTCCCGGCGTCATGGACAACCTCCGCATCACCATGGGGTGGGCTTGGACCTATCTCGTTGTGGCGGAGCTTGTGGCAGCGGATCGCGGGCTCGGTTACCTCATCCTGGACTCGATGCGCGGCCTGTTCACAGATAGGATCTTCGTGGGGCTCATGGTCATTGGTCTCCTTGGGTTTGCTACGGACCAGTTCTTCAAGTGGCTCCACCGCATCCTCCTGCCCTGGTCCCCGAAGGTGTGAGGGATGGCGGCTCCTAAGCTGGTACTCCGGGACATCACTATGATCTACCCTGCCCGGAGGGGGCAGGCGATCACAGCCATCGACCGCCTCTCCCTGC
Organism: bacterium; assembly: GCA_030550015.1. GTDB lineage: Bacteria > Sysuimicrobiota > Sysuimicrobiia > Sysuimicrobiales > Thermofontiviventaceae > Thermofontivivens > Thermofontivivens primus. The sequence goes on along the minus strand of JAUQQG010000091.1, from coordinate 12,818 downwards.
AGGTCCAGGAGCGGGAGATTGTGAGCATCGTGGGACCCTCAGGGTGTGGGAAGTCTACCTTGCTTCGCCTTGTCGCTGGGCTCATCCGGCCAACCTCTGGGGAGATCCTTCTCGATGGGCGGCGCGTCGAGGGTCCGGGTGCGGATCGCGGGATGGTCTTCCAGTCCTATACCCTCTTCCCCTGGCTCACCGTCCAGGGAAATGTGGAGTTCGGGCTACGCATCCGCGGCGTTGGGGCGGAGGAACGGCGGGAGATCGCCAGGAGGTACATCGAGCTCGTCGGCCTGGTGGGATTTGAGCATGCCTATCCTAAGGAGCTCTCCGGGGGGATGATGCAGCGAGTGGCCATCGCCAGGGTCCTGGCCAACGACCCGGAGGTGTTGCTCATGGACGAGCCTTTTGGCGCCCTCGACGCGCAGACCCGCTCGCTCATGCAGGAGCTGTTGCTCCAGGTGTGGGAGAAAACCCGCAAGACCATTCTCTTCGTCACCCACGACATCGACGAGGCCATCTTCCTGGGCGATCGCGTGTACGTGATGACGGCGCGGCCTGGGCGCATCAAGGAGGAAATCCCTGTGTCCTTGCCCCGGCCGCGGACTCTGGAGGTAACCACCGCGGAGCCTTTCATGGCCATCAAGCGCCGCGTGCTCTCCCTCATCCGGGAGGAGATCGGAAAGCAAAGTTGAGACGTTTCAGGTTGGAAGGTCTCCGGCTCACTTATGAAAATGCCGAGATCCCCGTGATATCCCTCCCCAGGATCAACGTGTGGATGTCGTAGGTTCCCTCATAGGTGTCCACTGTCTCCAAGTTGCACATGTGGCGGATGGCATGGTACTCCACGGTGATCCCGTAGGCGCCAAGGATCGACCGAGCGGCGCGGGCGATGTTGAGGGCCATGCGTACGTTGTTGCGCTTGGCCAAGGAGACCTGAGCGTACGTCATCCTCCCGCTGTCCTTTAAGCGCCCGAGGTGATAGACGAGGAGCTGGCCCTTCGTAATCTCCGTGAGCATGTCTACGAGGCGCTCCTGGATGATCTGGAAGGAGGCGATGGGCTTCCCGAAGGCGATACGGCCGAGGGCATAGTTCCGGGCCTCCTCATAACAGGCGATGGCCGCGCCCACGGCACCCCAGGCAATCCCATAGCGAGCCTGGGTAAGGCAACCGAGTGCTGTCTTCAGCCCCACGGCTTTGGGGAGAACATACTCCTCTGGCACGTGGACATCCTCAAGGACGAGCTCGCTTGTATCTGAGGCCCGCATGGAGACCTTATTCTTGATCTCGTGGGCGGAGAAGCCAGGCCAGGAGGTCTCCACAAGGAACCCGCGGATCTCCCCCTCCTCATCCTTGGCCCAGATCACTGCAAGGTCGGCCATGGAGCCATTGGTGATCCACATCTTCGTCCCATTCAGGATCCAGCCGTCTCGGGTTCGACGGGCTCGTGTCTGTAACGAGGCGGGGTCGGAGCCTGCAGAGGTTTCGGTGAGGCCGAAGCACCCGATCACCTCCCCCCTGCTCAACTTGGGGAGCCATGTCCGTTTCTGTTCCTCGCTTCCATAGGCGTAGATAGGGTACATCACCAAGGCGCTCTGGACAGAGACGAAGCTACGGAGTCCGGAGTCCCCGTATTCCAGCTCCTGCATGATCAACCCATAGGCTACGTTCCCGATCCCCGCGCAACCGTATTCCTGTGGGAGGTTCGCGCCCAACATGCCCAGTTCAGCCATCCTCGGAACGAGATGGCGGGGGAACTCCCCGCGCATCCACCACTCCCCGATATGGGGAAGAACTTCCCGCTCGACGAACTGCCGCACCATGTCCCGGGTCAGGCGCTCCTCTTCTGTAAGGAGCTCCTCCAAGGCGTAGTAATCTGTGGGACGAGTTGTTACCTCCATTGGGAATCGCCTCCAGTCCGTTCCCTAGACTTCTCCGAGAAGCCAGTCGAGACCCCTTACATTCATTCTTCCTTGCGTAGGGTGGAGTTTCCTCTTGTGTTAGAATGGATGCAGCAACCTCACAGAGGTGGGTAACGATGGCGATTTCCGAGGAGGAGGCTTTCCGGCGCCTCGATGCCGTTGCCAGGACCATCGATCCACGCCTAAAGGTGGACAGAGCGTGGGTCTTCTACCGGGAGGGTTCCTTCCCGGGCTTCGAGTTTGGGATCCAGTTCGGACAGGCACGGACGGTCCTGTTCATGCCAGAAGGTGACATCGACGGGGAGGGATGGGAGGAGCGGCTCAAATTCCGGCTAGAAGCCGTTTATCGCTATCTCAGCAGGTTCCCCACGGCACCCAGAGCGAAGGAGCCCGCCGCGGGGAAAGGCAGTGCTCATGGAGCAGGGGGGGCGGCCGATGATCGTTGAGCAGATCGTAGTGGGTCCCTTGGCGAGCAACTGCTATATCATCGGCGATGAAGAGGCCCGCTGCGGGATCGTGGTTGACCCCGGGGATGATGCTCCGTTGATCCTCGAGGCGATCGAACGGCTTGGTCTGGAGATTGAGGCCATTGTGGCCACACACGGGCACTTCGACCACATCGGTGCCGTGGGCTCGGTGCGTGAGCGGACGGGGGCGCCCTTCCTTGCCCACTCTCAAGAGCAGGAGGCCATCGCTTCTGCACGGATACGGGCGCAGCTCTTTGCGGGGCTAGACATCCCCGAGACTCCTCCCCCCGATCGTCTCCTTGAGGAAGGGGATCTCCTCTCCGCCGGCCGCTACACTCTCCGGGTAGCGCACGCACCAGGGCACAGCCCCGGCCATATCGTCCTCCTGGGGGACAACGTCGCGTTTGTAGGGGATGTTCTGTTCGCAGGGAGCATCGGACGCACCGACCTCCCAGGTGGGGATTACAGGGAACTGCTGCGGTCGATCTCCCGGGTCCTCCTTCCCCTCCCAGACGAGACCATGGTCTACCCAGGCCACGGTCCTGTTACGACCATTGGTCAGGAGCGCCTCAGCAACCCTTTCTTGATCGGGCTCCCAAAGGGACTGTGAATCTTGAATCGAGTGATTTGCTTGCAGTAAGCCACGGAGCGTAGCGGAGTGGCGTTAACCCAATAAACCGTCCTTAGAGGATACTGAGAATCGCTTCCCGGATGCGCTCGGCGTGAGGGATCGCCGCGCCCTCCAGCCTGCGGTTGTAGGGAAGAGGGGTATCCACGGTGGCTACGCGGCGAACGGGGGCACGCAAGACCCCGAAGGTGGCTTCCACAATGCGCGCCGCCACCTCCGCCCCAACTCCTCCGGTGAGGGGAGGCTCCTCGACGATCACGAGCCGCCCTGTTCTTTCGACAGAGCGCACCACGGCTTGGGTATCCATAGGGATCAGTGTCCGAAGGTCCAGCACCTCTACGGAGATGCCCTCCTCCTCCAGCATTCGGGCCGCATCCAGGGCCCGCTCGACCATCCACCCAAAGGCGACGACCGTTACATCCCTTCCCTCGCGCCGGAGGGCGGCGCGCCCGAGGGGAACTGTGTAGCGCTCCTCGGGTACGGGACCGACGGTCGCATAGAGCAGCTTGTGCTCAAAGAAGAGCACAGGGTTGTTCGAGTGAATCGCACTCGTGAGAAGACCTTTGGCATCTGCAGGAGTTGCAGGAGCAACCATGAGGATCCCGGGGATGTGCAGGAAGAGGGCCTCAAGGCTCTGGGAGTGTTGTGCGCCCAGCCCCAACCCACCACCGCCGGGAGCGCGGATCACGAGGGGAAGCTGGAACTGCCCCCCCGACATGTACCGGAGCTTGCTGGCATGGTTCAGGATCGCGTCGAAGCCGCAAGACAGAAAGTCTGCGAACTGGATCTCGGCGACGGGCCGCATGCCTGCCATCGCCGCTCCTACGGTAGATCCGAGGATCGCGCTCTCGCTGATAGGTGTATCGATCACCCTCTCCCTTCCGAAGCGTTCCACTAGCCCTGCCGTGACTCCGAAGTACCCTCCTGTGGTCACGTCCTCTCCAATCACGTAGACCCGTGGATCCTCTTCCATGGCCTGCATCAGAGCCTCGCGGATTGCCGCAGAGAAGGAGATCTGGCGTTCCGTCCTGGGGAGGGGGGTCTCCTGAAACAGGACTGCCCGCTCTGGGGCATAGATGAAGTCGGTGAGACCCTCCACGCTCGGCTCAGGGCTTTCTCGAGCAAAGGCGAGCGCTTGCTCCACGGCTTGGTTTGCCTCCCTGGCGTATCCCTGAACAGTGGCCAGATCCACCGTCCCTTCCTGGAGAAGGAGTTGCTCGAGGCGGGTCAAGGGGTCTTTTGCTTTCCACATTTCCACCTCCTCTTCTGTCCGGTACACCACATCCTCACCCTCGGTATGGCCGGCGATGCGGTAAGTGCGGCATTCCAAGAGGGAAGGCCCGCCTCCTCGCCGTGCCCTCTCGATCATCTCGCGCGCTGCTTCATACACCACGAGGGCATCGTTGCCGTCGACGGAGACGCCGGGGATGCCATACGCTTGCGCCCGCTTGGACAGGTCGGTCACGAGGGTGTGACGGTGGAGGGGGGTGAACTCAGCGTACTGATTGTTCTCAATCACAAACACCACGGGGAGAGCGAGGACAGCTGCAAGGTTCACGGCCTCGTGAAACATCCCCTGGTTGGTGGCTCCATCGCCCAGGAACGCCACCGTCACCCGGTCCTCCCCGCGGAGCTTCGCCGCCAAGGCAAAGCCGGTGGCGAGGACGCAGGATGCCCCAACGATACTCGTCGCCAGGATTCCGGCGCCCGCGTCAGCAACGTGCATAGGGCCACCCCTCCCCCGGCACAACCCCGTCTCCTTCCCGAAAAGCTCTGCGACAAGGGAGTTCACCTCTACGCCCTTCGCGATGGCGTGTCCCAGGGCTCGGTGGGTGGTGACGATGAAATCGTCCGGGCGGAGGGCGAAGCACACCCCAACCCCCACTGCTTCCTGCCCGGTGGAGCGGTAGAGGACCTCCGAGGGGAGCCGACCTGCCTGGAACTCGCTGGCCAGGCGTTCCTCCACCGTCCTGATCAGGTACATGCGCCGGAGCATCTCCCGCCGGAGGGCTGTAGGATCCTCCGGGAGGGGCGAGGGAGCCTTCCGGGGCGCCTCCGGAGGGATCTCCTCGAAGATAGGGATGGGAGTGTGGGGTAGCCGTTCCAACTCCACCTTGGGGCGAGGGCGAAAGAAAGGGAGCTCGAGCCTCCGCCTTCGCTTCCTGACGGGAGCTGCCCTGGGGAGGAGATCCGCATAGCCCAGCTCCCTCAAGACAAGCGGGTAGATCTGGAAGGCCGGGGTGATTGCTGGCAGGAGGTCCAGCACCTTGCGGATTGAGCCGCGCACCACAATCTGGCGCGTTGCAACGGCCATGGGGATGTTCACGCGTCCGAGCCAGAACTGGTGGGCGAGGTCGGCAGAGGAGGTCAACTCCACATCGGGAACGAGGGCGCTCTCCCCGAATTGGTAGGAGATGGGGAGGCGGCGCAGGTCAATGGTGATCAACCCCTCAGGATCGCGAAAACGGAGACGCAGGACGAAGTTCCCCTGGACGAGGCGGCGGGTAATCTGCTCTTCCTGGCTCAACCGGTCGAAGAACGCGCCCATGATCCGGTAGAGTTCCTCTGTGGTCCGAAAGATCCCCATGGCTCTTCCCTCCCGGGTTCTGCATCAGGCAATCCCTTCGCCATGGGATCAATCCCTCCCTGTCTAGACAATCCACAGCCAACACACTCCTCCTCGCCCGGGACAATAGAGACACAAGCAGGGGAGGGGCGCTTGAGAGCGAAGAGATGGATGGTGGGGATCATCAGGGATGCTGGCAGCGGTTTTCCGGGGTGCAGGAGATATCGATGTGGTCGAACTCCCTGATCCCGTGCCTGGGCCTGGTGAGGTCTTGCTCCAGGTGAAGGCCTGTGGGATCTGCGGTTCCGATGTGGGTGCGTACAAGACAGGGATGTACGAACCCGGCATCGTCATCGGCCACGAGATCGCCGCGGAGGTCCTGGAGGTCGGTCCCGGAGTAGAAGGGTGGGCGCCGGGGGACCGTGCTACCGTCAACGGTGTGATCCCGTGCGGTCGGTGCTATTTCTGCAGGCATGGGAGGCCTTCCCTCTGCGAGGAGGTGTTGATGCCAGGGGTGAACATGAACGGGGGGATGGCCACGCGTATGAAGGCCCCAGCAGGAGCGCTCCACCACATTCCTGAGTCCGTAGATGACCATGCGGCCTGTCTGATCGACCCGCTGGCTAACGTTCTCCATGGGATCCGACGCTCCCGGTTCAAGCCAGGTGACCGTGCGCTCGTCCTCGGCGGGGGACCGATAGGTCTTCTCACAGTACAGTGCCTGAAGTTGGCCGGGGCGAGAGCGGTTTATCTCTCCGAACCGAGCCCACCGCGCCGCCGCGCTGGGGGGTCGGTCGGTGCCGACGCTGTCTTCGACCCGCTCGCTGAAAACCTCTACATCCGCCTCGATGAGCTGACCGAGGGAGAGGGAGTGGACTTCGTGTTCGAATGTGCCGGTGTTCCCGCCACTCTGAAGGAAGCTCCCATGCTCGTGCGGAAGGGCGGGCAGGTGGTCATCCTTGGTATCTGCGAGGAGCCTGTGGAAAGCGATTTCATGACCGTCGTCCTGAACGAGGTGGAGATTTTGGGGAGCTATTGTGGCCCGGAGGAGTACCCGGCAGCCATCACCTACCTTGCCCGCGGCCAGGTGAACCCTCAGTCGGTCATTTCCCATGTGATCCCGCTAGAGGATCTTGTGTCCAAAGGGTTCGAGGCTCTCGCAGCGCCCATGCCCGAGCCGCTGAAGGTGGTTGTGGAGATGCCAGCGAGGTGAACGAGATGCGCTTTGGAAGCTGGGAATACCTGGTGGAGGTGCAGCGCCGGACCAACGCCGACGAGAAATACCGGGAGCTGGCCAAGGATGAGCATGACTCCTACACCCTTGTCCTGGAGCCTGAACCCGCGAAGGGAGTTGAGCGGAGAATCGTTGTGGGTTTCCGTGTGGATGGGGGAGAGATCTCCGAGATCTGGGAGGGGGAGCGGCCTACCGACTTCACGCTCTCCGGGCCATACGGGGTTTGGGTGGACATCCTGGTAGGCCGCCTCGGTGCGAACGCGGCGTTCGTCATGCGCAAGCTCAAGATCCGGGGCAATTTCCTCAAGCTCTTGAAGGGGGCGGATTCTACCCAGCGCTGGCTCGAGATCTTGCGGACCATCCCGACAGAGTTTGAGGGAGTCTACGCCCGGGACAACCTGCCGGGGAGGGAGGCGTGATGGGACGTCCGACTGCGTTCACCGTATTTGGGGCTTTCCTCATCCTTACCGCCGTGGTCACAGTCGTGTACTGGATCGTCTTTTTCACCTCTGAAGGGATCGTCCAGACCCGGACTGATGAGGTCTACCTGGCTTTCGAGCGGGCCTTCCCCCTCGCAGATGCCTGGCTCGTGGTCGCATCGGCCCTGGCGGCGAGGGGGCTGTTGCGAGCGGATTCCAGCGGGCTCCTCTGGTCTCTCCTTGCTGGGAGCAGCCTCATCTATCTGGGCCTCATGGATATCTTGTTCAACTTGGAGAACGGGATCTACACGGTCCTGAGCTCTAGCGTCGCCATCGAGATTGTGATCAATGCGTTTTGCGTGATCTTCGGTCCCGTCCTCATCGCTGGCGTGTGGAGCCGGCGCCAGCTTTTGCTGTCGGGGAGCGGGAAATGAGCGGGAAGTACCCTCGGCTTCTCCTCATCCATGGCTCGGGAGGGCGCGGACAGATCTGGCAGTACCAGCTCTTAGCCTTTCCCGGTGCCGAAGCGCCCGATCTTCCTGGGCACCCATACGGCAAGGGATGCAGCCGGGTGGAGGAGTATGTAGAGTGGATCCGGGAGTACATCCAGTCCCGCGCATGGGGACAGGTGGTCCTCGGTGGCCACTCCCTTGGGGGTGCCATTGCTCTTGGTTATGCCCTCACCTATCCAGGTGATCTTCATGGGTTGATCCTCGTCGGGACGGGTGCGCGGCTGCGGGTCCGGCAAGAGTTTCTCTCCGGGCTCATCGAGGACTATGCCAGGACCGTTGAGGAGTTGCTGGGTTGGCTGTTCGGTCCAGGCGCCGATCCACGTGTAGTGGAGAAGACGAGGCAGGTGCTGCGGGAGACCCAGCCGGAGGTCACACATGGGGACTTTCTCGCTTGCCATGGATTCGACGTGATGGACCGCGTGGGCGAGATCAGAGTTCCAACGCTTGTCATCTGTGGGGCAGAGGATCGGATGACGCCACCGAAGTACAGCGAGTACCTGCACGCCCACATCCCCAACTCCCGGCTGGTCATCGTGACAGGCGCAGGGCACATGGTCATGCTAGAGCAACCAGAGAAAGTCAATGAGGCCATCGGTGAGTTCTTGGAAACCCTGAAATGACGTACCTCTCTCGCGCAATCGCCTACGTGGAGCGACATGGAAGCGAGCTTGAGCGGTGGCGGCTCATGGGGATATTGGGGAACCGCCACCCTGAGCCACGGCTGATCCGCGCCCTCCTCAGCAAGCAGAATGAGGACGGCGGCTTCCCCTACGACCTCATCCCAGGAAGACCATCCTCTGTTCATTTTACGCTCATCATCCTGGGTTGGCTCCGGGACCTGGGTCTAGTGGGAACCTCTCCTCTTCCCATCCCTGGAACCCCGCCGGATATAGAAAGGGTGAAGGAGAGGATCGCTACTTACTTCTTCACCATACAGCGGCCAGATGGGAGCTGGGACGAGAACCCCGCTTTGATCAAATTCGACCCTCCCCCGCCGGTTCGCCCTGGTTTCACTCTGGCGAGGACCGCGACCACTGCACAGGTGGGGTACTGGCTTGTTCTTCTCGGGTACGAGGGTGACCACACAGTTGCCCGTGCCCTGGATTTCCTGCGTTCCCGTCACGTTGAGGGCCGTTTTGAGGGGCTTCCCCACACAACGTGGTTCGCCCTTGCCTTATTCGCACGCGTGGAGGGGATCACCGCGAAAGTAGTCCAGCAGGCCGCGGCGTCCCTCGCATCCATTCCCATCGACCGGTGGGATGCGGCGCAATTGGCCTCCCTGCTGGATTGCCTGTGGGATGCTGGCTTTGGAAGATGGGATCCCTTGGTGGACGTCGGTCTCCAGCGCCTCCTAGCCCTCCAGTCTGCGGAAGGAGGGTGGGGGAGCGAGGACAACCCAGCTGCGGGGGTGGAGACGACTCTCCGCGCCCTCCGCGTTCTCCTCAACTATGGCGTCCCCGCGGTCCCTGGGTCAGAGAAATTCCCCTCACATTCGAAGGGCTAGAAGGGAGAGGATCTCATGGGAGAAGAGGAGATCCTCAGGAAGATCCAATCGATCCTAGCGCGCTCCGTGGAGGAACGGAGAGGGTTTGTGGCCTTCTCCCGCCTGGAGGCCAGGGAGATGGATCGGATGGCCAGGGAGCGTGAGCGCAAGGCGATTGAGGAGATACGGGCGATCTTGCCGGAGGCGCCCTTCCACGAACTGCTTTCCCAGGTCCTCCTGCGCATCCAGCGCATGGACGAGCAACTCCAGGCGTTGGAGGCGCAAGAGGGGATCTCAGAAGCATCCAGGCAGCTAGAACGGGACGAGATCACGTGGCAGGCTTTTGAGGATCTCTGCGGGATCGTAGGACTCGTCTAGCGTCTCTTGCGTCCATCGCGTCTTTTGCGTTTATTGCGTTTGTCGCGTTCCTCGCATCTGTTGTGTTCAGAATGCAACAAACACCACGAACGCAATCCACGCGACGAACGCGGTCGGCGCGCCTTACCGCCTGCGGCGGCCGCCGCCTCGCTTGGCTTCGGTATTGCGCTTCAGGTCCAGGAGGCGTTCCTCGCTCTCCTTCTTGAACCGTTCGAGCATCTGCTCAAACGAAGAGCGGGCGCGCATCTTCGCTGCCCGCTCCTCCGGAGGAATCGCTTGTTTGATGGAGAGGTCAAGCTTCCCTTTCTCGTTGATCCCGAGGATCTTGACCCTCACCCGGTCTTGCTCTTTCAGGTAATCCCGGACATCCTTGACGTAGGTGTCTGCGATCTCGGAGATATGGACGAGTCCGCTTTTTCCATCTGGGAGCTCCACGAACGCACCGTAGTGCGTGATCTTCACCACGACGCCTTCCACAATGCTCCCTACTTCCAAATCCATCAGTCCTTCGGCATCCTCCCTCCTATCTGAGATCCACGGACCGCGCATCCCCAGGACTTCCCTCAAGATGCCGGTCGATTGCGATGGAAATTATACCCTTCCCCCAAGGGCCCGTCAAGCAGATTTGCTCCAGTTCCAACTGTTCTGGGAAATTTGGCTCATTTTCCCGTTGACAAGGCAGCGGGGAGAACGGATAATTGTCATAGTTTTACTATGACAATCTCTGGAGGTCTCCCCGTGGGCCAGGCCTCTCCTGGAAGCACCACATTGCTGGATGCAGGTGGGGTTGGAACCCTGATCAGGAGACCTCTTGTCCTCCGGCCCGACCATGCGCTCTCCATGGCCGCGCAGTTGAGCGCCCAGATTAAATACTTGATCATCTCCGGGAAACTCCAGGGTGGCGATCGCCTCCCTCCTGTGCGCACTTTGGCCGGATTCCTCCGAGTGAACCGCAATACCGTCGCGCGCGTCTATCGACAGCTCATCCAGGAAGGCTACCTCACGGCTGCCGCGGGACGGGGGACCTTCGTTGCCAAAGCCCTCTCACCCTCCCAGGCGGAGGAGATCCATCGTCTCATCGACCGCCTTCTTACCGCCGCGGAAGAAATGGGGCTTACCGCATCGGACCTGCAGGTGCTGCTCTCCGCGAGTGCCGAGGTCCGGGAGGAGGCCCATGCCCAGCGCCCCCGGCTGGGGCTTGTCGAGTGCAACCCCTCCGACTTGGCGTATTTCACTCGAGAGCTCGAGAGGGCCGTTTCCGTTCCCATCGTTCCCATCCTCCTTTCCGATCTTGCCTTGGGGATGATCCCGGAGGTGGACATCGTGGTGACGACGTTCTTCCACCTCGAGGAGGTCCGGCGGATCCTGCCAGGCCGGGAGGTGATCGGCCTGGTGGCCTTGCCGGATTTCTCTACGCTCTTCCGCCTGTCTTCGCTCTCCGGCCGCAGCGTGGCCTTGGTCTGTGCCACATGGGAAGGGGTACGCAGCAAGGAACGGTCGATCCGGGCCGTTGGCATCCGGGGGATCCGACTGATTCCTGCGACGCTGGAAGACAAGGACGGCTTGCGGAAGGCTCTGAGCCGGTGTGATGTCGTCCTGGCCTCCCCTAAGGTTCTGGAGAGGATCGTCGAGCTCCTTCCTGCAGGCATCGAGGTTATCCCCTTCGCCAGCGTGCTGAGCGATGGGGCCATTGCCTTCCTCCGGAAGCGCATCCAGTCATGGCGGGAAGCGGGAGCGCAACGCCAGGGCGAGGTGTCGAGGAGATGAGCAGGTTGAAAGTGGCTGTCCTAATGGGAGGGACCTCGGCAGAGAGGGAGGTATCCTTGCAGAGCGGACAGAACATCGTTTCCGCCCTCGACCCAGAGAAGTATACCGTCATTCCCGTGGAGGTCACGGAGTGGAGAGGATCCCGTCTCCTGGAGACCCTCGCGGGGGTCGATCTCGTATTCATCGCCCTGCACGGCCCCTACGGTGAAGACGGGACGGTGCAGGGTTTCCTCGAGCTCTTGGATGTCCCCTACACCGGATCAGGGGTCCTGTCCAGTGCCCTGGCCATGGACAAGATTCGTAGCCGGCAGATCTTCCAGTGGCATGGCATCCCGGTGCCTCGCTACCTCTCCTTCCAAGAAAGGGAGTGGAGGAGCGCCCCCGGTGATCTCCTCGACCAGGTAGCCTCAACCATCGGATTCCCCTGCGTCGTCAAGCCCGCGGACCAGGGGTCGAGCATCGGGGTCTCTATTGTGCACAACCCTTCTGGCTTTTCTGAGGCCCTCGAGGTTGCTTTTCGGTATAGTCAGGCGGCCCTCGTCGAGGAGCGTATCGCGGGCACGGAGATCACTTGTGGGATCCTTGACGACCCCCATACAGGCCTCCCCGAGGCCCTCCCTCTCATCGAGATCGTGCCAAAGCGGGAGTTCTTTGATTATGAGGCTAAGTACACCCCTGGGGCGACGGAGGAGATTTGCCCCGCGCGGATTCCTCCGCATCTCGCGGGGCGCGCCCAGGAGATCGCCGTGAGGGCGTACCGGGCGCTTGGTTGCCGGGATATGGGCCGTGTGGATATGTTCTTGCGGGGGGAGGAGGTGCTGGTCCTGGAGGTGAACACCATCCCGGGGATGACGAGGACGAGCCTCCTTCCGCAAGCGGCGAAGGTTGCAGGGATAGACTTCCCAGCTCTCCTCGACCGGGTGATCCAATCTGCCCTCCGCCGCAGCGGGGGAAGGGATGGGGGGCAGGAAGGGAGGCGAGGGTGCGGTGCTTGAGGAAGAGAATACCTTTGTCAAAAGCCATGCCCTGGGAAACGACTACATCGTCGTAGATCCGGCGAAGCTGACCTTCCCCCTCTCGGCACAGGCGATCCAGCGGCTCTGCGACAGGCACAAGGGGATCGGGTCCGATGGGATCCTCGCCCTCGCTCCGAGCCAACGAGGCGACTTCGGCCTGCGCATCTTTAACCCAGATGGGAGCGAGGCGGAGAAGAGCGGGAACGGCCTGCGCATCTTTGGGAAGTTCCTCTACGATCACGGCTATACCACCAAGACGACCTTTACCGTGGAGACCCTGGGCGGCCTCGTGGAGATCACCCTGGACGTGCGGGACGGCGCCGTCCAACGGATTGCCGTGGAGATCGGGAAGGCCACGTTCTCTAGCACGGAGATCCCCGTGGTAGGGCCAGCCCGGGAGGTCCTCCTGGAAGAGGTTGAGGTGGGCAGGGAGC
>JAUQQG010000071.1 GCA_030550015.1 bacterium | reverse complement strand
TTCCAGCGGCAGGAGGTTCGGGCCTAAGGACCACGGGAGGAGAGGCCTCCGGATTGGTTGTCACCTCTCCCCTTTCCACCCTCTCCAGGCTACCGAGATAGAGGAGGACATTTTACGCCCAGCATCAAATGGAGCAAAGGAGCCCCAGCGGAGTCTCTTGACAAGATTGCGCTGGAGAGTGCGCATGGTGTGCCCCACGAGATGCTCGCACTGTGTGGGGATCCCACGTTGTGCGCACGGGATCTCTCCAGGGACCTAGGGGAGGGGTAAACTTGAGGGAGTTCGTAGATGGCGCGGAGGCGATTGCGCGTGGGGCGATCGCTGCCGGGTGTACCTTCTTCGCTGGGTATCCTATCTCCCCTGCCACTCCGATCCTGCTGCACATGGTTCGGGAGCTCCCGAAGGTCGGTGGAGTTGCCATCCAGGCCGAAGACGAGATCTCTGCCATGGGCTTCTGCATCGGGGCGGCCATGGCTGGGGCAAAAGTCATGACCGCGACGAGCGGGCCAGGGATCAGCTTGTCGAGCGAGCACATCGGGCTTGCCATCATGGGAGAGGTCCCCATGGTGATCGTGGACTGCCAGCGCCTCGGCCCGGCTACTGGAGGTGCCACCACCGTCGCCCAGGGCGACATCCAGTTCGTACGCTGGGGGACGTCCGGTGGATATCCCATCATCGCCCTGTGCCCGACTGGTGTGGCAGATTGCTTCTCGCTCACCATAGAGGCATTCAACCTCGCCGAACGTTTCCGGGTCCCAGTCTTCCTCCTCGCGGACAAGGAGGTGGTGGCGACGGCGGAGGTTGTGGAGGAAGATGTTTTCCGTCCCATCCCTGTCGTCCCGCGGCGGTACGCATCTCCTCACATCCCTTTCATTCCTTACCATGTGGAGCAATTGGCGGATGTCCCGCCCATGTCCCCGATAGGAGGCCCGCACATCCTCCGGTTCACCTCCTCGACCCACGATGAATGGGGCTACTTGACCAAGGACCCAGAGAAGGTGGACCGGTTAAACAGGCACCTTGCGGCCAAGGTCGAAGCGCATGCAGATGAGATCGGCATGGTGGCTACCGACCTGCAACGAGGTGCGAGTACGCTCATCTTGAGTTACGGGGTGACGGCACGCTCAGCGCGGGAGGCGGTGAAGCTCGCGCGGGAGGAGGGAATCAAGGTCTCCCTGGCCATTGTCCATACCCTGTGGCCCGTCCCTGTACGCGCTTTGAGGAGGGCTTTGCAGGAGATCCGGCGCGTTGTGGTGGCCGAGCTGAACCTGGGGCTGTATCGGCGGGAGATCGAGCGGATTGCCGGAGGATGCGAGGTTGTGGGAGTCCACCGGGTGGATGGAGAGCTCATCACCCCTCAGGAGATCCTAAAGGTGGGAGGAATTCTATGAGTGTGGCGTTGCGTACCTACTTTGACGAGAGAACCCTCCCGTTCCATTTCTGCCCAGGGTGCAGCCATCGACACGTCCTGGAGAGGCTCAACGAAGCCCTCGTTGCCCTCCAACCTGATCCACGGAACGTGGTGATCGTGACCGATATTGGGTGTGTCGGGCTTTCAGACCGGTACTTCATCACCAACGCCTTCCATGGCCTTCACGGCCGCGCAGTCACCTACGCCACAGGGCTTAAACTGGCGAATCCTGAACTTCTGGTGATCGTCCTCATCGGCGATGGCGGATGCGGCATCGGGGCCCACCACTTGATCCATGCTGCGCGGCGAAACATTGGGGTGACGGTGCTGGTGTTCAACAACCTGAACTTCGGCATGACCGGCGGTGAGCACTCTGCCACGACGCCTCCCGGTGCGGTGACCTCCACGACCTCCCTTGGTAACCTGGAAGCCCCCATGGACATCTGTGCGACCGTGGCGGTAAACGGCGCATCGTTCGTCGCCAGGGCCACGGCGTTCGACCCCATGCTCAGCCACCTGATCGCGCAGGCGATACAAGTGGATGGGTTTTCCCTCGTGGATATCTGGGAGCTGTGCACCGCTTACTACGTCCCTCACAACCGGTTCAGCCGGGCACGTCTGGAGCAGGTCATCAAGGATCTTCACCTCCCAACAGGAGTGATCGCCGAGCGTCGCAGGGAGGAGTATGCAAAAGCCTACCGCGCGTCTACCCGCGATCTCCTGGACCAGGAGCCCTTCCAGCGCCTCCGTCTGGAGGCACGGTATCCTGCAGCCTTGCGGGCGAAACTCTCGGTGGTACTTGCAGGAGCCGCCGGGCAGAAGGTCAGGACGGCTGGGAGATTCTTGGGCTTGGGTGCAACGCTCTCAGGACTGTACGCCACGCAACGCGATGAGTATCCGGTCACGGTGATGACTGGCCACTCTGTTTCAGAAGTTCTTCTGAGCCCGGAGCCAATTCTGTATACAGGAATCCCCAAGCCGGATCACCTCCTCATCCTGGCAGAGGAGGGGCTCCGGCAGGTCCGGGGGAAGCTTGCGGGATTGAGCGAGAAGGCGACTGTCCACGCCGTTCCATCCCTCCTCCCCATTCCTACGCAGGCGAGGGTGATCCCGCTGGACGTGGAAG
>JAUQQG010000086.1 GCA_030550015.1 bacterium | reverse complement strand
CGGGATGCCGACGGCAAGGAGTATCTCGATTTTGTGGCGGGGATCGCCGTCAACTCCTTGGGGCACAACCATCCGCGATTGGTCAGAGCGATCCAGGAGCAGGCGGCGCGCCTCCTCCACTGCTCCAATCTCTATCATATCCCTCCTCAAGCGGAGGTGGCCAAGCTCCTGGTGGAACACTCGCCCTTCGACCGGGTCTTCTTCTGCAACAGCGGTGCGGAAGCGAACGAGGCTGCCATCAAACTGGCGCGGAAATTCGCCAGGCTCCACCATGGACCTGAACGCTACGGGATTCTCACGGCCACGAACTCCTTCCACGGGCGCACCCTGGCAACGCTCGCAGCCACCGGGCAGGAAAAGTATCGGAAGGGATTTGAACCTCTTCCCCCCGGGTTCAAGGAGGTTCCCTTTAATGACCTAAAGGCCCTGGAGGAAGCCATCGACGGGTCTACGTGCGCGGTGCTGCTGGAGCCGATCCAGGGAGAAGGAGGGGTGATTCCTGCGACCCGCGAGTACCTCCAGGGTGTGCGGGCGCTCTGTGACCGCGAGGGACTCCTCCTCATCCTGGACGAAGTTCAGACGGGGATCGGGAGGACGGGGAAACTGTTTGCCTATGAGCACTACGGCATCGTCCCGGATATTGTTACCCTTGCCAAGGGGCTCGGCGGGGGCGTCCCCATTGGTGCGGTGTTGGCCAAGGAGACCGTCGCATCTGCCTTTCACCCTGGTGACCACGGATCCACCTTCGGAGGGAATCCGTTGAGTTGCACAGCATCCCTGGCCGTACTCCAGACCATCCTGGAAGATGGCTTCCTGGAGCATGTGACAAGAACAGGAGATTACTTGCTCCAGCGCCTGCGCGAGCTCCAGGAACGTTCCCCGTTGATCCACGATGTGCGCGGGATCGGCCTCATGGTCGCTGTCGAGCTGGCCGTTGACGCTGCCCCGATCGTGGAAGCCTGTATGGCGCGCGGCCTCCTGGTCAACCCTGTGCAGCCCAAGGTCTTACGCCTCGTCCCCCCTCTTATCGTTACGAGGGAGGAGGTCGATGAGGCGGTGAGGATCCTTGGGGCAGTGCTCTCAGAAGTCCGTGGTGAGGAGAGAAGTCAAAGGTAAGGGAGGAGGAGAAGATGAGGGAGATTAAGAAGGCGGTGTTGGCCTATTCCGGCGGGCTGGACACTTCTGTGATTATCCCCTGGCTCGTGGAGAATTACGGGTGTGAAGTGATCGCCGTGGTGGCTGACGTGGGACAGGGGGAGGACCTCGAAGAGATCAGGGCAAAGGCCTTGGCCAGTGGGGCAAGTAAGTGTTACGTCGTGGACGTCAAGGAGGAGTTCGTCACCGGGTTCATCTTCCCTGCGCTCCGCGCCAATGCCATCTATGAGGGACGGTACCTCCTAGGGACGGCTCTCGCGCGCCCCATCATCGCCCGGGCTCAGGTGGAAGTCGCCCTCCAGGAAGGTGCCGATGCTTTGGTCCATGGGTGTACCGGGAAGGGCAATGACCAGGTGCGGTTTGAGCTGGCCTATCAGGCCCTCGCCCCGCATATGCATGTGATCGCGCCGTGGAGGGAGTGGCAACTCCGTTCCCGGGAAGAGGAGATCGAGTACGCCAAGGCGCATGGGGTCCCAGTCCCTGTGACCAAGGAGAAGCCGTACAGCATGGACAGGAACCTGTGGCATCTGAGCATCGAAGGGGGGATCCTGGAGGATCCACAGGTGGAACCTCCAGAGGAGATCTTTCACCTCACCATCTCTCCTGAGAAGGCTCCCGACCAACCCGAATATGTGGAGATCGGTTTTGAGAAAGGGACCCCCGTCAGCGTGAACGGTCAGCGTCTCGATCCTGTTGCGCTGGTTCAGGAGCTGAACAAGATCGGCGGGAGAAATGGTGTAGGAAGGGTGGACATGGTGGAGAACCGGCTGGTGGGGATGAAGAGCAGGGGGGTGTACGAGACCCCCGGCGGGACCCTTTTGGCGATCGCGCACAGGGACCTGGAATCCATCACCCTCGACCGGGAGACCTTTCACTTTAAGGAGCTCATTGGCCAGCGGTACGCTGAGCTCGTCTACTATGGCCAATGGTACTCCCCTCTCCGCCAGGCGCTGGATGCCTTTGTGGCCAAGACCCAGGAAACGGTGACGGGAACGGTTCGGCTGAAGCTCTACAAAGGGAGCTGTCTCGCTGTAGGTAGGTGGTCCCCGAACTCCCTGTACCGGCACGACCTCGCTACCTTTGGGGCCTCCGGCACCTACGACCAGAAGGATGCCAAGGGGTTCATCACGCTGTGGGGTTTACCCACCCGGGTGTTCAGCGAGGTCAACCCCTCGCTCATCCGCACCGTCCGGGAGACCATGAAGGCTCCCTAGCTTCTCGGTCCCTGAGTGCACGGCCTCTCTATCCCTGCGTGGGTTCCCGGAGGAGCTCGCCAAGCTACGGTCTTTCAGGCGGGCATCTGAGAGGGATCAATGCCTCAAAGGGACCTCACAGACCTCCAGGACGATTCCGCCAAATCAATGGTTGTGGGGTCCCCATGGCTCTTCTCGAAGACCTCTACTGCTGGAGCAAAAGTTTCTTCGAATTGGCCGGGGGGATGGACAAGGGATGCCCTTCTCAGCCATGGAACTCATCCATAGAGAGAGGTGAACCAACAATGGGGGAGTACCGGACCTGGGGAGGCAGGTTCGAAGGATCGCTTGACCCAATGATCTCCCGCTTCACTTCTTCCCTCCCCTTCGACCGTCGCCTCGTCCGTGCAGACATCCTAGGGAGCATCGCCCACGCGATGATGTTGGGGCGATGCGGGATCATCGGGGAGGAGGAAGCCGAGGCGCTGGTTTCTGGACTGTGGACGCTCCTCGAAGACGTGGAGGAGGGCAGGATTGTGGTGGAGGGAGCAGAGGACATTCACACGTTTGTGGAAGGGGTGCTCCGGGAACGCCTGGGAGACATCGCCGGGAAGTTGCACACAGCCCGCAGCCGCAACGATCAAGTTGCCACAGACTTGCGTCTCTACCTGCGGGAGGAGATCGCTGCCATCGTGAAGCTCCTCCTCGACCTGGAGGAGACCTTCCTACATATGGCCGAGGAGAACTTCGATGTCATTGTCCCGGGATATACCCACCTCCAGCGTGCACAACCGGTTCTCCTGGCCCACCACCTCCACGCGTACGTAGAGATGCTCAACCGGGACATCGATCGCCTCAAGGACTGCTACCGCAGGACGAATGTCCTCCCCTTGGGTTCGGGTGCGCTTGCTGGGACTTCCTTCCCTGTTGATCGGGAGCTGATCAAAGAGCTCCTTGGGTTTGAAGGGATCAGTGCGAATAGCATGGATGCCGCGAGCGACAGGGATTTCGTGGTGGAATTCCTCGCTGCCGCCGCGCTCGTGATGGTGCACCTCTCGCGGTGGGCCGAGGAGGTGGTAGCCTGGAGCAGCCAGGAGTTTGGGTTCTTCCGGCTCGACGACCGCGTGTGCACGGGAAGTAGCATCATGCCCCAGAAGAAGAATCCCGACGCCGCTGAGCTCATTCGGGCGAAGGCAGGGCGCGTGGTTGGTGCTCTGAGCGCAATGCTCATGGTGCTGAAGGGATTGCCGTTGTCCTACCACCGTGATCTCCAGGAAGACAAGGAGGTCCTGTTCGATGCCGTAGAGACTTTGAAGGCTTGTCTTGAGGCTGCCCGACGTGTGTGCGAGGGGATCACCGTGGACCGTGCGAGGATCGAGGCCTCCCTGCGTGGAGGATACATGACCGCGACCGAGGTGGCGGATTACCTTACCCGGAAGGGAGTTCCGTTCCGGATAGCCCACGAGGTGGTTGGGCGGATGGTGCGCTATGCCGAGGAACGTGGTAAGGAGTTGTGGGAACTTGGCCTTGAGGAGTACCGGGAGTTCTCTCCGCTCTTCGAGGCAGATGTGATCTCCCTGGCCACCCCATGGGGAACCGTCCAGTCGAAACGCTCCCCCGGCGGGACAGCCCCCTCTCGGGTGAAGGAAGCGTTGCAGGAGGCTTGGAGGAAGGTGGAAAAGGACAGGGCTTGGCTGGCGTCAAGGCCCAAGATAAAGCTCCGGAGTGGGATATAAGGGAAGGGCGCAGGAGATGACGCCTCAGGAAAGGAAGAGGGAGCGTCTCATCCTGGAGATCCTCCGCCGGCAGCCTGTGGGGACGCAGGCGGAGCTCGTTCGCCAGTTACGGCGCATGGGGATGAAGGTGACGCAGGCGACGGTGTCCAGGGACCTCAGGCGCCTCGGGGTTGTCAAGGTGCGCACAGACCAGGGGGGTTACCGCTATCTGCCTCCCGAGGAACCTCTGCCTCCTCCTCGAGAAGCCCAGGATCGGTTGGTCCGGTCATTCCAGGAGTTCGTCACGGAAGTGGACTTCGGGGTGGACTTGGTCCTCGTCAAAACGCTCACAGGTCGCGCGAATGCCGTTGCTGCGGCCATCGACGAGGTGCGCTGGCCAGACGTCGCAGGGACCGTTGCTGGCGACGACACCATCATCGTGGTTCCCAGGACGAAAGCAGCACAGCGGAAAGTGTTGGAACGCCTCCGCAAACTCCTTGTGAAGACGTGAAGGAACCCTCCCAAAGACCAGGACAGGTTGCCCAGGGGAAAGGGAGGGTTTCAGCTTGTCTTGCGGAAAATGGAACAGGAGGGGCAAGGAGCTCGGCGAAATCTTCGTGACAATATGTGCAGGGGTTCCTGATGTTCAAGGGGTTTATATTATACGTAGAGGTGTATCGGCTGTGTCCGAGCAGGTGCGCGAAAAACGGGTAATCCTCCCCGAGGAAGTTGAGGCGGTCGCTGTCCTTGGCCAAGGAGATGCGATCCTCCGGATGATCGAAGAAGCCCTTGGGACCGAGGTGGTCTCCCGCGGCCGGGAACTGATCCTCCGTGGCTCAGAGGCAAGTGTGGAGAAAGCAGAGAGGCTGCTCATGGACCTCTCCGCCCTCTCCCGGAAACGGCCCATCGAGCTCAGCGACGTCCAGTACGCGCTCCGCATGCTTGCGGCCAAGCCTACCGAGACCCTCCCTACGGATGTCCTCCTGACAACCCCGAGCGGCAAGACCATTGGGCCGAGGACTTCGGGCCAGAAGAGGTATGTCGAGGCGATGCTGCGCCACGATCTTGTGATCGCCATCGGCCCCGCAGGGACCGGGAAGACCTACCTGGCCGTCGCCATGGCGGTCCTTGCGCTTAAGGAGAGGAAGGTCCAGCGCCTGATCCTGACACGTCCGGCGGTAGAAGCAGGAGAGAAACTGGGATTCCTCCCTGGAGACCTGTATGCAAAGGTGGATCCCTACCTCAGGCCCCTCTACGATGCCCTCTATGAGATGATGGGGCCTGAGCGTTTCCAGCGTCTTGCGGAGAAGGGGATCATCGAAGTCGCGCCCCTGGCTTATATGCGCGGTCGCACGCTGAACGACTCCTTCATTATCCTGGACGAAGCCCAGAACACGACCCACGAGCAGATGAAGATGTTTCTCACCCGGCTCGGGTTTGGATCCAAAGCAGTGATCACTGGGGATATCACCCAGATCGACCTTCCCAAGGACAAAGCCTCGGGGCTCGTGGAGGTCCAGGAGATCCTCCGGGGGGTGGAAGGGATCGCCTTTGTCTACCTGACGGAGACGGATGTCGTCCGGCATGACCTCGTGCAGAAGATCGTGCGGGCCTATGAGGCGTATGAGGAAAGCAGACGGTCCTAAAGCTGCTCGCCTGTTTGCCCCTGGTGGCAGCCGATCTCTCCTCTCCTGGGTGCGCAGCTCTTCTGTCCAGAAGGTGGTGATCGGGGGATTGACCATCCTAGCGCTCTCGGCGATCCTCTCCGTCCCAAGCCTTTCCTCGCGCCTCGACCTGCGCGAAGGGAGGGTGAGCCCTCGCGACCTCGAATCTCCCCGCACTGTGGAGTTCGTTGACTGGGGCCGCACGATGGCGAAGCGCCAAGAAGCGGCTAGCAAGGTCCAGCCGGTGTACCTTCCCTCCCCGGGAGAGACGCAGGAAGCGAAGCAGGCCGTGGTGCAAGCATTCGCGGCCCTTCGCAGGATGAAGGAGGAAGTACCCGCCCCTCTCAACCGAGAGGAGTTAGAGCGATGGCGCGCCACCCTCAGCCCCTTCTTGCCTGAGGCATTGGTGGAGCACGCCTACCTCCTCTCCCCTGAAGAGCTGAGGAGTGCAGAGCTTCTGGCTTCCACGGCTGTCCAACAGGTCATGGGAGGAGGGGTGCGGGAGGGAGACCTGGAGGAGGCACGGAGGAAGGTGCAAGCGATCGTCGCTGCAAGTGGCCAACCGGACCGGATCCTCACTCTGGCAACGGCGGTCGCACAGCAAGCGTTGCGCCCAAACCTCCTCCGCGATGAAGAGGAGACGCGGCGCCAGCAACGCCGGGCAATGGAAGCCGTACCGCCTGTGGTGGTCCGGGTACTCCGCGGGGAGGTGATCGTCCGCCGGGGCGAGGTGGTGACGCGCGACCACCTCCTCAAGCTTTCCGCTGTCGGATTGACACAACCCTCCGGTGATCTTCTCTCCGTTGCAGGGAACATTCTTCTCTCGACCCTCCTCGTTGCCTTCGCTGCCTTCTCCTTTGCCCGCTCCCACGAAGAGGTATGGCGCCAAAGTAAGCTGTTGCTGCTCGTGAGTCTTCTCACCATCGTTACCGTTCTCGCCGCTCGCCTGGTCATGGTGAGGTTCCACCCCTATTTCATGCCCACTGCGGCAGCCACAATGCTCCTGGCGATTCTGTTCAACCCAGGCCTGGCCGTGGTGGTGGCCATTGTCTTGGCGTTTGCTCTAGGAGTCGTGGCAGGCTGGGATCTCCAGCTGGGGTTCGTCACCGTGGTGGGGGCTGTTGCGGGAGCATACGCGATCCGTCACTTGCACCGCCGTATCGACCTTGCCTACGCCGGGCTGAAAGTAGGGGTTGCGAATATGCTAGCTATAGCGGCCGTGGAGCTGATTGGCCATGATCCTTTCTATCCCGATATCGTGATCAAAACCACCTTTGGAATGGCCAATGGGCTAGTTTCTGGGCTCGTGGCTATTGGGCTCCTTCCTTATCTGGAGAGCCTGTTCGGGCTGCTCACCCCGATCAAGCTGCTGGAGCTGGCCAACCCAGGTCATCCACTGCTGCGGCGTCTCCAGCTGGAGGCTCCAGGGACTTACCACCACAGCATTATGGTGGGAAACTTGGCCGAGGCTGCCGCAGAGGCCATTGGCGCAAACGCGCTCCTGGTCCGGGTGGGAACGTATTACCACGATATCGGCAAGCTGCGCCGTCCCGCGTTTTTCATCGAGAACCAGATTGGGATCGAGAACCCGCACGACCGGATGAACCCGAGCCTCTCCGCCCTGACCATCAGCGCCCACGTCCGTGACGGGCTCCAGTATGCCAGGGAACATCGCCTCCCAGAGAGGATCGCCGCGTTCATCACCGAGCACCACGGGACGAGCCGCATCTCGTATTTCTACCACCTGGCCATGGAGCGGGAGGAGGGAGCGGTGGAGGAAGGGATCTTTCGCTATGAGGGGCCAAAGCCCCAGAGTAAAGAGACGGCGGTGGTCATGCTCGCCGATGCTGTAGAGGCATCTGTTCGTTCCCTCTCCAGGCCCACCCCAGACAGGATTGAGCAGGTGATCCGACGCATCGTGAAAGAGAAGCTAGAGGACGGACAGCTTGACGAGTGTGACCTCACCCTGAAGGAGCTGGAGCACATTGTGCAGGCGTTCCTTCGGGTTCTTACAGGGATCTACCACCCCAGGATCGAGTACCCGGAGGAGCGGGAGGTCCGGGGGCAACAGGAGAAACGAATATCCAAAATCATGTAGATTCCGAATCTGAGGGATACCCATGGAGGTGTGGGTGACCAACCTTCAGAACAAGGTGCCTGTGAGCACCGAGTTCATCCGACGCGTGGTGGTCCGGGCGCTGAAGGAGCTCGGGTGCGAGGGAGAGGTAGAGGTAAGCGTGGCGCTTGTGGATGACGCGTATATCCAGGAACTGAACCGTGAGTACCGGGGCGTCCACCAGCCAACCGATGTGCTCGGGTTCCCCCTGGAGGAGGAAGTGGATACCCCCATCCGCATGCTCGGGGATATTGTGATCTCCGTGGAGAGGGCTCGAGAACAGGCCCGCCAGTATAACCACTCCCTGCGGCGCGAGCTCGCCCTCCTGGCGATCCACGGCCTTCTCCACCTCCTTGGGTACGAAGATGAGACCGATGAGGGGGCAGCGGTCATGTGGAGGCGGCAGAGGGCCTTGCTGGAAATCCTGGAGCGGGAGGGAATCCTGGAGCGGACCAGCCCGCCCAGGAGAGCAGCCCGATGAATAGGAGGGGAGGTTTGAGCGAGCACTTTCGCTTTGCCCTGGAAGGGCTGGCGCATGCGTTCCGAACACAACGAACTTTCCGCATCCAAGTTGGTATCGCAGCGGCTGTCCTCGTGCTCATCCTCCTCCTTCGCATCTCCTCTCTTCAAGCTGCTCTGCTCCTCTTGGCTATCTTCACGGTCCTGGCCGGAGAGGTATTGAATACCGCCATCGAGGCGCTTGTGGACCTCTCCAGCCCCGAGCCCCACCCGAAGGCAAAGATTGCCAAAGACCTCGCGGCATCCGGAGTTCTCCTGCTGGCCATTGGCGCAGCCCTCGTGGGGATCCTCATCCTTGGCCCTCCCCTGTTGCGCTGGGTCAGAACGTTTTTCTCCCCTTCCGTCCCGTGATCTCCACATCCCTGGTTTGCAAGTTGGCAGGTTTCCAGAAAGCCTGCAATCTGAAAACCTGTAACCTGAAAACATGGAACAAGTTTTATTCCTGGAGGCGGGGGTCGATGATGTCACGGAGCCCGTCCCCGAGCATGTTGAAGGCGAGGATAGTGATCATAATGGCCAGCCCGGGGAAGAGGGAGAGCCAGGGAGCGTAGGTGAGCTGGTCGATCCCCGATTGAACCATGTTCCCCCAGGTTGGGATGGGCGGGGGGACGCCTAGGCCAAGGAAGTTCAGGTTGGCCTCTACGCGGATGGCTGTGGCTGTCCACAAACTCCCCATCACAACGATCTCCCCCGCCACATTGGGCAGGATGTGGCGGAGGAGGATTT
The DNA here is from genome assembly GCA_030550015.1 of bacterium. GTDB lineage: Bacteria > Sysuimicrobiota > Sysuimicrobiia > Sysuimicrobiales > Thermofontiviventaceae > Thermofontivivens > Thermofontivivens primus. The sequence goes on along the minus strand of JAUQQG010000086.1, from coordinate 13,198 downwards.
TCCAATCGCTGGACCCAATCGCCCGCGCCGCTTCCACATACTCCTTCTCTTTGACCGCGAGGGCAGGACCATAGCTCAGCCGGGCAAACCGCGGGGTCATGACAATGCCAATGGCGATGATGAGGCGATCCAGGCCGGCCCCAAGCACTGCCAGGATCATGATTCCCAGGATCTCATCGGGGAAGGACATGAGGACATCCACCGCGCGCATAATGAGAGCGCCAAGGGTTTTCCCTCGGTAGGCCGCGAGGAGCCCAAGGAGGGATCCGGCGATCATACCGAAGGCTACAGAGAGGATGCCCACGGCCAGGGAGATCCGTGCACCCCAGATCAACCGGGAGAAGACGTCACGCCCATAACTATCTGTCCCCATGAGGTGGGTGCGTTCGGGAGGGGTGAGCCGGTAGAACACGTTCTGGGCTAGGGGATCGTAGGGGGCGATCCAGGGGGCGAACAGTGCAGTCATGACCACAAGGAGGGCAACCACCATCCCAGCCACCGCGGTCCTGTTCCGGAGAAACGTCCGCCACCTCCTTCGCCTTGGCCGCTCCTTTACGGCCCATTCAGGGATCGCCCTTGTGCTTACCAGTTCGTCAGTCATATCGGATCCTGGGGTCTACAAGCCCGTAGAGAAGATCGGTCAAGAGGTTGAGGAGCACAGCGAACGCTGCATAGATCACCATCACCGATTGCAGGACAGCATAATCCCGTTGCTTCATGGCTGTGAGCATGATCTTCCCAAGGCCTGGCCGGGAGAAGACGATCTCCACCATCACCGAGCTTCCCAAGAGGACGATGGAGTAGATTCCGATAATCGAGATGATGGGGATCAACGCCGACCGGAGAGCGTGGCGGTAGAGGACTACCTGCTCGCGGAGCCCCTTGGCCCTCGCCGTGCGGATATAGTCCTCCCGCAGGACGTTGAGCATGGCCGAGCGGGTCATGCGGGTTACATAGGCAGTCATGACCAACCCGAGAGCAAGTCCGGGAAGGGTGAGGTGGAAGAGCCTGTCCATGAGGTTTCCCGGACTCCCTGCGCCAAGGGTGGGGAAGAGGTTGAGCTTGATGGAGAGGAGATACATGAGGAGGATCCCCAGAAAGAATGCTGGGACGGAGAGGCCGGCCAGGGAGAACGTCCTCCCTAGGTAGTCTACGAAACTATTCCGGCGAACAGCGGTGAGGACTCCCAGGGGGACTCCAAAGAGAGCTCCCAGGAAGATCCCACTTGCAGTGAGCTCCAGGGTGTAGGGAAGGGCGGCGCGCACCTGCTCGGCAACAGGGACACCGCTGATGAGGGATTCGCCAAGGTTCCCGCGGAGGAGGTCACTGAGAAAGCTGAGGTATTGGATCCAAAGAGGCCGATTGAGTCCCATGCGCTCGCGGAAGGCCTGGAGAGTTTCCTCAGAGGCGTACTGTCCAAGGATTACAACGGCCGGGTCGCCCGGGGCCACGCGCAGGAGGAGAAAGACGAGCGTGAGGACCGTGAGTAGGGTAGGGATGGCGAGCAAGATGCGGCGGACGATATATCTGGCCATTGAGAATTCTCCGGGGGCAGGCCTCAAAGGCCTGCCCCCGCTGGTTCCACCTTACCTCCTTACGATCCTGGTGGTCTCATCGATCTGCGGATAGAGAGCCAAGATGGATTTGAGCCGGTGTCCCCAATCCACAGAGGGCTTCCGGGCATACACGAATTTCGAGACGAACAATGGGTAAGCCGCCAGGTCACGGAGGATCTGGAGCTGAGCCTCCTTCCACAAACGTACCTGCTCCTTGGGGTCGGTGGCCTCTCGTGCGCGCTCGATGAGACGGTCCACCCGGCTATAGTGGGAGAAGTTAGTAATGGGTGCCTTCCCTACCCGCACCGTGGAGGCGGAGTGGTAGAACTGGGTCAGGAAGATGTCCGCGCTCGGACGCATGGCCACGTAAAGGACAATGGGGCTCAAGTCCTGGCGGATCTGGGCGTGGAAGGTGGCGTGGTCCACGACCTTGAGATTCAGGTTGATCCCCACGGTCCGGAGCTGGGCCTGGATGTTCTCCATGGGCCTGCGGTACTGGGCCCGTTCGGAGATAATGACGTCAAGGGAGAACCCTCCTGGGAGACCTTCCTCCCTGAGCAGCTGCTTAGCATAGTCGCGGTTGGTGGGATAGGCAAGACCCGCCTCGGTCACTTCCTTCTCCGTGAGACCTCCGGGGAGCTCAGGAGGAACAGGGGAGAAGAGCGGGGTGGCGATGGCGGGCCCAACGAAGGCGACAAGCTCCTTCCGGCTCAAAGCGTGGGCGATCGCCTGGCGTACCCTGAGCCTCTTCAAGGGCTCCTGGGTGATGTTGAAGTGAAGGGTGGCGGTTTCCCCAGGACCGAACACATCCACCACGGTGTTGGGGACCTTCCGCATCTTCTCCACCCAAGGCTGCTCCATGGGCCCTTCAATGGCGTCCAACTCCCCACGCTGGAGGGCGAACTCCCGGCTGCTCAGGTCCGGCATATACCAGACCTCAACGCGCTCCAGGATGGGCTTCCCGCGGAAGTACCGGTCGTTGCGCACAAGCACCGTCTTCTGTCCTGGGACGTACTCGCTGAACATGAAGGGTCCTGTTCCAACGGGGCGCGTCTTGAACCTATCACCAAGGGCTTCCACGGCGCGCTTGCAGACGATGAACCCGCCAGAGTAGTTGGTCAGGTAGCGTTCGGGGTTCGGGACGCGGCGCTTGAGGGTAACACGGACGGTGTACTTGTCCACCGCGGTGGCCGTGAAGGGTGCCATATCTCCGGCATAGGCGGAAGTCGCAGGCGTCGCAGATTTGGCGATGGAGTAGACGACATCCTCGCTGGTCAGCTCGTATCCCTCCGGTGCCCCTGGGAAGGGGTGGCAGCGTACGCCCTGACGGAGGGTGAAGGTGAGGGTCATCCCGTCGCTGGAGACCTCATAACGGCTGGCCAGGTCAGGTTCGACCTGGGAGATGTCCCCGGGCTTGAACCGCAAAAGGCCGTTGAAGACCATATCGACCACGGCCCGATCCATGGTCGCAGAAGCCATATGCGGGTCGAGGGTTCTCAGGTCGCCGGCATCGAACCCAATGCGCAGGACCTGCCGCTCGGCCAGCTGGGCCTGGGAGGGAATGGTTGGGCTCACGAGGAGGAGAGCGACGAATAACCCTGCCAGGAGTCTCCGTGCCATAGTCCACCTCCTTTTGGATCTGACCGCAGAGCCTGTGCCCGGTACCGCCATGTGAGCTAAGCCAACTGTTGGATTCGCTTGGGAGAAAGGGAGTTCCTTCACAGGGTCCTCCCCTGAGGACCCAGGCAAAAGCCCAAAGACCTTTAGGAGTGCCGAGGACACGCTAACGGAACAAGGGCGCGAACACTAGGGAGACGACGGTCATCAGCTTAATCAGGATGTTCAGAGCAGGGCCCGCCGTGTCCTTGAAGGGATCGCCCACTGTGTCGCCGATGACGCTGGCTTTATGCGCGTCGCTCCCCTTTCCACCGAGGTTCCCTTCCTCGATGAACTTCTTCGCGTTGTCCCACGCCCCCCCAGCGTTGGCGAGGTAGAGGGCAAGGGGGACGCCTGTCACAATGGCTCCTGCGAGGAGGCCACCCACGCTTTCCCGCCCAAGCGTAAGCCCCACGAGGATGGGGATGATCACAGCGCTCAGGCCTGGAAGGACCATCTCCTTAAGCGCCCCCTGGGTGGCGATCCCTACACAGGAGGCGTAATCCGGCTTCGCCCGGCCTTCCAACAACCCAGGGACCTCCCGGAACTGACGGCGGACCTCCTCCACCATGATATGGGCTGTCCGGCCCACGGCGCGCATGGCCATGGCTGCAAACATGAAGGGGATGATCCCTCCCATGAATAGGCCGGTGATCACCTCTGGATCCATGACATTGATGGTTTCCAGGCGTGCGGCCTGCCGGTAGAAGAAGAACAGGGCGAGGGCGGTGAGGGCGGCCGAACCAATGGCAAATCCCTTGGCGATGGCTGCAGTGGTGTTCCCTGCAGCATCGAGGGAGTCGGCCACGCGCCGCGTCTCCGATCCGAGGTGGGCCATCTCGGCGATCCCCGCGGCATTGTCGGCGATGGGGCCGTAGGCATCGACGGAAACGGTCATCCCTGTAATGGAGAGCATGCCGATGGCGGCAACGGCGATCCCATAGAAGTCTGCCAGCCGGAAGGCGAACAAGCTGGCCAGGGCGAGCACCACAAGGGGGGCAAGGGTGCTCAACATCCCCACGGCGGTTCCTCCAATGATGACCGTGGCTGGCCCTGTTCTCGCCTGGTCCGCAAGCCACTGGACCACCCTTCCAGAAGTGTAGTACTCGGCAGTCAGCCCGATGACGATGCCGGCGAGGAGCCCAAGGAAGGTCGCCCAGAAGACCCGCACATCTCCGAAAAAGAACCGCACGAGGATGTAGGATGCAATGGCCATGAGAATGGCGCTTGCGAAGGTCCCCCGTCGCAGGGCGGCTTGAGGGTCCCTGGCCACTCCCGCCCCCACGAAGAACGTCCCCAGGATCGAGCTGAAAATGCCCGCTGCGGCGAGCAAGAGGGCGAGGACTGCACCCTGGCTCCCGCGTGTGGCCAGCCCGATGGCGAGCCCGGCGATCACGGACCCCACATAGGACTCAAACAGGTCTGCCCCCATCCCAGCGACGTCTCCGACGTTATCCCCCACTGCGTCGGCGATGACCGCAGGGTTGCGGGGATCATCCTCCGGGATCCCCGCTTCCACCTTCCCCACGAGGTCGGCGCCCACATCCGCGGCTTTTGTATAGATCCCGCCCCCTACGCGGGCGAACAGGGCAACGGAGCTTGCCCCGAGGGAGAACCCGATAACCTCGCCGGGGTCCCTGTAGATCCAGTAAAGGATCCCTACGCCCAGGAGCCCTAGGCCCACCACTGTCATCCCCATGACTGCGCCACCTGGGAAGGCTACCCGGATTGCCTCGCTCAATCCCGACTGGGCAGCCCTTGCTGTGCGCGCGTTGGCGCGCGTAGCGATCTGCATACCGAAGAATCCTGCGCTAACGGAACAGGCGGCGCCAATCACGAAAGCCAGGGCGGTGCGCCAGGAAATCCCAGGGGTGATTCCCGTGGCCAGGACAATGAACATGACGAGGACGAAAATGGCGATGGCCCTGTATTCCCGGTTCAGGAAGGCCATGGCCCCCTCGTGGATGGCGTCAGAGATCGCCACCATCTCAGGGGTTCCTCTCTCTCGCCGGCTGACTCCAAGGGACAAAATCGCGGCGTAGCCGAGGGCCACAACTCCAGCAATGGGCCCCCACCACGTCAGTTCCATCTCCTCTCCTCACCCCCTCTCTTTGTCCTACAGTCGCTTCCCCATTCTCATCCTAGAAAAACGCCCAGGTCTTGGGGATGAACAACTGCTCAGCCATGCGGATGGCGTAGCGGTCGGTCATCCCTGCGAGGAAGTCGCAAACCACCCGCCTTCGTTCCTCTCCCTCCTCGATCAGCGCCCTATACTCTTCGGAGATCGCCTCTGGATGGTTGAGATAGTACTCGAAGAGGCGAACGAGGAGGCCCTGGGCTTTATCCACCTCTGCCTTGGCCTCAGAACCCATATACACGTGCTCGGTGAGGAAATCCTTCAAGATATTCAGGGCCTTCCGAACCTCCTCACTCATCTGGATCACAGGCTGGTCGGTGCTCGCGTGGACGAGGTCCTTCACCAAGGTGTCGAGCCACTTGCCCCGGGTCTCCCCGAGGACTCTTTTCACCTCTCCGGGGACGTCCTCTTCGCGGAGAATGCGCGCTCGGATCGCGTCATCCGTGTCGTGGTGCACATAGGCGATCCGATCGGCGATCCGGGCGATCTGGCCCTCCAGGGTCGAAGGGAGACCTTCCTCTGCGAGCTCCCCCAAGGGTTCGAGGTCCCTGAGACCCTTGGAGTGACCGCGGATACCGTCTAAGACCTCCCACGTGAGGTTCAGCCCACGCACCACTGTGCCGTCAGAGCGGCGCCGCGTCTCTAGGATCTGCACAACCCGCAGGCTCTGCTCATAGTGGCGGAACCCTCCATGGTCTGCCATGAGTCGATCGAGAATCTCCTCTCCGGCATGTCCGAAGGGAGGGTGGCCCAGGTCATGGGCGAGGACGATGGCCTCGGTGAGGTCCTCGTTCAACCGCAGGGCACGGGCAATGGTGCGGGCGATCTGGGCAACTTCCAAGGTGTGGGTGAGGCGGGTTCTGTAGTGGTCCCCTTCTGGGGCGATGAAGACCTGGGTCTTGTGCTTGAGGCGGCGGAAGGCCTTAGAGTGGAGGACCCGGTCGCGATCCCGCTGGAAGCACGTGCGGAGCTCATCCTCCTCTTCGGGGATCGTCCTCCCTCGCGACTTGCAGGCCAGGGTGGCAAAAGGGGAAAGGTGTTGCCTCTCCCACTCCTCCCATCGCTCCCGAGGTTGCAATCCGCCCCACCTGCCTTGATGCATCCACCGGAAAAAGGGAACTTGTCGGCGCTTCTCCGGTGCCCTACACGTCCTTTCTTACCATGATCCTGTCTCGAAGCGTAGCCTGGGCAGCGGCCAAGCGGGCGACGGGGACACGGTAAGGCGAGCAGCTCACGTAGTCCATGCCGAGCTGGTGACAAAGCTCAATGGATGCAGGGTCTCCGCCATGCTCGCCGCAGATCCCCACTTCCAGATCCGGCCGGGTCTTGCGCCCAAGCTCGATTCCCATGCGCATGAGCTTTCCCACGCCCTCTCGGTCCAGGACCTGGAAGGGGTCCTCCTTGAGGATCCCCTTCTGGATGTAGGCGTGCAGGAACTTCCCCTCGGCATCGTCGCGGCTGAACCCGAACACCGTCTGGGTGAGGTCATTCGTCCCGAAAGAGAAGAACTCGGCGATCTCGGCGATCTCATCGGCGGTAAGGGCGGCGCGGGGGATCTCGATCATCGTTCCGAACATGTACTTCAACTCCACCCCGGCCTCCTGGATGATCTCCTCGGCGATGGCCCGCAATTGCTCATGGATGACCCGCAGCTCATTGATGTGCCCTACGAGGGGGATCATCACCTCCGGGATGACTTTCACACCTTCCTTCACTAGCTCAGTGGCCGCCTGGAAGATGGCCCGGACCTGCATCTCATAGATCTCCGGGTAGAGGATCCCCAACCGGCACCCCCGGAGGCCTAGCATGGGGTTGAACTCATGAAGGGCCCGGACGCGGCGTAATAGCTTTTCCTTCCGCTCTAGCTCCTCAGGCCGGTCGCCTCGGATGCGCAGCTCCGTCACCTCCACGAGGAGGTCCTCCAGCCTGGGGAGGAACTCGTGGAGGGGCGGGTCGAGGAGACGGATGATCACAGGGAGACCCTCCATCTCTCGGAAGATCCCTTTGAAGTCCTCCTTCTGGATAGGGAGGAGTCTTTCAAGCGCGGCGGCTCGCTCTTCCTTGGTGGCCGCCATGATCATCTCCTGGACAATGGGCAGGCGGTCTGGCTCCATGAACATGTGTTCGGTGCGGCACAGCCCGATGCCCTCGGCTCCGTATTCCCTGGCCTTCTTCGCATCCCGCGGATAGTCCGCATTCGCCCGCACACCCAGTCGGCGGACTTCATCGGCCCAAGAGAGGAGTTCCATGACTTCTCCGGAGAGTTGTGGCTCGATGACGGGGGCCTCGCCGAGCATCACCTCCCCCGTGCTCCCGTCGATGGTCAGGAGGTCTCCTTCCCGGACGACGATCTCATCCACCCGGAACTCCCGCCTGACCAGGTCGATGGAAATAGCCTCCGCTCCGACAACGGCGGGCTTACCCATTCCGCGGGAGACGATGGCCGCGTGGCTGGTCATCCCTCCGCGGCTCGTCAGCACACCCTGGGCGGCGGCGAGGCCGTGGATGTCATCGGGGTTCGTCTCGGGACGGACCAGGATCACCTTGTGCCCGTCCCTCCCGAGCGCTTCTGCCTGGTCGGCATCAAACACGGCGATCCCGGATGCCGCTCCAGGGGAAGCGGGAAGTCCCTTGGCGATGACCTTGGGCTTGTGCAGAGGATCGATGGAGGGGTGGAGGAGCTTGGCCAGATCTTCGGGGTCGACCCGCATGAGGGCTTCTTCCTTGGTGATCAACCCCTCCTTGACCATGTCCACGGCGATCTTCACCGCTGCCTGGGCAGTGCGCTTCCCTGTCCGCGTCTGCAGTAACCAGAGCTTTCCCCGCTCGATGGTGAACTCTAGGTCCTGGACGTCGCGATAGTGGCGTTCGAGGAGATCGCAGACCTCGAGGAACTGGCGGTACACTTGAGGGTTCTCCTGCGCGAGGTCGCGAATCGGCTTGGGGGTGCGAATCCCGGCGACGACATCCTCGCCCTGGGCGTTCATCAGGTACTCCCCATAGACCTCCTTCTCTCCTGTGGCGGGATTCCGGGTGAATGCCACGCCGGTCCCAGAGTCCTCTCCCATGTTCCCGAAGACCATGGTCTGGATGTTCACGGCCGTGCCGAGGTCATGGGGGATCTTGTTGAGATTTCGATAGGTGATGGCCCGGGGGTTGTTCCAGGACTCAAACACAGCGCGGATAGCCATCTCCAGCTGCTCCCAGGGATCTGCAGGGAAATCCTTCCCTGTCTCCTCCCGGATGATGCGCTTGTATTCTTCCACAACCTCCTTGAGATCGGAGGCATCCAATTCGGTGTCCAGCTTGACTCCCTTACGTGTCTTGATTCCGCTGAGCGCCTCCTCGAAGCGCTCGTGCTTGATCCCCAGGACCACGTTGCCGAACATCTGCAGGAACCTCCTGTAGGAGTCATAGGCAAAGCGGGGGTTCCCGGTGAGGTTCGCAAGGCCTTCCGTGGTCTGGTCGTTGAGCCCCAGGTTCAGCACCGTATCCATCATCCCTGGCATGGAGAACTTCGCCCCAGATCGCACTGAGACGAGGAGAGGGTTTGCAGGATCCCCAAAGCGCTTCCCTGTTCTCTCCTCGAGGATGCGGAGCTTCTCCCGGACTTCCTCCATGAGGCCCTCGGGCAATTTCCTGCCTAATCGGTAGTACTCGTTGCAGACCTCCGTCGTAATGGTGAACCCTGGGGGGACGGGGAGGCCGATCCGGCTCATCTCCGCGAGGCCTGCACCTTTCCCACCTAAGAGGTCCCGCATCTCCGCGTTTCCTTCCTCGAACATGTAGATGCGCTTCACTGGTGTAGCGGGTTTTGCAGTGGACTTCTTCTTGGCCATGCTTTCACCTACTTCCCCTGGGATATGGCACATAGGGCTGGGAGATGCCCAGACCACTTATCATCTCGTAGATTACCACAATTGGCCCGTTCGTTGTAGAGGCAGGCCCCCGGCGTCTGCACTCGTAGACTTTCAGTACCCCGGCAAAGGCCTTCCTAGCTTTTGCCGTAAGCCCCACAAGGGGTAGTTCCTGCTACAGGGTCATCACAATCTTGGAGAGATCGGCGAGCCGGCGGAAGGTTTGCACAACGAGATACAGGAGGGAGAGCCTTGCCGTGCGGACCTTTTCATCGGGGTCCATGATGAGGACCTCCTCGAAAAGGCGGTCCACAGGGTCCGCGAACTTGAGAAGGACTCTCCAGGCGTCCTGGTAGCGCTTCTCCCGGACGAGGGCTTCCACTTCTGGGCCCACGGCGCGCGCTATCTCATAGAGGGTCTTTTCAGCCTTTTCGGTGAGGAGCGGTGCCCACGTGGCTGGGTCTCCCCCAAGGATCGGAGCCATTTCCTTGGGAAGGATCCGGGAGGCGCGGTCGTAGGCGATGAACAGACGGGGGAATTCTGGCCATTCCCGCACCTGTGCCAGCGCAACCGCCCGGCCGTGCGCCTCTACAGGGTCATCGTGATCTACCGCGAGAGTGGCATCCACTACGTCGTAGGGGATTCCTTCTTCCAGGAGCGTGGCCCTCAGGCGTGTGCGGAGGAACTCCTTCGTTTCCTCATAGGTCCTTTCCCCACCTGCGTCCTCCCATCCGTACGCCTCCTGGACGACGCGGATGAGTGCAGGGAGGGAGAGGTGAAGGTTGTGAGCGAAAAGTGTTGCGAACACCCCCTGGGCTGCTCTCCGCAACCCGTAGGGGTCTTGCGATCCCGTCGGGGCAAGGCCTCTTGAGATCGCCCCCACGAGCGTGTCCATCCTGTCGGCAATGGCCAGGATCGCACCGAGCAATGTCCGAGGAGGGACGTCTTCGGCCGCCCTCGGCCGGTAATGGTCCTCCAAGGCCGCCGCAACCTCGAAAGGCTCACCATCGAGGAGGGCGTAGATGCGCCCCATGACCCCCTGGAGCTCAGGGAACTCCCCTACCATGTGCGTGAGGAGGTCAGCCTTACAGAGAAGGACGGCCCGGCGCGCTTTCTCTCGCAGCTCCTCTGCCCCGACGACACGACAGATCCAGTCCACGATGGTCTCGAGGCGTTTGACCTTGTCGTACAAGGTCCCCAACCCTTCCAAGAAGAGAACGCCCTTCAGCTGCTCCACGCGCTCCTCCAGGCGAGTCTTGCGGTCCTCGCGGAAGAAGAACCGCGCGTCCGCGAGCCTGGCCCGGAGGACCCACTCGTGCCCCTCCCGTACGGTGTCCAGGCCTGTCTCGGGGCCATCGCGTACCGCAAGGAAGAAGGGGAGCAATGTTCCTTCGGACCCTTCCACAGGGAAATACTTCTGGTGGTGTTGCATTACCGTCACCAGGACCTCCTCGGGCAGGTCGAGGAACTCTTCTGAGAACCTCCCCAGGAGGACCGTGGGCCATTCCACGGTGTATACGATCTCCTGGAGCAGGGCGGGGTCGATGCGTGGCCTCCCGCCTACGCGCTGGGCGGCGTGTACGAGCTGCTCGCGGATCATCGCTTCCCTCTCTTCCTGGTCCAGGAGGACCGAGGCCTCCTGGAGCACCTTGAGATAGTCCTTGGGATCCCGGACAGAGGAGGGGCCTGGGGAGGCAAACCTGTGCCCGCGGGTCATCCTCCCACTTGCGACTCCGGCAAAGCTCGTCGGGATCACTTCCTCCCCATACAGGGCCACGATCCAGCGCACAGGGCGGGCGAACCGGCTCTCTCCCTCCCCCCAGCGCATGGTCTTCGGGAAGGCCAGTGCTCCAAACAGGCGGGGGAAGATCTCACTCAGCACCTCTAAGGCAGGCCTTGTAGGCTCTTGGACGAGGGCAAAAACGTACTCCCCCTCCTCCGTCCGCTGGCGTACGAGCGCCTCCACCGCGACTCCTTGGCTCCGGGCAAAACCCAGGGCTGCCTTCGTCGGCTTCCCATGCTCGTCATAGGCAACCTTGACCGCGGGGCCGCGTACCATCCGTACCGACTCCTTTTGGCGTGGAGCGACCTCCTGCGCATACAAGACCAGCCTACGGGGAGTTCCGTAGACGCGGATCCCGTGCACCTCAAGGCGGGCTTCGCGGAAGACCTCCTCTGCAAGGGAGGAGAGTTGCTGCAGGGCCTGAGGGACGGCCCTGGGGGGCAGCTCCTCGGTTCCGAGCTCAAACAGCAACGATGGCATGAGGGTCTCCTCAGGGGACGGCCGCCTGGGCAGGGAGGAGCGGGAAGCCCATCGCCTCCCGGCGCCGGATATACCGTACGGCGCACTCCTTGGCCAGTGCCCGACACCGGCCCATGAGGGCTGTCCGCTCCGCCACGCTCACGGCGCCGCGTGCATCCAGGAGGTTGAACACGTGGGAGCACTTCAGCACGTAGTCATACCCGGGCAGGACCAGATCCTTCTCCAGGAGGCGCCTAGCCTCTAGCTCGAAAGCGTCGAAGAGGGCTCGAAGCATGGCCGTGTCGGCTTCCTCGAAGCTGTAGACAGAGTGCTCGTACTCCTCCTGTCGCCGGACCTCCCCGTAGCTGACGCCCGGGGCCCACTCTAGACTGAACACATCCTCTTTCCTCTGGATGTACATGGCGATGCGCTCCAGGCCGTAGGTAATCTCGCAGGAGACAGGTTTCACGTCGATGCCCCCGACTTGCTGGAAGTAGGTAAACTGGGTGATCTCCTGGCCGTCCAAGAAGATCTGCCACCCCAGTCCCCACGCGCCCAAGGTGGGGGATTCCCAATCGTCTTCTAGGAACTTGATATCATGGACACGCAGGTCGATCCCGAGCTCTCGCAAGCTTTCCAGGTAGAGGTCCTGGACGTCCTCTGGAGAAGGCTTGAGGATCACCTGGAACTGGTAGTGTTTGAACAGACGGTTCGGGTTCTCTCCATAGCGGCCGTCCACGGGACGCCGGCTCGGCTGGACGTAGGCGACCCGCCAAGGCTCCGGCCCGAGGGCTCGCAGGAAGGTCTGAGGGTGCATTGTCCCAGCGCCCACCTCGACGTCGTAGGCCTGGTCAATCAGACACCCTTGGTTCGCCCAGAACCGCTCCAGGGCAAAGATGATCTCCTGAAACGTCATTGCACGCTCCTTCATTCCCTCGCTCTTTCCCCCTTGAGAAGGATTTCAGATGGGGTGCATGGTGGGGGCTTCTTTCACCTTGTCTCCATGGTTTCAGCCGATACCCAGAGGTTCCTCCTCCCGCTCCCTTGACCGGGTTCCAAGGGTAGCTGCGAGCAAGGCGGCGGCAAAGGCGACGACACCTGCCACGGCCCATGCGGTGGGAAGCTCGATGACCCGGTCCTCCGCTCGGATCCGCACCTCCCCGGGTGGGCCGGGGCGGATCACATTGCGGGCTTCCTCGAGCGCCGCCCCTAGTTGTACTACGGCGCGAGAGATCCGCTCAAGATCGATCTCCACAACACCACCTCCTGTGCCTTCGCGGCACCCGCATGTGCGTTCACTCCTCATTCCATCGTGAAAGGTCTCTGGCTTTTGCTGGAAGCTCCTCTGGAAATACCCTGACGTCCTCAGCGAAATCTTGTCAAGAGATTTCGCTGGGCCTACCTCGATTCCCCTTCTCGGTACCCTCCAGGCGGCGGATCACTCGGGGGGCCTGAAGATGCGTCTCAAGCTGGTTTTCTGCAAATTCGATGAGGATCTGGCGGATCCTCTCCCGCGTTCCTGGGTCCCCCATAGCTGGACCAGGACCTGTGCGCGATCCTCGCAGAAGGTTCTTCAATCCTGCGAGCACCAGGCCATCCACTGTCCATGCGCCGGGGTCCTGGTCTCCACACCGGCGGCAGAGCACCCCTCCGAGAGAGGTGCTGAATCGCGGAAAGGGCCCGAGGGAACGCCCGCAACCCACGCAGCGGTCCAAGCTCGGCCGGTACCCCTGGAGGATGAGGAGCCTCA
>JAUQQG010000001.1 GCA_030550015.1 bacterium | reverse complement strand
CGGCGGCACCTCCGCGTAAGCGGGAAGGCCCGCCGCGTGATGGTTCACCTTCTGGCTCCGGGGAGAGTAGAACCCCGGCGCAAGTCGGGAACGCTGTTCGCCCGGCGTCCTGGTCGTGAAAGAAACAACTATGGTTTTAGGAACGGTAGCGGGTCAGGCTGAGGAGATGGACCTTAACATCCTCCGGTATTCTCGCAAGGTGAACTCGACCGTTCCTACTTTACCTCTAACTTTTCCCTGCTCTGGATAGATCCTACGCTCACCTCTCAGGCGTACAAACATACATATGAGATAGTTCGTAATCAGTGTCCCCAATACCTTGTCCCATAGGTGAAGATGTCCAGTGGTCTCAGAGCCTGTCAGTTCATTCGTGGAAGCTGTCGCGCCGATTGCCCTGGAGAGCTCTTTCCTCGATATTCTAGCCCTGGATCTGACATTGGTTATTACGTGCGATGATCCGGAGCGCAACAGGAGGCTAGGTAAGCGAGGAATAAGCCATTTCGATGTACTCGAGAACGGGATGGCATGGCCGGGCATTTTTGCAGCAGATCGTCTCATCGGCTTTCCGAGATCGATATCACTTACCTGTCCTCTCATTGGGTTGTGGATAGGATCCTTAGCTTGATCCCACAGCTGCGGTCTTCAGTGAAGGTACCGTATATGGCGTGAGCGTTGTTTGATAAAGGAAATGGCGGGACCCATAGATGTTTGACGGTACCACGATCCGATATTTAGAGCCAGCACCAATACTCCCTGCACGGAGCCGAAGCAGGGTGATTTCTCAGGATTTCTAGGGCACCTCCAAACCTACTTGTCTACCCGTCGATCCCAACGGGGCTTCTGAAGTTGAAAGGTTTTCCCCTCCCATCTGGTTAGTAATTTCGGAGGGCCATGAGGAGATACGCTGCTCTGGTAATTACCGCAATCTTGATGGCGGGATGCACGCCGCGCACTGGACAACCGGGTAGGCCTGCTAGTGGTGCTTCCGAATCCTTAACGCCTACCGCTTGCCCGCGCGTAGTGGTAGCAGGGATCGACCGCACAGGATCGTATGCCCTGGCGGGGATGGGGAGGGACCAAGTGGCCGACCTGATCCTGAAATTCGCTTGCCCGGGAGATACCTGGTATGTGCGATGGATCATGGACAACTCTTACTCCGACCGGGCGATGATTCTCACCCTTCGTATGCCAGAACCCCTTACCAGACCCCTGAACCCATTCTCCAGAAAGGACCGCAGCGCTCTAGACCAAATCCAGAAGACCCGGCTCGCGGCGGCACTCTTACTCAGAAGACAACGCATACGGCCGGTCGTAGGTACAGATATCTGGGGCTTTCTAGCAAAGGCAGCGATTTTACTCTCGGGTAGCCCGGAAGGGGTGCCTCGGGTTCTCATCATGGCCACCGACTTGGGCGATACCCGCAACATGCAGGTTCCCCTGGACCTTAAGGGCGTCTTCGTATACGTCGTGGGATACCAGAGCGGAGCCAATCCGGCCCGTTCCATACAGAGGCGCAGGTTCTGGGAACATGTCCTTCGCAATGCTGGTGCCGAGCGAGTCACCTTTGTGGACCCGAGCGACGCGATCTCCCACGTCTGGCAGGTTGCGACCCGAAAGGGGGAACGATAGATGTTGCGTATGGTGCTGCTAGTCTTGCTGCTGGGCTTCCCCGCTGCTCTCATGATCGCAGCCCAGGAGGTTCGACTCCGTCAGGCCGTGATGGCATTCTTCGGTTTTCTCCAAACCCCATTCAATATCCTCGGCGAATCTCTCCGAACGATACTCACCCAGATCGTCACACAGGTTCGCCTGGCATTCGCTGTAGATGGACCTGAGGGTGAGGAAGGTACGCACGGCTTGTCCCGGGCGGTATGGCGCGTCATCGGGGCGATCCTATACCTTGTGGCATTTGCGGTGTTTGCCTATGCGGAATACTGGCTTCTCGTACTTACCCTGGCGGGGCTTTTGGGGGTGGATTCCCCGGAGGTCCCGGCTTCGACTGAGCTGCTCATGGCCCTGGCATTCCTGGGCACGGGCTTCTTTTGGGGGATGGTCCTCCTGGATATCCTGGGAGTAACCTCCTTGGCTCCCGTGGACTACTTACCCCCGGGACATAGAAAGTGGGTGGGGATCGTCAGCTTGGTCATCCTTCTACTTGGCTTAGCCATGGCGGCTTTAATGGGTATATGGCGCATGAAACAAGTGCAGCCCTTAGGGCAGGTTAATGGGCTGGAGGCAGGAGCGGTTGGGGGAATCGAGTTGAACCCGGTGGAGAGTGCAGGGGCAAACGTCGTCCCCAACAGTCCCAATCTTTCCCCAACAGAAGAGGATTTCGGAGGGGGAGGCGGGATGGTTGCCTACGTGGTTGGTGGTGCCCTGCCAGTTCTCATTGGGACTTCGGCAGCTGCTAGTGGGTGGGGTGTGGCGAGCAGCCTGAGGTATCTCTGGGGTATTTTCCTGGGGATCCTCGCACTCCCTCTGGGAACTGCTGCAGTGATCCTTCAGGTGACAACCGGTCTGATCAATATGGCGTTCACGCTCTTCGATCACGCCCTCGCCTGGGTTGGCGGAATGGGAAGGAGCTTTTGGAACTGGGTCACGCGATTTGAATTCCTGCGGCGGTACTTCAGACTCCGTGAGA
>JAUQQG010000026.1 GCA_030550015.1 bacterium | reverse complement strand
TTCACTGACCACATTTCGCCAATACTGGGTTGGGCTCCATTAGCGGAACACGCCGACCATCACCAGTACCAACACTCCGAGAGCGATGGCCAACAAGTAGTTCTCCGCCCTGCCTGTCTGGATGTACCGGAGGGCGCTACCCACCGTTTTGGTCACCCAGCCCACGAGATTCACAATCCCGTCTACTACGTAGAGGTCGAAAATTCGGTAGAGACGGCTCAGGATCACGAAGAGATATCCCACCGCGTTGACGATCCCGTCGATGACCCCCAGGTCGAACCGGAAGAGCAACTTCGCCAGGGCAAGACCGGGTTTGACGATCACAGCCAGGTAGAACTCATCCCAGTAATACTTGTTCTTGACCAAGAGGTAAAGTGGGCGCAATCTCTGCTTGAGTGTCTCTGAGGAAAGGACCCGCCAGTAGTATAGGAGGGCTGCCGCAAGGACCCCCAGGAGCCCTACTCCCACGGAGACAGCCATGAGGAGCACGTCTACAGCTGGCTCCCCCGCCCCTTCAAAGTGGATGAAGTGCTGGAAAGGACTACCCAGGAAGGGCGCTCCGACGAATCCTATAAAGGTCGCCCCCGTGGCCAGGATGACGAGTGGAATGGTCATCACGGGGGGACTCTCATGCGGGTGGGCCGTGTGCGTTCGCTGCTGGCCGAAGAATGTGTAGAAGATCACACGGAAGATGTAAAACGAGGTGAAGAACGCCGCAACTAGCCCAAGAGCAAACAGGACCTTATCGCGGTGGAATGCCTCGAGCAGGATCTCATCTTTGCTCCAGAACCCCGCGAAGGGCGGGATCCCTGCGAGGGCCAAGCCACCAATCAGGAAGGTCCAGTAGGTGATGGGCATGGTCTCGCGCAACCCACCCATCTCCTTGATGTCGTTGGTGTGCATGGCATGGATCACGCTGCCCGCAGCGAGGAAGAGGAGAGATTTGAACACCGCCTGGGTCATCATGTGGAAGACTCCAGCGCTGTAGCCTAGGACCCCAAGCCCGAGCATCATGTAGCCGAGCTGGCTGATGGTGGAGTAAGCCAACACGCGCTTGATATCGTCCTGGGCGATCCCAATGGTCGCCGCCATAAGCGCTGTGAGGGCCCCAATGAGCGCAACGGTCCTGAGGGCATCCGGAGCATGGAAGAAGATGGGGTAGGTCCTGGCTACGAGGTAGACCCCGGCGGCCACCATGGTCGCGGAGTGGATCAGGGCGCTGACGGGAGTAGGACCCTCCATCGCATCAGGGAGCCACACGTGCAGGGGGATCTGGGCGGATTTCCCAACTGCACCGCCGTAGACCAGGATGGCCGCGAGGGTCAGGAGGGGGCCGGCGAGCTCTCCTGCTTCTACTTTCTCGAAGATCGTCCCGAAATGCAACGTCCCCAGGGTGAAGAATAGGAGCAGGATCCCTAGGAACATGAAGAAGTCCCCGACGCGCGTCACAAGGAAAGCTTTTAACGAAGCCCTCGCCGCGGCCGGCCGTTCAAACCAGAATCCGATGAGCAGGTAGGAACAAAGGCCTACGAGTTCCCAGGCGACATAGATCACTAAGAAATTGTTGGCGATGGTGAGGAGGAGCATCGAGCCAGAAAAGAGGGAGAGGTAGGCAAAGAACCTGGGGTACCTTGGATCGCCGTGCATGTATCCGATGGAGTAGATCTGAATCAAGGTAGCAATGACTCCCACAAGGACCAGCATCATGCTGGCTAGAGGATCGATGAGGAACCCAACCTCGATGGACCTCTCCCCGATGGGGGCCCAGCTCAGCAAGGTCTCGTACCGCGCTCCGCCCAGGACCTGGACGAACACCCCCAACGCAAGAAGTGCAGAGAGGGCGATGGCTCCAATCGCCACATAGGCTCCCTCCCCGGGCAACCGTCGACCCAGGAAGATGATGAGCACGAAAGCGACGGCGGGGAGTAAAGGTATGAGCCAAGCGTATTGGACCATCTGCGAACCTCCGTTACCTCATCCTGGGAGGATCATCACCACTTCAATAGGTTGATCTCATCCACGTGAACGGTCTCCAGGCTCCGATAGGCAGCCATCACGAGGGCGAGCCCCACTGCAGCCTCGCATGCCGCCAAGGTAATGACCACCAGAGCGAAGACCTGTCCAGGCATCACACCTGGGGAGACATACCGGTTGAACGCCACCAAGTTCACGTTGGCGGCATTGAGCATCAGCTCGATCCCCATCAAGATGGCCACGGCGTTCCTCCGGGTGAGAACCCCGTAGAGCCCGATGGAGAAGAGGAGCGCGCTGAGCGCAAGGAAGTGCGATAACCCGAGCTGCACCCTAGGATCCCTCCCTCCGGGCGATGATAATGGCCCCAATGAGGGAGACCAGCAGGACCAAGCTGGTCACCTCGAAGACCAAGGCGTAGTTGGTGAGGAGCGCCGTGCCGATGGCCCTGGCATTGTACCTGGGCATCTCCCCGGAAACCATGGGCCAGGGTGCGCGGAGGAGGACGAATAGAAGACCCCCGGCCAGCGCTCCTGCAACAAGGATCCCAAGAGGTACCTGCTCGTTCACCTGGCGCACGGGCAATCCCGTCCCACCGGCGGTGAGCATGATCACGAACAAGATCAGGACGGTGATCGCGCCAGCATAAATGAGAACCTGAATCGCCGTCACGAATTCAGCCTGCAGCAGAACATAGAGCCCGCTTACGCCAAGAAACGTTGGCACGAGGGAGAGCGCCGCTCGCACAATGTTGCGCGAGGTCACCACCACGATGGCCGGGATCACCGTCACCGCCGCCAGGAGAATGAATGCAGCCATCTCACCACGCATACGCCATCCTGAATGTATCTTTCACTCATTACCTACCGCGCCAGCGTGACGACAAGCCCGGTACCCAGGATGTTCAGGAGCCCGAGAGGAAGAAGCACCTTCCAGCTCAAGTTGAGGAGCTGGTCGATACGCAAGCGCGGGTACGTCCAGCGAACCCACATGAAGAAGAAAACAACCGCATACGTCTTGATGAAGAACCAAAGGATGGGTGGCAGCCAAGGGCCCCGCCATCCTCCCAGGAAGAGGACCGTAGTCATCGCCGCCATCGCGAGCATCTCCGCGTATTCGCCTAGCTGGAAGAGGGCGAAGCGCATCCCTGTATACTCTGCAAAGTATCCAGCCACAAGCTCCGACTCCGCCTCGGGGAGGTCGAAGGGGATCCGGTTGGTCTCCGCAGCTGCAGCGATCAGGAAGATCAGGAAAGCCAAGGGCTGCTTGAACACAAACCACACATCGCGCTGGGCGTTCACGATATCCACGGTGGAAAGCGACCCGGCCATCATGGCAACGGAGATGATCGCGAACCCGAGGGGGAGCTCATAGCTGATGAGCTGGGAGGCAGAACGGAGGCCTCCAAGAAGGGCGTACTTGTTGTTCGAACTCCACCCTCCTGTGAGGATGCCAATGACAATCAGGGAGGAAACAGCGGCGAAGTACAAAACGCCGATATTCAAGTCGCGCACAATGAGAATCCAGTCTCCCAGCTTCCCCCAGGGAATGACGACATACCCGAGGAGGGCTGCAACGGTGACGATGAGAGGGGCAGTGGAGAAAACGAGGAAGTCAGCGTTGCGGGGGACAATGTTCTCCTTCTGAAGAAGCTTGATCGTGTCCGCTACGGTCTGGAGGATACCCTGGGGGCCAACGTGCTTGGGACCGACACGAGCCTGGATCCAGCCACTGATTTTCCGCTCCAGGTAGACACCCAGCATTGCCGCGAACACTGCCGCGAAGGTAAACACGATGACCGCGTACAGGCTCGCTTTCAGAATCTCCAGGGCCCAGGACACCTGGCCGATCGCCTCCCTCCCAGTGCGTCTACAAGCTCGTTGGGTTCATCAAACCTCACAGGATCGGACCTTCATCCAAGTAAAGTTCCTGTATAACCCCAGCAAATCTCTTGTCGAATTTTGCTGGGAACCCCTCTGAATTTCAAGAGGGGCCTCGGCAAAAGTCAAAAGACTTTTGCCGAGGTACTTAGACCCACTCCAGGGCGCCCTTCCGCCATGCATAGATGAACGCGAGGAACAGGATCGCGAGAAAAACGAACATCTCCATGAACGCAACCGCTCCAAGCTCCTTGAACACAATCGCCCAGGGGTAAAGGTAGATGACCTCGACGTCGAAGAGCACGAAGGCAAGGGAAAACAGGTAGTACCGCACGTTGAACTGAGACCAGGCCTGTCCAAAGGGAACGACACCGGATTCGTAGGTAAGCAGCTTCTGGGGGTATTCCCCCCGTGGGCTGATGAGCCAAACAATCGCAAGCGGCAGGACGGCCAGGAGAACCCCAACCACCCCAAAAACGGCCACGTACAACCAGTCAACCAGCATCTTTGCTCCACTCGGTGCAGTGTGGAAAGGGCTTTGGGCAACGAGCGTCGCCCTGCAAATCTTAGTATGTTCCCCCCTCCTTGTCAAGGAGCAGGTGCTCCGGTCCCGAGGGATTTCCTATCCCCGACGGCAGGAGCCTTCACCTGCCGGTAAAGACGTATTGCCGCCCTGGCGAGCTTCCGGGGATCGTGGCGTAGCAGGACCTCCTCGCTGATCAGGTCCTCCACGACGGGAATAAACCCCATCCTCCGGATCTTCTCAACGTCCGCGGCCACCGGGGTTGCGCCCTCTTGCTGGTATCGTCGGAGCAGCATCTGGCTCTGAGGGGAACGCCCGTTCACCAGAACGTGCGTGAACAGGCCATCACCTGCGGCGTCAAGGATCGCCTGAACATGATCGGAGGCCGTAAACCCATCGGTCTCCCCTGGCTGGGTCATTACGTTGCAGACGTAGACCTTTACCCCAGGCGCAGAGCGGATGGCATCCGCCATGCCTTGGACGAGAAGGTTGGGAATCACGCTGGTGTACAGGCTTCCCGGGCCCAAAAGGAGGAGATCCGCTTCGAAGATCGCTTCCAAGACCTCCGGAAGGGGAGAGGCGTGAGGGGGCTCGAGGAAGACTCGACGGATCCGCTTCCGAACTTTTGGAATGTTCGACTCCCCCACCACCAAAGTCCCGTCCTCGAATTCCGCGCATAGGAGAACGTCCTGGGTGGTCGCAGGAAGGACTCGCCCGCGGATATTCAGAACCTTGCTACACTCTTGGATCGCTGTTTCCAGGTCGCCGGTGATCCCCACCATGGTTGCGATGAACAGGTTGCCGAAGGCGTGCCCATTGAGAGCGCCGCCAGGGAAACGGTATTCGAACAGTTTAGTCATGAGCGGCTCTACCTCAGCCAGGGCGACCAGGCAATCCCGGAGATCCCCGGGAGGCAGAATATTCAGCTCGCGGCGGAGGCGACCTGAACTCCCGCCATCGTCAAAGACGGTCACCACGGCGGTGATGTTGGCTGTGTACTGCTTCAACCCACGGAGCAGGGTGGAAAGCCCCGTCCCTCCCCCAAAGGCGACTATCTTTGGACCCCGGTGCAACTGGCGCTCCTTGGAGAGGATTTCCACGAGGTGAGGATCGCCACGAGGAAGAAGGGCACCTGCAATTGCCTTCACCACCCCTCGCACACCGAATGCAACGAGCCCAGCGCCCGCCAGGATCCATAGGAATCCAGCGAAGACAACGAAGGCATCCTCACGGAAGAGGAGGAGCCGCGCCAACGGGCCGCCCGCGAGGAGAGCGATCCCTACCCCTATGCCAATGGTTCCAGCGCACAGGAGGAAAATCCACCGTTTCACCCCCAGCCCAGGGAGGAGCCACTTTACCCAGCTCCGTATCCGCATCATCAGGACTCCTTTTTCATATCCCGGTGCTTGACCCGCACCTGATGCCCCCGCTCGCGGAGGAATTTGGCCAGCTCCTCCCCCAACACGACGGAGCGGTGTCGGCCTCCTGTGCACCCGAGCGCGATGGTGAGGTGAGACTTCCCTTCCCGCGCGAACTGGGGGAGGAG
Source organism: bacterium (assembly GCA_030550015.1). Taxonomy (GTDB): domain Bacteria; phylum Sysuimicrobiota; class Sysuimicrobiia; order Sysuimicrobiales; family Thermofontiviventaceae; genus Thermofontivivens; species Thermofontivivens primus. Next base: position 17,591 of record JAUQQG010000026.1, on the reverse strand, counting down.
GAACATAAGCATCTCGTGGAGACGCTGGAGGAATTCCTGCGTCGCCTCCTGGGAGAGAACGAACTCCCTGACCTCCGGGCTCGTCCCAGGGAGCGGCCGCAACGCCTCCTGGTACTGGGGGTTGGGAAGGAATCGCACGTCCAGGACAAGGTCTGCATCCAGCGGGATCCCGAATTTGTACCCAAAGGTCACGATGCTGATCGCTGGCCCTCTCTCGCGGTCAGCACGCACAAAGGTCTGGATGATCTCCTCCCGGAGGTCGTGGACGCTCATGGTGGAGGTGTCGATGATCTTGGCTGCTTGCTCTTTCAGCCGCTGGAGGCGTTTGCGCTCGAGCTGGATCCCCTCGAGGACGCTCCCCGCAGTCGCAAGAGGATGCTTCCGACGTGTCTCCTTGAAGCGGCGCACCAGAACATCATCAGAAGCCTCTAGAAACAGGATCTCGTAGGGGAACCCCTTTTCTTCCAAGTATGCCAGGGCGTCGAAGAGATCCTCGAAGAACTCCCCACCCCGGATATCCATCACAAGGGCAACCCGGCGCAATCGTCCTTCAGACTGGGAGATAAGCTCCGCGAACTTGGGCAGAAGGGCAGGAGGAAGGTTGTCCACACAGAAATAGCCCAGGTCCTCAAAAACCCTCATTGCATGGGACTTTCCTGCCCCTGAGAGGCCTGTGATAATGACAAAGGAAATCTCTGACACAATACTCCCCGTCTCTCCCAGATGCTTGGTCCCTTCCCTCCCAATTCGACAGGAAGGGTGCTCCCCCTTTTCCAAAGAAGACCCTTCCCTGTCCATAGGAGGCAGATAGAGGGTCCCATCCGTCAAAGGCCCCATAGCTTGGAGCGAAAACCTCTGAGATCCATTCGGAAGAGGGAGGAGCCCACCAGCAAAAGTCGAAAACTTTCCCGGGGTACGGAAACCATGGACGTGATCGATACCTATGTGGAGAACCAGCAACAGCGTTTCCTCGAGGATTTGATCGCCTGGCTGAGAATCCCAAGCATCAGCACGCTCCCTTCCCACCGCCCTCATATAGAGGAGGCCGCCCGTTGGTTACGGGACCACCTTCATGCCCTGGGGTTCCAAGCAGAGATCATCCCAACCGAGGGGCATCCCTTGGTGTACGCCGAGCACGGGAAGGATCAGGGGAAGCCGACGGTCTTGATGTACGGTCACTATGACGTCCAGCCTCCGGATCCCCTCGAGAAATGGCGAACTCCCCCCTTCGAACCGGTGATCGAGGAGGGCTATGTGTACGCCCGCGGAGCTTCGGACGATAAGGGGCAAGCGCTTATCCCCATCCATGCGACAGAAACCTTACTCCGCACCTCCGGGGCCCTCCCCGTCCATGTCAAGGTCCTTGTCGAAGGGGAGGAAGAGATTGGAAGTCCCAACATCGGATCCTCCCTGAGGGCACACCGGGAGATGCTGAAAGCCGATGTAGCCTTGGTCTGCGACACCGCCATGTTCGCCAAGGATCTCCCAACCCTTGTCACTGGTTTACGGGGCCTCCTGTACACAGAGGTGGAGGTAGAGGGTGCCTCCCGGGACTTACATTCGGGGCAGTATGGGGGAGCCGCCCCCAACCCACTGAACGCGCTTGCCAAGATCCTCTCAGGCCTCGTCAACCGGAAGGGACGCGTCACGATCCCTGGATTCTACACCCGGGTGAAACCGCCAGCCCCAGAGGAACGCCGCATGTGGGCCTCCCTTCCCTTTCGCGAGGACGCATATCTCCAGGAACTCGGAGTGGATGCGGCGCCAGGGGAGGAAGGGTTTACTGTGCTGGAGCGCCGTTGGGTGCGCCCCACGCTAGACGTCCACGGGATTTCAGGAGGGTTCACAGGAGAAGGGATCAAAACCGTGATCCCAGCCCGTGCGACGGCGAAGATCAGCATGCGCCTCGTCCCAGACCAGGACCCAGAGGAGATCGCCAGGAGGTTCGCCCGGAAGGTCCACCGGCTTGCGCCGCCGGGTGTCCGCGTCCAGGTGAGGGTGCTGGCTTCTGGACGGCCCGTCGTCGTGGATCCTGCGCACCCTGCTCTGCGCGCTGCCGCCCGCGCCCTAGAGGAAACCTTCAGACGCCCCCCTGTGTTGATCCGGGAAGGAGGAAGCATCCCCGTGGTCTCCCACTTCCAGGAGATCCTCGGGATCCCTTCGGTCCTCATGGGGTTCGGGCTTCCCGACGATAACTTGCACGCGCCCAACGAGCGTTTTTCCCTTGCCAACTTCTACAGCGGAATCCGCGCTGTGGCGCGATTCCTTCTTCACCTCGCAGAGGTCCTCCCTCGTTAGAACGACAATGGCCACTGTCTTTCTGCGCCGTGGGAAGGAGAAACGCCTGCTCAGTGGTCACCTTTGGGTCTACGAAGGGGAGATCGAGCAGATTCAGGGGGAGGTGGGCGAGGGGGAGGTCGTGGACGTGCGGACTGCGGCAGGGAAGTTCGTGGGACGTGGGACCTACACTTCCCGGTCCAAGATCGCTGTCCGCTTGCTCACCCACCGCCAGGAGGAGATCGATGAAGAGTTTTTCCGCAGGCGCCTCGCCGACGCCGTTGCCTATCGGAGGCAGCTCTCCATCGACGCAACAGGGTATCGCCTCGTCTACAGTGAAGGGGATTTCCTCCCAGGTCTGATTGTGGATCGCTACGGGGAGGTCCTGGTTCTCCAAACGACGACCGTCGGGATGGAAGTCCGAAAACCTCTCATCGTCCAACTCCTCGATGATCTCCTCAACCCCCGCTACATCTACGAGCGGAACGACTTGAATGTCCGCAAGCTCGAAGGACTCCCCTCTGTGAAAGGGTTTCTCCGGGGGGAGGGAGAGACCCTCGTAGAGATCGAGGAGTCCGGGGTGCGCTTCTTGGTAGACATCGAAGGTGGACAAAAAACCGGGTTCTTCCTGGACCAGCGAGAGAACCGCCGAGCGATCGCGGAGTACGTAGGAGGTGCAGAGGTCTTGGATGTCTTCTGCTACACCGGCGGGTTTGCCATCCATGCCGCCTGCGCAGGGGCAAAGAGCGTTTGGGGAATCGAGAACTCCGAGACGGCCGTTACGATGGCCAGGCAGAATGCCGCGTTGAACGGCGTCCTCGACCGATGCACCTTCCTCGTGGGGAACGCTTTCGATCACCTCCGGCGCCTGAGCCAGGAGGGAAAGCAGTTCGACGTCGTCATCCTGGATCCGCCCGCGTTCGTGAAAACGAAGAGCGCACTGGCGGGTGGTCTTGCCGGGTACAAGGAGATCAACCTCAGGGCTCTGAAGCTCCTCCGCCCCGGGGGGATCTTGGTCTCGTGCTCGTGTTCCTTTCATGTCGACGAGGCCCTCCTCCTCGCCGTGGTCGCCGACGCCGCCCGGGACACTCGGAGGACCTTGCGTCTTATTGAGAGCCGGGGCCAGGCACGAGATCACCCTGTGCTGCCAAGCATGCCAGAAACGCGCTACCTGAAGTGTTTGATCTTCCAGGTCTCGTGAGTATCCCCCCCTTGTGGAAGAAGATAAGACCTAAGGCAGAGCATACCTCTCTTGCACATCAAAGAGGGGGAGATATACTGATGGGGGATTCCACCATCGAAGCAAAGGGGAAGTAGGAAGGTATGGTAGGAAGGCAGATCCGCATCACCGATGACTTGGACCTTCTCCTCGCGGTCCTTCCGCCTAAAGTGAAAGAACCGCTGTTGCGGCAGGAGGGGCTTGAGGAGCTCATCGAGGTCGTCATGGACCTGGGCCGCCAGCCGGAGGCACGATTCCCTGGCCGGACCGTCGATCTGAGCGAGGAGCCGGTCACGCGCGAGGATATCGCCTATGTGGTCGAGCGAGTAGGAGAGTTCGGGAAGGACAATCGCGCCGGCATCGCTCGGACCCTCCATCGTATCTCAGCCATCCGTAACCGCCAGGGGGAGATCATCGGCCTCACGTGCCGGGTGGGTCGGGCTGTTTTCGGCACCGTGGACATCATCCGCGACGTTATTGAGTCAGGAAAGTCCATCCTGCTGCTCGGCCGGCCGGGAGTTGGGAAAACCACCCTTATCCGGGAGGCAGCCAGGGTGCTGGCGAGCGAGCTAGGCAAACGCGTGGTCATCGTGGACACCTCCAACGAGATTGCCGGCGACGGTGATATCCCCCACCCCGGGATTGGGAGGGCACGTCGCATGCAGGTCCCTCACCCTGGACTACAGCACGCGGTCATGATCGAAGCCGTGGAGAACCACATGCCTGAGGTCATCGTGATCGATGAGATCGGGACCGAAGCCGAGGCCAGGGCGGCGAGGACCATCGCCGAACGCGGGGTCCAGCTTATTGCCAGCGCCCACGGGAATACCCTGGAGAACCTCCTCCAAAATCCTACCCTCTGTGATCTCATCGGAGGGATCCAGGCGGTTACCTTGAGCGATGAGGAAGCACGACGGCGCGGGACGCAGAAAACCGTCCTGGAGCGCAAGGCGCCCCCCACCTTCGACGTTGTGGTGGAGATTCACGATAAGGACCGCCTTGCGGTGCACCACGATATCGCGACGGTGGTGGACCGGTACTTGCGCGGGATCCCTCCCAAGCCGGAAGTGAGGGTCCGCCAGCCCTCTGGGGAGATCGAGGTCCAGCGGCAGCCCCTCGTGGAGGAGGGAGCAGAAGCGGCCCCCAGGCCCAAAAGGGTCCTGCGCATCTACCCGTACGCCGTGAGCCGGAACCGCCTTGAGCGAGCGATCCGGGAGCTGAGAGTTCCTGCCTATGTAACGGAGAACCTCGCGGAGGCCGACCTGGTCCTTACGTTGAAGTCGCAAGAGAAGCGGGCACCTAAGAAGCTCAGGGAAGCACAGATGCGGGGCGTGGAAATCCGTACCATCAAGAGCAACACAGTGACTCAGATTCAGCAGTTCTTGCGCTCTTCGTTCCAGATTGAGGATTACCTCGATGAGGAGGAAGCAGCCCTCCGGGAAGTGGAGGATGCCATTGCGGAGGTTTTGACCACTTCCCAACCTGTGGAGCTCTCCCCCCAGCGGTCATACATCCGACGCCTCCAGCACCAGATCGTCCAGCACTACGGCCTCACCTCTGAGAGCAAAGGGGAGGAACCATTCCGACGCGTGGTGATTTACCCCAGGTAAATCTGGTTCCTCGAGAGGATAGGTGTATTGAGTTGGCCGCGTAATCGAGAAGCCATTGGAAGGAACCCAAGGGGAAGTCAAAGGCCTTTTTCAGGATACATCGATCCCTAGAAACGTGATGGACCCAAGAGGACTCTTCTTGACGATTGAAGGCCCCGACGGGGCTGGGAAGACCACGCAGGCACGCATGCTCGTGGAGCGCTTGAGGCCCCGGATTCCCATCCTGTACACCCGCGAACCTGGGGGAACGGCGATTGGGGAACGCATCCGGGAGATCCTCCTCTCCCCTGCACACCCGGAGATGAACCCCCTCACGGAGATGCTTCTGTTCGCCGCATCCCGGGCACAGTTTGTCGCGGAGGTGATCCTCCCTGCGCTGCGCTCGGGACGCGTTGTGCTCTCCGAACGCTTCGTGGACGCCTCCATCGCCTATCAGGGATTTGGCCGGGGGATCGACCTCGAGGTGGTCCGCCGGGTCAACGAGATCGCTACAGGAGGCTTGCGACCAGACCTGACGATCCTTGTAGACATCGATCCCGAAGTAGGACTCCGGCGGATCCAGAGAGGAACGGGAGGAAAGAAACCAGGAGATCGGTTGGAACAGGAAGATCTTGCCTTCCACCGAAGGGTACGGGAGGGGTTTCTGGCCATTGCCCGAGAAGAACCTGGCCGTGTCGTCGTTGTACAAGGAGACCGGCCCATCCCAGAAGTCCACAGGGAGATCACTCTTCTCGTGGAGAAGTTTCTTGCCGAGCGGGGGTGGCAGGGATCGAACCCTCTCTGACTGAAAAAAGGAGGGAAATGATGAAGCTCATCCTTGCCATCGTCCAAGACAAGGACGCTGGCAGGTTGCTCGATGCCCTGGTAGAGGCCAACTACCAGGCGACAATGCTTGCCAGCACCGGAGGGTTCTTGCGCGAGGGGAACGCAACGATCCTCATCGGAGTAGAGGACCAACAGGTGGAGGAGGTCTTGGGGATCATCCAGGAGCGATGCCGGACGCGGGAACAGCTGGTCTCTCCGATCCCTCCTGTGGTAGAACCTGTTGACTCTCATATCTCCTATCCGGTAAAGGTCCAAGTAGGGGGCGCCATTGTCTTCGTCCTGAACGTGGACCGGATGATCCGGGTATGAAGGATACACCTGCATCACGGGAGGGCGAGAGGATTATGGCGTTTCGGGAGATCGTCGACCAGGACCACGCAATCCTCCTTCTGCGAGAGGCCCTGCGCTTAGGACGTATCAGCCACGCGTATCTGTTTGTGGGCCCCGAAGGCGTGGGGAAGAAAGCGGTAGCCATCAGCTTCGCCCAAGCCCTCAACTGCCTGAACGCAGACGGGTTTGACGCCTGCGGGAGTTGTCCTTCTTGCAAGAAGATCGCCGGGGGATCTCACCCAGACGTCCGTGTGACCGCCCCACAGGGAGAGTCGCTCAAGATCGACCAGATTCGTGCGTTGCGCCAGGAGGCCATGTATCCTCCCTTTGAGGGACGGTGGAAGGTCTATATCCTCGAGGACGCGGAGAAAATGACCGCAGAGGCAGCCAATAGCCTTCTTAAAGTGTTGGAGGAGCCGCCGGAACGCGTTGTGTGGATCCTGCTTGCCACCTCCACGGTTTCCCTCCTTCCGACGATTGTCTCCCGATGCCAGATGGTGCGATTCACCCTCCTCCCAACTGCACTGATCAAAAGAGCGCTTGTTGAGCGATTCAACCTTCCTGAAGCACAGGCCCGCTTCCTCGCAGCCTTGGCTGCCGGACGGATCGGACAGGCGATCACCTGGGCATTGACCAAGGAGGCACTCGCGGAGAGGGAAACGATGCTGGACTTCCTCTCAAGGGTGGAATCCATGGATGCACTGGAGAGGCTCCTCGCAGCGGAGGAGCTGGGGAAGCAGAAGGAGAAGCTCTCCGATCTCTTGGACATTGCTTACCTCTGGTACCGGGACCTCCTTGTCTGGTCCCAGGCCAGGGACGAGGACCTCCTGTTCAACCTGGACAAGAAAGAAACCATTGCTAAGATCGCGCCTTCCTTTTCCCCACGCGAGCTCCAGCGGCGTATCGTCCTCATCGAAGAAGCAAAGGAGGCGCTGCGGAGGAATGCCAACCCGCGCCTCGTGCTCGAGACCCTCTTGCTTCGTATGATGTCTCCCGAAGAGGCGATCCGGCCGGGTTAGGCGTAGGTCCACACTTCTCGGTCCCCCAGCGCAAGCTCCTCCTCTCCACTTTCCTGCCGAAAAGGTGCTGGCGTCGTGTTGGCTCAGGTACCGAAGAGGCGGGCGATGAGGAGCAGGGCGATGAGGAGAGCGATGCTAGCCCCCAGGTAGAGCCCCCATGGTCGCCTCGTCCGTCTCTCAGAGATCCCGGAGAGGCACCGTTCACAGAAATTCCCCTGGCTCAACCGTACGACGCAGTCCTTGCATAGCGCTCTCCCGCAGCGCGCGCAGTACGTGATGGCGAGAGCATCAGGATGGTAGGCACAGTGCATATCGCTCACAATCCCTTCGGGCTTGTGCGGTGAGAATCCCTCGGCCAGAGGGCTTCATGCGTCCCCTTGGAACAAAGGGGAGAGGCCAAGCCTCGAGCCCTCCGGCCGCCTTCTCTCCCCAAAGATCCCTCCCGCAACTGTTTCAGGATCGATAGGTTCTTCCGGTCGGGCCCTGTCTGGTTGAACCCGGGAGTCTCGATGATCCCCGCGATCCCCTCGAGCTTGGGGTGGCGAACAATTGCCAGGAATCCCATAAGGCCGATCTCTCCTTCCCCAATGTTCTCATGCCGGTCCCTGTGGGAGCCGAGGGGAGCGCGAGAGTCGTTTAAATGAAAGAGCTTCAACCGGTCGAGCCCGACGGTCTCATCGAATGCTTCCAGCATTGCCTCTACGCCCTTCGGCGTGGAGAGATCCCACCCCGCGGCGAAGAGGTGGGCGGAGTCAAGACAGATCCCTACCCGCGGGTGCCACCCAAGACCTTCGAAGATCTCCCTCAGCTCTTCAAACGTCGCACCGAGGTGATCGCCCGAACCTGCACTGTTCTCTAAAAGGAGCAAAGTGGTAGAGGTCGCCTCGAGGATTTGGCGGATAGCCCGGAGGACACGTCCCTTCGCTTCTGGCCAGGAAGCTCCCTTCCGGCTCCCAATATGTGTGACAACCCCCAGGCCTCCTAGGCGTTCCATTGTCTGCATGCAAAAGATCGTCGCGGCAATGGAGTTGCGAGAATAGGAGGGATGTGGGGAGGCTAGATTGACAAGATAGGGGGTGTGGGCGACAAGGGGGTCCAACCCTGCCTCCTCACGCAGGCGGCGGAAGGCCTCAAGGTCCTCCTCAGGATAGGGGACGAGCCGCCATTGCCGTGGGTTTCCCACAAAGATCTGGAGGCACTCGCATCCGATCTTGACGGCCCGCTCCACGGCCTTGTAAATCTTCCCGCCGACGGAGACGTGCGCTCCTAATCGCATGGGAAGGGACCTCCCGTCCCAGGTACAGGACCTTCTTTCCGTGATCCTGTGGCCTTGTTTGAGACCTACGCAGGTTCCTTGCAAGCCCGGCAAGAGACTCCTTGCCCTTCCTAGGGCTCCTTTCTACCGAGGCCTCCAGCAGGTGGATGGGAATTCCCCCAAGGGAACATCACTCTGCAGAAAGGATGAGGAGCGCGTCGGGCTGCCCACCCGCGATGACCTCTACGGCCACCCCCACAAGATGGTTCCGTAGCTCCCTGGCAATTTCCTCTACAACCAGGGTGTCAACCTCCGAGCCTGGATAGAGGGTCAGTACTTCCTTCCCTCCCTCAAGAAGGTAAGGGAGGATTCCCTGGATCGCCTCTTGGAGCGTAGATGCCAGGATCGCCTCTTCCCCCTCCACTATTCCCTTGAAGCCCTCTGTCACCTTTACGATCACACCTGTGCGTACCGCACGAGCGGCCTCACTCATCCGTTGGAGGTTCTCCTCTAATCCCGCGTCCGGTTGCCAGGCGAGAAGCGCGGCTACCCCTTGGGGCTGGGTGCGTGTAGGGACGATGGCGATCGAAGTGGGAGAACGGGAACGGACTTGCTCGCAGGCAGACCAGCAGGCGGGGAGATTCGGAAGGAGGATCACCTGGTCGCTCCCAACCTCCCGGATGGCCGTCTCCAAATCCTCTGGGCCCACCGTCATCGCATCGAGGACCTTCGTAGCCTTGAGGCTGCGGAACAAGGCGATGAACCCTTCCCCGGATGCACAAGCGATCACAGGAACCTTCGCCTCGAGCGCAATTGCTTTTGCCCGCTGCAGGGGGAGCGGTTCCTCCCGGTGACGGCGCAACAGCTCGGCACGTTGCTCGCGCATATCCCTGACCTGCGCCTCGACCAAAGCCCCACGTTCTAGACAGAGTTGGAGAACCCTCGTGGGGTCGTCCGTGTGGAGATGGATCTTGATCACACCTAACCCGCTGGTGACGACCAAGCTTTCCCCGGATCCAGAGAGGATATCGGCCAGCCCGCTGGGGTCCAGCTCAGTGCGCAGGGAGATTTCCACGTCGTAAGGCGAGGAGCCCATCGCAGGGATCGTGGAGGGGTTGAGGACATAGCGCTCCTGGCGGGTTGGGAGGGTACGGTTGGTCACGGCCTCCCACATCCCCTCGAGGAAATAGGCAAGGCCCTGCGCCCCAGCGTCCACAACACCCGCGCGTTTGAGCGGAGAGAGGAGTTCAGGTGTGCGCGCCACCGTTTGATACGCGGCTTCCGCAATGCCAGCGAAGAACTCGTCCAGGGTCGTCACCTCCCTGGCCAGGTGCTCCGCCCTCGCCGCGCACTCCCGGATCACTGTGAGCATCGTCCCTTCTACCGGTCTTGCCACCGCTTGGTAGGCCGCTTCGCTGGCCCGCTGGAAGGCGAGGGCCACCTCCCTCACACCCGCTTCAGGAAGACCTCGGAAGGCCTCGGCAAATCCCCGGAGGATCTGGGAGAGGATTAACCCCGAGTTCCCCCGTGCCTCAGAGAATGCACCCTCTGCGGCCGCTTGGGCAAGCGGACCAAGCTCCGTCGCAGGGGAGTGTTCCACAGCTCGGCAGGCCGCCCTCAGGGTAGCCACGAGGTTATCTCCTGTATCCCCATCGGGTGCAGGGAAGATGTTGATGAAGTTCAGATCCTCCTGATGGGCGGCAAGCCTACGCACCGCGGACATGAGGAGGAGACGGAAAGAAGCTCCTGACAGCGTCGCAAGCGCCATGGAAGGATCCCAGGGCCTAGAACACGATACGCCGGCCAGCCCGGAACGCCCGGAGGTCTGGAGTCAGCTTGATCAGGCAAGCCACCCCAACGATGGCACTCCCCACGACCGCCTCCCACGTCCTCACAAAGCCCCAGGCCACGAGGGGGAGCGTCGCATAAGCAACACCAGCCCCCGCGTAGCTATCCTTGACCACAAGGATCACCACGCCCGCGATGATGGCCCAGGCAAGGATCACCCGGTAGTCCAGGGTCAGGATCATCCCGGCGGTCGTCGCCACACCCTTCCCTCCTGCGAATCGCAAGGGGAGCATCCAGTTGTGCCCAACGACGGAGAATGCCCCGGAGATCCATCCCCACCCAGGGAAGAACCAGTTGCCTAAGTATGCCGCTAAGGCGCCCTTGCCGATGTCGAGGATGAGGCCCAAGAACCCCGGGAGGAAGGCCACGTTGCGCATGTTGTTCATGCTGCCTACGTTTCCCCCGTCCACCTCCCGGAGGTCCACACCTGCGAAGACCTTGGCGGTCACGTAGTTGGCAGGGAATGAGCCGAGGAGATAACCTAATAAGGCCAAAAGGAGACGGCTCGACACCCCGCTCATGGTATCTCCCTCCTTTCCGCTGGATTGGGATTTCCCTTATTCCCCTCCCCCCTTTCAACGGCTCCTGTCTCCATTCTCCTTCCCTTGCGTGCTGAACAGGGCGAAGCCTACGAGTCCGGGCCCAACTGCAGCGGTGATGACAGGCCCGGCGTGGGTGCGGATCAGTTCCTCCATACGCATCCGTTCGGCAAGTTCTCGGGCAAGCCACTCTGCAGGTTCCTCATCTCCTGTGTAAAAGACGGCGCACTTCACAGGCTTACCCTCGAGCCCTTCACTGGCCAAGGAGACGAGGCGTTGCATCGCCCGGCTCCGGCTGCGTACGCGTTCCACGAGGGCCACCTCGCCCTCACGGATGGTGAGGATCGGCTTGATGTCCAGAAGCGTCCCTAGTGCTGCCTGGGCGCGACCGAGCCTCCCAGTGTGGTAGAGGTGACGGAGGTCATCGAGCGCAGCGTAGAAACGCATCTGCTGCATCAGAGAGTCCCCCATCTCTAGGATCCTCTCTGGGGGCTCACCTCGGCGTGCTGCCCGAGCTGCCTCGATGACCACCCACCCGCTCGCCAAGCTCCCTCCTCGGGTGTCCACCACGTGGATGTGCGGGTACCCCAGCATCTGCTTTGCGACGAGGGCGGACTGGTACCCACCGCTGAGGCGGGCAGAGATACAGAAGCAAAGGATCGTCGCGCCTGGTACCTGCTCCAAAGCCTGCCGGAACGCGTGGAGGAAGTCCGCTGGCCCGGGGTTTGCTGTTTTTGCCAGTTCCCCGCGGGAGAGACGTGCCATCACCTGCTCAACGGTGATGTCTACCCGATCCCTCAAGACCTCCTCGCCGAAGCGGATGTAGATCGGAACGAGGAAAATCCCGAGCTCCTGGACCAGCTCCTCCGGGGGATCCGTCGCCGAGTCTGCAACAATCACCACCGGGCCACTGGAACTGTTCGGATCTCGCACCTGCATAGCCCCCTCCACCAGTATACCGCCCTGGTCACCCTCCTCACAATTGACAGGTCCTTCCTGCTGTCCCTATGATGGGGCAAGAAAGCGATCTCAGTGGCAGAGGGGAGGGACCCCATGGACCACGGATGGGGATTTCAGACGAAGGCCATTCACGGGGGTACAAACCCGGACAACAACAAGTCTGTGACCGCACCCATCTACCAGACCTCGACCTTCCGCTTCACCACCGTAGAGGAGGGAGCTCGCCTCGGTCAGGATATCGGCCCCGGGTACTATTACACCCGCTGGGGGAACCCCACCACGCGCCTCTTTGAGGAGAAGATGGCCCTCCTGGAAGGTGCGGAGGATGCCTTGGCTACCTCCTCGGGAATGGCGGCAATTTCGACAGCGGTCCTGTCCTTCATCCAGAAGGGAGATCACGTCGTTGCTCCCCGGGCCATCTACCAGGCAACATATGAGCTTTTTCAGGAGGTCCTCCCGGATTTCGGTGTGGAGGTCACCTTCCTGAACGTTCCAACGGTCGAGGAGTACGAGAGAGCCCTGCGCAAGAACACGCGCCTCCTCTATATCGAGACGCCCAATAACCCGCTGCTTCAGATCACCGATATCGCGGCTGTTTGTGCCCTCGCCCGTGCCCACGGCGCCCTGACCATTGCAGACAACACCTTCGCCACCCCCTACAACCAGAACCCCCTCTCCCTCGGTGTCGATGTGGTGGTTCACAGCGCCACCAAATACATTGGCGGGCACTCCGATGTCACCGCGGGAGTGATCCTGGGGAACCGAGAGCGGATCCAGCAGATCAAGCACCGCTTCCGTATCTACGGCGGGGTCCTTGACCCCTTTGCCAGCTGGCTCCTCATCCGGGGAGTAAAAACCCTCGGCCTCCGCATGGAACGGCACAACGCCAACGCGCAGCGCCTCGCTGAGTTCCTGGCCAGCCATCCTGCCGTGGAACGGGTGTATTACCCCGGGCTTCCCTCCCATCCTGGCCACGATGTCGCTAGGCGTCAGATGCGCGGGTTCGGGGGGATGCTCAGCTTTGAGGTAAAAGGAGGATTCGAGGCAGGGGTACGGTGCGTGGAAGCGTTGCGGGTGTGCACCCTGGCTGTCAGCTTGGGAGGGGTAGAAACCCTTGTCACCCACCCTGCCTCCACGAGTAGCGTGGGAATCCCCCGCGAGGAGAGGATCCGGGCAGGGATCACCGACGGACTCATCCGCGTCTCCGTGGGAATTGAGGACATCGAGGATCTCCTCCGTGATTTCGACCAAGCTCTCGAACGCCTCTCGGTGTGAAGAGTGTGCGCAAGAAAGACCCCTTACCGATGTTGGGGTGAGCGCGCATGGAAGGGACTGGCTTCAGGCTCAGGGCGATCCCGGGGAAATTCGTGCACGTGCGGATCCCTGCCTCCCTCGAGCCAACCATGCGCAGAGTGGCTGCGCGGCTTCATGCGCCTTTCTTCGTCTCCTTCGTGGGCGGATCTACAACCCTCATCGTCCTCGAGGAGGAGTGGGAGCTGGAATCGAAAGCATTGCCTGGAGCCCAAGCAGAACGCGGGTTCAGCTTGCTCTCCCTCGAATCCCCTCAAGGAAGGATGGACGTCGAAACCCTTCGGCGCTCTCAGGATTGGCTCCTCTCTCGCCTCTCTGACCCGGCTCCCGAGGTCCTCTGGCTTTCCTCATTCCACCGTGATTACCTGCTCGCCCGGGAGGAGGATGTCCCGCGCATCCTCGCAGCTCTGGGGGAGGATCCAACGACCCCGTCGACATCCTGAAAAGGGGTGTGGAAGCGCTTAAAGCCACTGTCGGAGGAGAGGTGGAATCTCAGAAAGGGAGGTCACCACAGCGTCAGGGGAGAACGAGGCGAGGGAAAAATCGTTTTTGGGATCAGGCTCCACGGCCACGAGAATGGTGCGCATCCCAAGTGCACGCGCCGGGACCAAGTCAAAATCCAGAGTATCCCCCACCATGACAACCTGGGAGGGGAGGATCTTCCATGTGTTCAGGACGTGGTGAAAGATCTCTAGGTGGGGCTTCCGCCAACCGAACGCTGCAGAGGAGATGATGGGATCGAGGTACCGGTCCAGACCTCCCTGCTCGAGAACCCTATGAACGAGCCAGTCGCTCGTCGCGTTCGAAATGAGACCAAGGCGGAGGTCCATGCGGGACAATGCTTCCAGGGTCTCCCGCGCGTGCGGGTACGGCCGACTCCCCTGGAGCTCAGGGGCAAAGAAGATACGCACAGCCTGGAAAAGGAGGGAGTCCGAGGAGGGCAGGTTGAGGGAGGCGAACAGCTCCCCGATTGCCCTCTCGACAGTGTATTCGCGATGGTGCTCTTCTGCCCACCGAAGGCCTTCCCGGCGGATTTCCTGGAGCAGCCTGCTGACCCTCTCCTCGTCCTGGATCAACCCCTGCTGGCGCAGCCAGGCACTAAGCCTTCGGGCGTTCGGCTCCTCATACTGCCCGTGGTCCCGGTAGACGAGTGTGCCCCAGAGATCGAAGATAACGCCTTGCACAGGCCCTGGACGATGTTCCCTCTCCCTCATCGGCGCAATACTTTCTCCCACCAACGCTTCGGGTGATCCCCCTTTGGCCTCTCCTGCGGTGATTCCACCGGAGAGGGTGTCTCCACAATTCGCAGGGCGATCTCCCCAGGTTTCACCAGGCCAAGCCTTTCCCGGGCAAGCTTTTCCACGTATTCTGGCCGCTGGAGGAGTTTGATCTCCTCGCGCAGCTGGGCATTCTGGCGCTGCAACTCCCGTCTCTCCTCCGCGAGCTTCGTAGCCTCCTGTTTCAGCTGGAACACTTTCAGGTAGGTCTCCACGAAGGAGATCGCAACGAAAAGCGCCACGATCAAGATCCCGATGGAAAGGAGCCATCGCCGGTGCGATGAGCTGGATCTTTGAAAACCCCTCTCTCTATGACGAAGACCTTTCTCTCGACGCATCCTCTCCAACCTCACGCTTCTTGCTTAACGCCGGCACAATGCTTCGATTCCATCACGGAAGGGAGGGGAACGCTGCCCTCCCCGCATAGGTCCCGCCGGGGCCAAGGAGCTCCTCGATGCGAAGGAGCTGGTTATACTTGGCTACGCGCTCCCCGCGCGAGGGGGCGCCAGTCTTGATTTGCCTTGCGTTGATCGCTACGGCAAGGTCTGCAATGGCAGGGTCTTCCGTCTCCCCAGACCGGTGGGAGATGATCACCCCATACCCCGCTCGCTTGGCAAGCTCCACGGCGGCAAGGGTTTCACTCACAGTGCCGATCTGGTTTGGTTTGATGAGAATGGCGTTGGCGACCCCCCGGGTGATCCCCTCTCGGAGGCGGTCCACATTGGTCACAAACAGATCGTCACCCACAAGCTGCACATGCCGGCCGAGGCGCTGTGTGAGGACCCTCCACCCTTCCCAGTCGTCCTCATGGAGGCCATCTTCGATGGAGACAATTGGGTACCGTTCCAAAAGGTCAGCATAGTAGGCAATCATCGCTTCGCGGTCCCGTTCCACTCTCTCTCCCGAGAAGCGGTACTTCCCTTCGTGGTAAAGGCTCGTGGCGGCAACGTCGAGGGCCAGAGCAATGTCCCTCCCGGGTTCGTAGCCAGCCCGCTCAATCGCCTGCAGGAGAAGGTCCAGCGCCGCGGCATTCGTTGGCAGGTTTGGCGCAAAACCTCCTTCATCCCCTACCGTCGTGGAGAGCCCTCGCTCCCGGAGCAATTTCTTGAGGTGATGGAAGGCCTCGGCGCCCATTCGGAGCGCCTCTGAGAACGAAGGCGCACCCAGAGGGACGATCATGAACTCCTGGATGTCCAGAGTGTTGTCGGCGTGCAGACCACCGTTGATCACATTCATCAAGGGCACCGGTAACTCCCGCCCAGCGACCCCGCCGAGGTAGCGGAACAGCGGAAGGCCAAGGGATGCAGCAGAGGCCTTTGCCACCGCCAGCGAGACGCCAAGGATGGCGTTCGCCCCCAGGCGGGATTTGTCTGGGGTTCCATCTAGCTCGCAGAGCCTCCGATCGATGGCCGCCTGGTCAAGGGCATCCATCCCTACCAGTGCAGGCGCGATGACCTCGTTGACGTGAGCCACTGCCTTGGTGACACCCTTCCCCAGGAACCGGGAAGGATCCCCATCCCGCAACTCCAGGGCCTCGTGGACCCCAGTGGAGGCGCCGGAAGGGACCCCTGCCCTTCCCAGCGCGCCCCCTTCAAGGTAGACATCCACCTCCACTGTCGGATTCCCACGGGAATCCAGGATCTCCCTCGCCCGGATCGAGATGATCTTCGCCATGCCTTCCTCCTCCGCAGGACCAGTTTCTCACCATGGGAAGTCCCCTTGGACTCGCTCCACCACCTCGTACAGGGGAGTGCTGGATCCTTTGGTAGTAGCAGGGATCGCCGTGATTCTCGCGACCAGCCGATGCGAGCCAAAATCAATCTCCACCAAGTCCCCGATGTGGACCTGCTTGCTGGCCTTGGCAGGATGGGTATTGACCTTGACCCGCCCCAAGTTGCACAGGGTATTGGCGACGGTACGCCGTTTGACCAACTTGCTGACCTGCAGGTACTTGTCCAACCGCATTCCTGGTTTGTCTGTGAACGCACGCCTCACGGCTCCTTCGCTTGTCGCCAGAGGTCCAAGAGATGACCCAGGTCCTGCTCCTTCATGGATCTCCCTTCCGCGGCCAGCTTCGCTTCCACCCACTGGAACCGATCGATGAATTTCCGGCAGGCCCCCCGCAGCGCTTGCTCCGCATCCACCCTAGCTAAGATGGCCACGTTCAGGAGGGTGAACAGGAGATCCCCAAGCTCCTCGGCAATTCGGTCCTTCTCCCCCGTTCCCAAGACTCCTGCAAGCTCCTCCAGTTCTTCCCGGGCTTTGTCCATTGACGCGTCCACATCGGGCCACCTGAACCCCGCCGCGATGGCCCTCTCCTGGAGCCTCTGCGCCCACATCAACGCAGGCAAGCTGGGAGGTATCCCCTCCAGGAGCGAGGCGGCTGCATCCCGTTCTTGCTGCTTCAGCGCCTCCCAGCGCTCGACGACTTCCTCTGGCGTCTCCGCCCGGGCATGACCGAACACGTGAGGATGACGGCGGATCAGCTTTTCCGTCAGCCCTGTCACGACATCCTCGATTGTAAACTTCCCCTCCTCCTTGGCCATCTGCGCGTGGAAGACCACCTGAAGGAGAAGGTCCCCAAGCTCCTCGCAGAGTTCCTGGGGATCGCCACGGTGTACCGCCTCGACGACCTCGTAAGCCTCTTCCACAAGGTAGGGGAGGAGGGATTGCGGCGTCTGCGCCCGATCCCAGGGGCACCCTTCTGGCCCCCGCAGTTTCTCCATAGTCTGGATCAACCTCTCAAAGAGGTCACCGGCGCGTTGCTCCATGAGCAGTCTCCTCCGATCTCGCTCACTCTTTGGGACGGTCGAAGCGGACGATCTTGGCCTTGGCCCGTGTTTCCCGGAACCACCGGTCAAAGCGCTCCTCTGCTTTCTGCTGGCGGAGGGTCCGCTCGATCCGTTCCTTGACCTCTTCGTATACGGCAGGCCGGGCTGGCTTCCGCTCCAGCACCTGGATAAGATGGTAACCCTGGGAGGTTTTCACGGGACCACCAATCTGCCCAGCCGGAAGGCCGAAAGCAACCTTGGTGAATGCCTCCTCGTATTGCCCACGGGTGATGAACCCAAGATCGCCCCCCTTCTCCCTGGTGTCCAGATCGATGGAGTGTTGCCGAGCG
>JAUQQG010000081.1 GCA_030550015.1 bacterium | reverse complement strand
ATCGCTCGCTTCGGCCTCGCCCCGGCATTCTTCCTCAACGGGATCAGCTTTCTCGCTGTGCTATGGGCTCTCTCCCGCATCGAACCTCTCCCTGTCGATCCCTCCCCACCAGGGAACATCCTTCAGGACATCCGGGATGGTCTGGGATACATCCTGCGCACTCCCGCAATCCTCACTTCCCTTGCGCTTCTCGGTGCTGTGAGCACGGCGGTCCTGAACTTCAACGTGTTGATCCCCGTCTTGGCTCGTACCATGCTCCATGGAGATGCTCGATCTTACGGGTTCGTCATGGCCGCCATGGGAATTGGCGCGTTCAGTGGAGCTCTCGCCCTTGCCGGGGCGAGCCGCTTTGGTCCTCGCACTGAGCTTCGCTATGGCGGAGCGACCGCAGTCTCCCTGGCTGTATTGGGGATGGGGCTTGTAGGGAGTCTCCCTCCCGCTGTAGGGCTTGCGGCCATTGCAGGATTCTCCATGATCACGTTCACCGCCACGACCAACACCTCGGTGCAGGTCCTCGTCCCTGATCACCTCAGGGGCAGGGTGATGAGCATGTACACGCTGCTCTTTGCCGGATCCACCCCTCTTGGGGCCCTTCTGACTGGAGGCGTGATGGATCTGTGGGGGCCGCGCACGGGGTTCTTCGTAGCGGGTTGTTTAGGTCTGCTCGCAGTGATGACCGTCGGCCTGTGGGACCGGCATCTCAAACCTCAAAAAAGGAGGGATGAGCGGCTTTCTTAGTCCCAATCACCGCAGGGATGGGCGGAGGGCAGCGAGGACATTTGCAGGGTACCCCAACGGCACCAGCACGACGCCTGCAGCAACGGTCACGCCGTCCTTCCCGCGTGGGCCGATGCGTCCTCCCATGGCGCGATGCCAAAGGAGCTTCCCACTTGCCATCTCAAACGCATACAAGTTCCCCTTATAATCCCCCAGGAAGACGACATCTCCTGCAGCTGTTGGGCGGTTGAAGGTGTGGGCCAGGAGGGGTCGTTCCCAGAGCACCCGCCCGGTGGCTGGCTCCAGGGCAGCCATCTTCCCCCTGGGTCCTTGCGGGGAGAAGAGCGTCACGCCGAGGTAGAGCCTTCCATGCGCGAGGGCTGCGTCGCCCATGATGGTTGCTCCGTACTCCTTCGTTCCTAAGGCTTTCTTGTAGATGAGACGCCCGGTCTCTGCATCGACTAAGTAGTAAAAACCGTCCTTTTTCCCGGCTCCCACGACCTGTATCGCCGTGCCGTTCTTGCGAATGGTGAACAAGTTCGCCGACGCGATGAAGTCAAGGTCCAGAGGGTCGCGTGGCGTCGCCTGGTAGTGCCAGAGCTTCCTCCCTGTGCGGGCATCCAGGGCGAGGATGCTTTCGGAATAGAGGTTAGGACCTGGCGGTAGTTCCTTGGTCGGGCTGCGCGGGTTCCCGGTGGTGATGTACAGGACGTTCCTGCGGGGATCTAACGTGGGCGTGGAGGTCACGCCGGATCCACCGGCGTCCCATTCGGGGGTGGCATAGGTGACCGTGGAGAAGGTCCAGAGGATCTTCCCCGTTCGGGCATCGAGGGCGACCACCTTCCCTTTCTGGGTAGGATGGTCGCTGCGCGAGGAGACGCCGATGTAGACTCTACCCCTGTGCACCACCGGCGAGGACCAGGAGATGTCATCCGCCTTGGGATTCCCAATGGCCTGCCTCCAGAGGACTTTCCCCGTCCGCGCGTCCACGCACCAAACGCGGGCCAGCGCTGTGGGGAAGTAGATCCTGCCGTCCTGCACCGCAGCTGTGGCCGTAACGCCGAGAGTGGGGAAACCGTAGCGGGGTTCCGGATAGGTCTCCGTTGTGATGCGCCAGCGCACCTTCCCCGTGGAGACCTCCACGGCGTAGAACGTTCCCGCCCACGATCCGAAATAAGCAATCTCTCGGTCGACCACCGGCATGTGTACCGGCCCGTCGGCCTGGAGGCGCCAAGCCACCTGCATGTGAGGCACAGATGCAGAATTGATGCGTTTTTCTACCGGGTTGAAGTTCGTATGGACGAGATCGTAGCCGAACAACGGCCACGCGCTCTCCTCTGCTCCTGTCGTGGTCTCACCGAGAAAAAGGAGGGAAAAAACGATGAGGATGAGGAAGGGTGCCTTTCGCATGGAGATCCCCCCTCACTCCATATTCCTTCTCCCGCATCCTCTCCCGAACGGGATTCCAGGCGGGATCATGGGCTACTTTAAACAGCTAGATAAGCTCTTCTTCCAAGGGACTCCGTATTCCTTCCCCGGGAACGACTACCGCCTTTTTCGAGAGAGGGCTCCCGGTAAAAAGGATCTTTCCACCGATTCCTTCGGTGTGCCTCAGGCGAGGCGGTCCACCACCAGGGCGAGGAAGAGCAGGGCTAAGTAGACGTTGGAGTAGTAGAAGAGACGCCAAGCCGATTGCCGGTGCGGGTGCAGGAGGAGGTTCAGAGCAAAGAACAGGAGCCCTCCATTGAGGAGGAGCGCTGCGAGGAAGTAGACCTTCCCCACGACCTCAAAGGGATAGAGGAGGAGTGTCGCTGGGACGAGAGTGAAGGTGTAGAGCACGATTTGCCGGGAAGTCTCCTGCTCCCCGGAGATGGCAGGGAGCATAGGAATGCCCGCCCTCTGGTAGTCCTGAGCTTGGTTTAAAGCCAGGGACCAGAAGTGGGGAGGCGTCCACAAGAAGATGATGAGGGAGAGGAGGAAGGCGGGGAATTCCAGGCGGCCCGTGACGGCGGACCACCCCAGAAGCGGAGCAATTGCTCCCGCCGCACCCCCGATCACGATGTTTTGAGGGGTCCTGCGCTTCAACCAAGCTGTGTAGATGGCGTCGTAGTACACGATACCCGCAACCGCGAGCAAGGCGCTGAGGAGGTTGACGAGCAGGGCCAACACAACGAATGAGGCGGCCGAGAGGAAGACCCCAAACCATAGAGCATGCCGATCTTTCAACCGTCCTGCGGGGAGTGGCCGCTTGCGCGTGCGGGCCATGATTGCATCGATGTCCCTGTCGAGGTAACAGTTGATGGCGTTGGCTGCCCCAGCTGCAAGTGCCCCCCCAAGGAGCGTCCATAGGCTCAGAAGGAGAGGGGGCCTTCCTTGCGCCGCCATGAACATGGTCGTGAACGTGGTAACCAAGAGGAGGAAGACAATCCTCGGCTTGGTGAGGCTGAGGTAGTCAAGGAAGGAGTGAGGGAACGTGTAGCCCGTCATCTTCTTCGAGATCCTCCGGAGATCGGGGCGGGGGTTCGGAAGCTCAGGCTCGCCAGAAGGACGACGACAGCCAGCAGGGCCGCGGCCGTCGCCAGGTGGGCCGCGGTCAAGGCGCGGTGGAGCTTGGTGAGTACCGTGAAGCCGCCAAGGAATACCTGGATGACCAGGAGGATCACCGCCACGGAAGCCAGGAAGACGATGGTTCTATGATGGCGTTCCCTCCGCCAGGCCTCGATAGCAGTGATCACCACGAGCACGCTCACAACGGCCGCAGCCAAGCGGTGGAAATACTCCACAAGGATGGGGCCCTGGAGAGGCGGGATCAGCCGCCCGTGGCAAAGCGGCCAGTCCGGGCACGCCAATCCCGCCCCCATCGCCCGGACGACGCCCCCTAGGACGATGAGAAGGTACACCGCAATGGCTGTCGCGACAGACAAGCGCTGGAATCGATTCATAGCCTAAGAATTTTCTACTTCACGACCAGCGTTCCCTTCATCCCTGCCTCATAGTGGCCGGGCAGGTGGCAGCCGATCTCAAACGTCCCGGCCTTAGTGGGCGTGAACTTGATCTCGGCCGATTTCCCTGCCTCGATCTCCACCTCGAAGATGCCCTTTCCTACGACCTCGATGCCAGCTCCCTCGACCGTAACTTCAAGGTCCTTGAAGTAGGACTGGTCCTCCGCCCACTTCTCCACATCTTCCATCGACATACCAGCCTTTGGAGGTGCGTAGACCATAAACTCGTGGGTCACGCTTCCCTTATTGGAGAGTTTCAGCTCAGCAGGCACTCCCTTGGTCAAGGTGATCTTATTGGGCTTGAACGCAAACTCTGTGAGCTGAATCGTGACCTCCTGCTTTTTGGGCGCTCCTCCTCCCGCCTGCACTAGGACGAACAGAAAAAGGCACCCGATAAGCAAAACCGTGGTTCTCCTCATGATGATCCCCCTTCCGTAGTTGTATAAGTCCCACGCAAATACGCGCAGGTTGCGGCTCTGTTCGTCAAGCAAACCATTTTCCCCTCCCTGAATTCATGCACACTCATTAGGATAAGATATCCGAAGGGGCAATCCTCTCCTCCCTTGCCCAGAGGAGAATCGACAGGCTGCCGCGCCTTGCTTGCAGGCTGAGCTTGCTGCGCACCTCATTCAGGTAGACGCGCAGCGTTCCTTCCGTGATCCCAAGGTGACGCGCGAGGGAGCGCCGGGCGTTCCCGTTCTGAATGGCCTCCTGGTGGGGAAAGAGGTAATAACGCACGAACACCTCCACCTCCCTCCAGGTAAGGCCGAACTCCCTGCGCAAGCGGGCCACCCCATGAGGGGAGATCTTTCTGGCGAGGATCGCTTCCTTGAGGATCTCTCTTGTGGAGGCCCTTCGGCAACCGGCGAGCTCCTCCAGGACCTGCCCATCGAGGGCATCCTGGCCGTTCGTCTTTTCCGAGTGAAGGGCTGGACCATGCTCTATGTAGGCCAGCACCCGCTCGATCCACTTGGAGAGCAACGTGGCTCCCAGGCGCAAGTGCCGAAGAGATTGAGAGGAGGGTCCTCTCAGGGGACCGCAGCTCCTCTCCTCTGCGATGACGAAGCCCAGGAGGCGTCCCCAACCCTGGATGGAGGAGACGACATGGCGTACACCATGGAAGCGCATCACCACGGGAGATCGCGCCCCATTGCAAGCATGTTCCGCCACCTTCTGCGCCACTGGGCAATGCGGGGAGCGCATACTTTGACCTTCCAGCAGGGGGCAGGAATCCGGATGGCAGGAAGGGAGGCATAGGAGTCGCCCGCTTGGATCCGTGACCAGGACCGGCCCGCCCGCCAATAGACTCATCCCATCGAGAAGTTCTCGGAGGTTGGAGGCTTGGGCAAAGCGCTCGAAGAGCTCCACCTGCATTTAAGAGTATTTTAATCCACTTTGTCTTCTTTTTGCAACTACTTTTCTGGATTCGGTCTGGTCTTGTGAAAAGCGGCCAGGCCTTCGACAAACGGATGATCTGGCCCCAGCAAGATTCCTTTTGAGGGGGTAATCTGCAGGGGCCAAGCGATACTTAGGACGAGACTAGGTAGAGTGTGGGATAGATGAACACCCAAACCACGTCCACAAAGTGCCAGTACTTGATGACGCCCTCCACTGGCCAGGTATTCGTTACGCCGAACCGCCCCCGC
This sequence comes from bacterium, assembly GCA_030550015.1. Lineage (GTDB taxonomy): Bacteria > Sysuimicrobiota > Sysuimicrobiia > Sysuimicrobiales > Thermofontiviventaceae > Thermofontivivens > Thermofontivivens primus. The sequence continues at coordinate 19,089 of JAUQQG010000081.1, read as the reverse complement.
CTCCCGTGGAAGTAAAGGAAGACCAGCAGGACGACTCCGCTGAGAACGTGGAACCCGTGCATCCCGGTCAGGGTAAAGAAAATCGTGCCGAAGCGCGTGTGCGGCGGGAAGAAGCGGAAGGCCTCCGCCCACTCCAACGCGACGCCGACCAGGAAGAGACTTCCCAGCAGGATTGTAGCCAGCGTGTTGCGCAGGAACATCCCTTGATCACCGTGGAGGATGGAGGTCTCGGCCCTGTAGGCCGTGAGGCTGCTGAGGAGGAGGATTGTGGTGATGAGAAGGCCAAGAGCTTGGTTCAGCTCCTCGGGACGGGATAGCCCAAAGAGGTAGTAGCGGCTGGAGATCAAGGCCAGGAACAGGAATCCCTCCGAGATGAAGAAGAGCCAGAGGCCGATGCGCCTTGTGTGGGTATGGTCATAAGGGACATGTACACGAACGGTTTGCATCTCCATCATTCCTCCGCGCGCCACATCCGAGAAAGGTGCATGAAGTACTCCATGATCAGCCAGGCATCTGCGAGGTTGATGACTACCAAGTACAAGAGGGGCCTGGGTACCGCAAAAGCGATCCATAGCTCCACCACCGTCAAGATGATGAGGGCGATAAAGACCCACAGCCCGAGACGGAGCTGCGCGCGCTTCCTGGTCTCATCCATCGGTGTCCACCCCTTGTTCTCCAGATCCCCCGCTTACTCCCACCAGAGCATGCACGGAGTTCGTGAAACCGTAGTCGTAGGGATGCCCCACCACTTGGGGTGGGGCAGGGAAGTTGTGCACAGGTGGTGGTGAGGGGACCTGCCACTCCAGCGTGCGCGCCTGCCAGGGATTCGCGGCCGCTTGGGGACCCCTGGCCCATGACAGAACCATGTTGGAGACGAAGACGACGAAGCTGGACCCCAGCAAGAAGGCAGAGATGGAGATGAACCGGTTGACGGACCCCAGAGCAGGCGGGTAGTCAAAGATCCTGCGGTTCATACCAAAGAGGCCGAGCCAGAACATAGGAATGAACGTTGTATTGAAGGTGAGGAACATCCACCAGAAGTGCAGCTTTCCCAGTGTCTCATTGTACATACGGCCCGTGATCTTGGGGAACCAGTAGTAGATCCCGGCGAAGAGGGCAAAGATCATCCCGCCCATGATGGTGAAGTGGAAGTGGCCGACGACGAAGTACGTATCCTGGAGGTGCAGGTCCGTCGGCACGTCAGCGTTGAAGATGCCGGTGACACCTCCGATGAGGAAGTTGAACAAAAAGCCGAGGGCAAAGAGCATCGGGGTCTTTAGCCGGAGCCTGCCCATCCAGATGGTGCCCAGCGCGGAGAGGAAGACGAGGCCTGTCGGGATGGAGATCAGCTCCGTTGTCGCCATGAAGGGTCCATGGAGGTAATCGGGCATGCCGCTGGTGAACAAGTGGTGCGCCCAGACGATGAAGCTGAGGAAGACGATGCCGAAGAAGCCCGCCACGAGCCAAGGGTAGGCGTAGAGCGGTTTCCGGGAGAAGTGCGGGAGGATCTCCAGCGCCAAGCCGAATGCTGGGAGGATCATGATGTACACCGCTGGGTGGGAGTAAAACCAGAAGATGTGCTGGTAAAGGAGAGGTGCACCTCCCCTTGCGGCGTTGAAGAACGTCATCCCCGCCTCCCTATCGAGGAGGATCATGAGGAGCCCGGCGGCCAGGAACTGGGTGGCCGTGAGGCTGATGAAAGACGCCGCGAAGATCGACCACACGAAGATCGGAAGCCTTCTCCAAGTCATTCCAGGAGCTCGCAGCCGGAGGATCGTGGCGAGGAAGTTGAGAGCTCCGAGAATCGAGGAGAAGCCGAAGGTGATCACAGCAAGGTTGAACAAGACCTGCCCTGGTGCATTCACCTCACTGAGCGGTGGGTAAGCCGTCCACCCCGAATCAAAACCGCCTGCAAAGAATGTGGAGACCAGGAGAACAGCCACGGGGGGGATCAGCCAGTAGCTCAGGGCGTTGATGCGCGGGAAGGCCATATCCTCGGCCCCGATGAGGAGGGGGACGGCGAAGTTCCCGAGCCCTCCGATGATCGCTGCAACAGCCACGGCGATCATGATGATCCCGTGCATGCTCATGATGTGGTTGTACAGGCCCGCCGACATGATCGTCGGGCCGGGTGCCATCAGCTCGATGCGCATGAGCATGGCGAAGAAGCCTGCGAGGAGGAACAGAACCACGAAGGTGACCAGGTACTGGACCCCGATGACCTTGTGGTCGGTGGTGAACCGGAAGTACCTCCGCCAGTCATAGACGGCCTCCCGCCTCACCGGCAATCCGAACCACTCCCGTGCCCAAACGTCCCAGGCACCTACGCCCAGGAGCCATCCGAGGAGGCCAGGGAAGTATCCGATGGTGATGAGAGGCTCCGGTTGGAACGCCGGAAGGCCCAGAAGGAGCCGGACAAGGACCGCGCCTCCTCCTCCGAGTAGGAATCCTAGGGCCCCCCACACAAGCCCTCTCAGGATGGGAGCAAATGCCATCACCCCTTGCCCCTTTCCTTCACGGTTTCGCCTTACCCACCCAGGCGTCAAATTCTCCTTGCTCCAGGACCGTCACAGGGGCAGTCATCATGCTATGGCCCAGCCCGCACAGCTCCGCGCACTGGAGCCGGAAGTGATAGTCCTCCTGAAATGTCCCCGTTTGTGTTGGTGTTACGAATACGCGGGTCACTATCCCGGGCACGGCGTCGATTTTCACCCGGAAGGCGGGGACCCAGAAGGAGTGGACGACGTCGACGGAGGTGACCTCAAAACGAACTCTCCTGTGGACAGGCAACACGATCTCCCTGGCGGTGATCCCGTACTCCGGATAGGTGACCTTCCAGAACCACCTGGACCCTTCTACGCGGACCACCAGGTCGGCTCTCTGGTTAGCCCTCAGCTCCGCTAGGCCCTTCAACCCTGGGTTAAAGATCACGTAGATGGCGAGGCCGGCCGTAATGGTAATCCACAGCAGGGCCACCGCAGGCCGCCCGTGCACCGGGGGACCATCTTCTGGCGCCTCCTCCCGGCTGCGGAAGGTGGAGAGGGTGTAGATCAACACGGCCAGGACGAAGGTGAACACCGGGATCCCCAGGATCATGAGAAGGATGAACGAGGAGTCAATGATCCTGGCCTCTTCTGCGGCGGCCGTGGGAAAGAGAGGAATCCGAAGGGCAAGGAACTCCCCTATCGCAGTGAGGAGAATCCATAGGATTGCAGCCTTCAGATAGTGACGCCCCATTCTAGGGGGGATTTTAAAGAACGCAGTGCCATGGGCACAACTGACTTAGGTCAGGGGCCAAGGACAATACCATGAATTTGGATCGCCACATAGACCCATCACAGTGGGAGGTTGGGAGAATCCGTAGCCGCGAGGCTGGAAAGGGTGGCAGCTTGCTCGTTCTTGACGAGGTACACAAAGTTCCCGGCTGGCCGGAGACGGTCAAGCGCCTCTGGGATGAAGACACCGCAGCAGGCATCAACCTTAAGGTGATCCTCCTCGGGTCTCCCCCGCTGCTTGTCCAGGAGGGCCTCACGGAGAGCCTTGCTGGCCGCTTTGAGCTGATCCGTATCTCGCACTGGTCTTACGTGGAGATGCATCAGGCTTTTGGGTGGGATCTAGATCGTTACCTGTATTTCGGTGGCTACCCCGGAGCTGCCGTCCTTATTGACGAAAGAGATCGCTGGGCGCACTACATCCTGGACTCCCTCGTGGAGACCGCGCTTGCCCGCGATATCCTCCTGCTCACAAGGGTGGACAAACCTGCGCTGTTGCGGCAACTGTTTCGATTGGCTTGTGACGATTCAGGACAGGTGCTGTCCTACCAAAAAATGCTTGGCCAGCTTCAGGATGCAGGAAATACCACGACTCTTGCGCACTACCTTCAGCTCCTTTCGGGGGCAGGGATGGTGACGGGACTCCAGAAGTATTCCGGGTCCCGCATCCGGCAGCGAGGATCAAGCCCCAAGTTGCTTGTGCTCAATACTGCATTGATGACAGCATCTTCGGACCGTCCCTTCGAGAAGGCACGGGGGGATCCGGAATTCTGGGGTCGCCTTGTGGGATCGGCCGTAGGTGCCTATCTCGTCAACAGCCTTGCTGGTACAGGCGTTGAGGTGTTCTACTAGCGGGAGCACGGGCATGAGGTGGATTACGTCCTTCACGGGAATGGCCATCTAGTGGCCATTGAGGTCACAAGCGGGAGGCGCAAGGAGTCGCTTCCCGGCATGGAGCTGTTTGCACGCACCTACCGGTCTGTTCGGAAGCTCCTGGTAGGCGGGTAAGGGATCCCTGTGGAGGAGTTCCTAAGTATACCTGCACAGGAATGGCTTGGTGAGTAATATCCCCCTTCACCGGAGACCCGGGATCCTGGTGGCATCCGGGCAGAGAGCGAAGAGGAGGATGGCCGCAACAAACACACGGGGTATCATCGACACAGCGCAATATGGATTCCAGTTCCCAGAAAAATGTCCCCGACTTGCTGACCGAGGTCTACGGCTACGAGGATGGCATTGAGGTCACGGAAAAGGAGGTCGCCGCCTGGACATTTACACACCTCTTGACGGAGCCCCTGAATTAAGCTGCAAATCTCTCGATAGCCATCGCCATCTCGTCCGGCACTTCATACATGGGGAAGTGGCTACGCGCTTGGAGCTTCAGCACCTGGAACCACGGATGCGCGGCACCAAACGAGCGCTGTGCAGCCAGGTATCCTGGGTCTTCTGGCTGAGCGTACAGATGGAGCACCGGCACGGGAGGGTCCAAGCTGGCTAGGGCCTGGAGGGGGCTCCCGGCCTTTGCATACGCGGCGCCGATCTCGCGGCCTGCGCGGGCCCACATCTCAAAGGGATACGAGCCCATATCCTCGCGCACAAAGTGGGTCAACGCAGGAATGTCCAGTCCCTGGAGCCACATGGAGAAGAGTTGCTCGCGCGTTTGCTGCCACAAGGCCGGATCCTGGAGCGACTGCAGTGCCCCAAGAAAGGGCGGTGGTGCTTCGAGGACGATCCAGTCGAGCAGCACGAGCTTTGGGATACGAGCACCCAGCCTGCGGCGCAGCTCGATGGCGATCCAGCCTGCATGGGCCAGCGCGACGGGCACCACCCGGTCCGCCTGGCTCGCTTCGACCACGGCGAGGGCATCGTCAGCGAGGTCGCTGGCTCCGAAATCATCGGTGGGTCTCTCCGACTGTCCATGCCCGCGCCAGTCGATGGCAAGTGTGCGCCTCCATTGGGCGCAGCGCCGGGTGAGTTCGTCAAAGACTCTGCGACTAGAACACCAGCCGGGCATGAAGAGGAGCGCCGGCTCTCCCTGGCCGTAATCATCGTAGCTGATGCGTATCCCGTGCGATTGAACCTCTGGCATTTGCCTCCCCCCTTTATGCCTTACTTTCGGATATCCGGTTTCCACCCACCGCCTCTTGCGCGTCCACGCGATTGCTGTGCCTCCACGCCCTCCACTACCCCTCACAACTTGGACGCCGAGTACCGGGTCTGACGGCACTTCCACCTAGCTCCTTCCAGCCGTTTGGATACGATAAACCTGCCGCCTTACCCCCTTGGCTAAGGCCGCGGCCTTGCGGGGACAACTTTTTGGTTAACCCCGTTCACCGGAGGCCCGGGAGACGGGTGGCGTCTGGCACGAGGGCGAAGAAGAGGATGGCCGCGAAGACCAGAGGCGTCACCGCGACATAGACGAGGCTCAAGCGCTCAAACCGCAGGTGCATGAAGTATGCGGCGATGAGGGCGACCTTCATGAGGGCCAGGAGGATAAGCAGGGAGGCCATAAGCATCTTTGGCATGTGCACTAGGGTGATACTGACCTCAAGGGCTGTGATGACGAGCAGCCAGAACCAGGTGAGGATGTAGATCTTGTATCCACCGTGCCCTGCGCCTTCCATTCTTCCTCCCTCTCCTTTACTCCTAACTCCTGACTCCTTACTGCTCACTCCTCACTCCCAGCTAAATCAGATACAGCAACGTGAAGATGAAGACCCAGACCAGGTCCACGAAGTGCCAGTACAGACCTGCAATCTCTACGCCCTCGGCTGAATAGCGCCCGCGCAAAGCACGGATGGTGACGCCCAGGAGGTACAGGACGCCGCTTGTCACGTGCCCTCCATGAAACCCTGTGATCACAAAGAAGGTGGCGCTGAACAAAGGAACCCCCCAGGGATTCGTGGTGAGGCGGGCCCCCTCGAGGATAAAGTTCGTCCACTCATAGGCCTGCATGCCAAGGAAGGAGAGGCCACCCAGGATGGTCAGGGCCAGGAACCGAACTGCAGCTGCCCGGTCACCACGCCGTGCCGAGCCGACGGCCATAGCCATGGTGGCGCTGCTGCAGATGAGGATGAACGTCATCGTGGCCACAACCCACAGGTTGAAGATCTCCCCTTGTCTCGGCCAGTTCCCGCTGTGGAGCCTGGCCACCCCGTACCCCGAGAGCAACCCCGCGAAAGTAAGGGCGTCGGAGGCGAGGAAGATCCACATCATGAACTTGGCCCAGCTCACCCCGAAAGGAGAGCGTCCGCCGCCCCAGTCAGATGTCAGGACCTGCTCCTGGTCGATCTCCTGCAGCGTTCTGACGGCCATTGTCTGTACAGCAGGGCTCTCTCCCATCTCTCCAACTCCTTAGGGTCAGAAGAGTAACAAGAACAGGTACAACCACAGCCCGTCGAGGAAGTGCCAGAAGGTCGCACTCAGGTCGACGGGTTCCATGTTACCCGGCGAATAACGCCCCTTCCACGCGGAGAAGGTCACGAAGGCAAGGGCGAGGATCGCTCCCAGGATGTGGAGCCCATGGGCGCCGGTGAGGAGGAAGAAGAAGGCGCCGTGGGGACTCCCCTGGAGCCCGATCCCCTGGCGGACGAGCTGACGCCAAGCGAGGATTTGGCCGGCCAGGAAGGTGCACCCCAGCAAGGTGGTCCCCAGGAAGCCACGTTGCGCGCTCCAGAGGCTGCCGCGCCTGAGGGCCCGCCGAGACCACTCCAGCAAGCCACTGCTTACCAGGAGGATCGTTGTGTTGGCCCAGAGAATCCGTGGCGCTGCGATGGGCACCCAGTCCGCCACCGTCCGTCTCGACAGGTACGTGCTGGTGAAGGCCATGAAGAGCATAGCGATGGCCGCGAGAAGGAACCACACCGCGATCCTGGCGCTATACCGGGATGAGGGCAGGGCTTCCTCGAACCCCCATCCACCTCCTCCGGGTGGATCCCTATCAAAACCGGTTCCCCAGTAGGCGGCGCTTTCCTTTGTCTTTTCCTTTACGAGGAGCTGAGTCATCTTATCTTCCCTGTCTATCGTCTATCTGTTGTGTCACCTACGACTCATACCTCACGACGTGCGCCAGGTACAGCAACGGGGACGGTCTGGGGGATGTAGTCCTCGCGCGCATCTGGGACGCTGTAATCGTATGGCCACCGGTGGACGGTGGGGAGGGTCTCTCCCCAGTTTCCGTGCGGCGGTGGGGAAGGAGCTGTCCACTCCAGGGTGTTGGCCCTCCAGGGGTTCACCGGGGCTTTCTCCCCGCGGAACAGGCTCCAGAAGAAGTTGAAAGCGAAGATCAGCTGGCTTACTCCTAGGACGAACGCGGCCACGGAGATGAAGACGTTGAGGGGCTGGAGCGGCTGGAGGTGCGGGTACAGCAGCGGCGAGTAGATACGCCGCATCATCCCGGCGATGCCCAGGTAGTGCATCGGGAAGAAAGTGGCGTAGATCCCTAGGAAGGTCAGCCAGAAGTGCCACCGACCCAGGCGTTCAGACATCATGCGCCCGAACATCTTAGGAAACCAGTAGTAGGTCCCGGCGAAGACGCCGAACAGCGCGGCGCTTGCCATCACGAAATGGAAGTGAGCCACGACAAAGTAGGTGTCGTGGAGTTGGATGTCAATGGTGGGGGAGCCTAGAAAGATCCCTGTGAGCCCCCCGGTGACGAACAGGGAGACAAACCCGAGCGCGAAGAGCATGGGCGTGGAGATCGTGATCCGTGCCTTGTACAAAGTGGCCAGCCAGTTGAATGTCTTAATGGCTGAAGGAACGGCAATGACGAGCGTCGTGGCCATGAACGCTGTTCCCAACCATGGATTCATGCCACTCACGAACATGTGGTGGCCCCAGACGATGAAGCTCAGGAAGCCGATGGCACTAATGGATGCCACCATTACCTTGTACCCAAAGATGGGCTTCCGGGAGAACGTGGACAGGATATCCGAGACAAATCCCATGGGAGGAAGAATCAGGACATAGACCTCTGGATGCCCCAGGAACCAGAAGAGGTGCTGCCACAGGAGAGGAGAACCGCCGGCGGATGGGATGAGCTTTCCTCCCACGACGAGGCCCGCAGGGAGGAAGAAGCTGGTCCCGGCGATGCGGTCAAACAAGAGCATGACCGCCGCCGCGAGCAACACGGGAAACGCCAGGAGGGAGAGGATGGCGGTAATGAACAACGCCCAGATCGTTAACGGGAGGCGCATCATGGACATCCCGCGGGTCCGTAGGGTCAGAACCGTCGTGATGTAGTTGAGGGAGCCGAATAGGAAGGCAACGATGAGGATCGCCAGGCTGATGAGCCAGAGAGTCTGCCCAAGGCCAGATCCAGGCGCCGCTTCCTTCAGGGCGCTCAAGGGCGGATAGGCTGTCCACCCGGAGTTCGGGGCTCCACCCGAGACAAAGAACGAAGCGAGGAGCACGATGATCGCAGGAGGGAACAGCCAGTAGGAGAGCATGTTCAAGAAGGGAAAGGCCATATCCCTTGCTCCGATCTGGAGGGGGATGAGGAAGTTTCCGAACCCTCCAGTGAGGATGGTGGTGAGGAAGAAGAAGATCATGATCGTCCCATGCATCGTCACAAAGGCGAGGTAGGCATCGGGCCGGATCCCTGAGCTCCCCGGCCAGCCCAGCTGCAAGCGGATGAGCATCGCCAGGATCCCACCGACGACGGCCATGAATAAGGAAGTGAGGTAGTACTGGATCCCGATGATCTTGTGGTCCTGGCTAAAGATGTACCGGCGGAGGAAGCTCTCCTTGTGCGCGACGACAGTATGGGTCTGGTGTGCACTCATCTTTCCTCTCCTTTATCTACTCCCGCTTCCCTTGGAGCCATCTCTCGAATTCCTCCTGGGAGACAACCTTCACCTGACCCCGCATGATGTAGTGGCCGACCCCACACAGCTCCGCACAGGCAATGGGGTAGTCGCCGGCAACTCGAGGGGTGAACCACACCTCCACAGCCATCCCCGGTACAGCGTCCTGTTTGATGCGGAAGTTGGGGAGGAAGAAGCTGTGGATCACGTCCTTGGAGCGAATAAGGATACGCACGGGGTGGTTCTCCACGAGGCGAAGGTCGTTCAGGGTCACAACGTCGTCCTGGCCAGCCGGGTCCGCTGGGTCGATTCCAAGCGGGTTTGTCGCGCTGATGAGCTGCGGTGCGGTGCGCCCAAATTTCTCATCAGGGCCAGGATACCGGATGCGCCATCCGAACTGTTCTGCCGTCACCTCGACAACGAGGGCGCCAGCTGGCGGAGGCTGATGGAGCTTTGCCCACACCAGCCCTCCCATGGAGATGAGGATGGTAAGGACAACGGCGGTGATCAAAGTCCAGGAGACCTCTAACCCCCGATGCTCATGCCAGGAGGCAGCCCTCTCTTCTTTTGTGGCGATGAACCGGTAGACGAACACACCCAACAGGATCTGCACGAGGACGAACACCAAGCTGGTGATGGCAAGGGTGAGGTAGAAGAGACGATCGACATCTGCCCCCTGGGTGGAGGCGAGAGGAGGGAGCCACCAGCGACGGCTAGCCCCGATGGTCCCGAGGACCGCAGCCGCAACGAGGATCCACAGGACAACAGCGAACGCCTTCCCGGTTGAGTGTATGCGACCTTTCGAGGTCTCTAGCGAATCCATCTCTAAAAGAGACTAAAGAGATCTCCAATAGTTTAATCAACCACAACTTTACAATATCCCGGGAGGGAGGTCAAGAGGGTTGTTCGCCGTGTCCATGAGGTTGACTTCTCCCCGTTCCTGTGGTATAAAGAACCCAAGCTAAGGCCGCGACGCCTCTCGCATGTGCGAGGGGCGTCGCCTTTTTAAGGAGGCCTGGCGAAGCCTTGGGAGGAGATTTCGTGTGGTTTGCGAGCAGGGATTCCAAGGAGGGGAGGTACCCAGCATGGTGGAGATGAGAGAACGGTGTGAGCGGTGCCAGACCCCGGTGGAGATCGCCGAGATGCCCGATGCATGGCCCTTCGGGTATCGGATCCTCTGCGATGTTTGCCTTCTAGGACTTTACGCCGTCCAGTTCCGCTGGCTCGGGGTAGAGGCCAGTGGCTTCGGCGAGGGATGTTAGGCATTTCGCAGAGAGGGGTTACTTAGGCCATGGGGAGGGTAAAGGAGAAGGTGCTCCCTTGGCCCATCTTGCTCTCCACGAAAACCTGCCCACCAGAGGCTTCCACAACGTGCTTCACAACTGCCAGACCAAGCCCGGTCCCGCCTGTTGCACGTGATCTGGATCTGTCCACCCGGTAAAACCGGTCAAATACGTGGGGGAGGTCCTCGGGGGGGATTCCTGAACCTGTGTCCCTTACCGAGACGCGGACCATCTTATTTTCTTGCCTCGCCACGATCTCCACGGTACCACCTGGAGGGGTATGACGCAAAGCATTGTCCAGGAGATTATGGAGGACCTGGGCTAGGCGATGGGGGTCGACCAAGACGGGAGGAACAGTGTCGACGGAAGTGACCAGGGTGATACCTTTTTCCTCAGCCCTGGGCCGGACGACTTCTATGATCTCCTGGATGGTCCTCGCGAGGTCCAGCCTCTCTGGGTGGAGAGTGAGCTGGCCGGCTTGCGCCAGGGAAAGATCTCGCAGGTCCTTGACCAGACGAGCAAGGAGGCCGACGTGCGTATGCAGAGAAGCGAGCCTCTCAGCTGTTGGCTCGATCACCCCATCGAGCATCCCCTCAAGGTTCCCTTGGATAACGGCAAGGGGCGTTCCGAGCTCGTGGGCGATGTCGGCCAGAAGCTGGCGGCGGAGCTCCTCCTGTTTATTCAACGCAGCGGCCATGGCATTAAAGGCCTGCGCGACTTCACCAAGCTCATCATCGGCGTACACCTCAACCATCTGCCTGAGCTCTCCCCTCCCAATCCGGCGGGCCGCTGTTGCCAGTTCCCTGAGCGGAGCTGTGAGTTGGCGCGTCAACAGGAGGCCGAGTATTGTGGCAAGGATACCGGAGGCGAGGGCAGAGAGCCAGATGGCCCGGTTTACCCGGGCTAAGAACCGGCGCTCCGGAGGGCCAAACATCTGGAGCATCATCCGCTGCATGTGCAAAGCCATCCCCGGCCCCATCCGTTCAAGCCAAGGGTTTTGTTCGAGGTACGAACCGAACTGCATCTGGGTCGCTCGGTTGGCAAGAAATCCAACCATCCCCACCGAGATGAAAGCGATGGCAAGGAATGCCAGCGTGAGTTTTACCGTGAGGCTTCGCATCCTTCTAATTCCCGCCTGTCTCGCTGAACTTGTATCCCACACCATACACCGTGAGGATGTAGCGGGGGTGGCGGGGGTCAGGTTCCAGTTTCTGTCGGAGGTTCTTCACATGCGCGTCGATGGTGCGCTCGTATCCCTCGAAAGCGTACCCGTGGACCTGGTCGATGAGTTGAAGGCGGGTAAAGGTTCTCCCTGGGTTTCGGGCAAGGACCTCCAGGAGTTTGAACTCCGTAGGCGTCAAGTGGATCACCTCCCCGCCCCGCCGGACTTCAAACCGGGCCGGATCGATCTCCACGTCCCCTGCCACGATCTTCACCGGTGGTGGACCCTCTCCCGCCGCCCGGCGCAGGACTGCGCGCACCCGGGCAACCACCTCACGAGGGCTGAACGGTTTGGTGATATAATCATCGGCGCCGAGTTCCAGTCCAACGAGCTTGTCTGTCTCCTCATCCCTTGCAGTAAGCATGATGATAGGGATGGAGGAGGTGGCCCGCACCTGCCGGCACACTTCCCACCCGTCTACTTCAGGGAGCATCAGGTCCAGGATCATGAGATCAGGGCGGTCGCGGCGGGCGATCTCCAGGGCTTCCCTCCCATCGTAAGCAACCAGGACGCGGTATCCATCGCGCTCCAGGTAGGAGCGCAGCAGATCCACGATCTCCCGCTCATCGTCTACAACCAAGACCGTCCTCTTTGCCACGATCCATCCCTTCCCAGGAGAGGGTCTTTAAGCAGTACACAGACTGCTTGTCCACTCCTGAGCGATCCCAGCGAAATCTTGCCAAAGATTTCGCTGGGGGTTCCTAGCCCAGATCGCGCTTCAGCTGCTCGAACTCCTCCTTGGTGATCTCCCCCCGCGCATAGCGGCGCTTGAGAATCTCTAAGGGAGACTCCTCATGGACAGAGCGCGCGCGTGTCAGCATGGTCACGATCGCAATCGCCACCACTACGAGGAGAAGGACCATCACCAAGGGTCCAATCCAGAACCCCCACCCCCAGGGGCCGTATCCGCCCCAACCACGCCACCCTCCCATCATCCAAGGGCCCATCATCCACCCCATTCCTCCCCATCCGAGCCCGCCGAGCACGGGGCCAAGGAGGAGAAGGAGAAGGACGGCCACGACAACCCACACCAATGTCCTCTGGTTCATGCGATTCCCTCCTTTTCCTAGTGTACATCATACCTCACTGCTTGAGGATCTTCACGCTGAGCCCGCACTTCCAGGGTACTCTCCCATGATGAAGATATCTTGAAGGGGGGATGGGGAAATTGTGAAAAGGTTACTACGTACAAAGGGGGTAGGCGAATAACGCGACGAGGAGATACTTATGCGTGAACGTGCTGGAAAACTACCTTGAATACCCTGTTGCGGCTCTTGCCCGTGGCGGTTGAAAAAGCCTCCGGGTAGGCATCAAGAGGGAACCGGTGGGTCACCAACGGGCTGAGATCTACCTTCCCTTGGGCCAGGAGATCGAGGGCGATCTCGTGCGCCTTCTGTCGTTGTCCCTGGAGCGTCTCGAGAGCCCCATTGATGGTTCCGAGGACCTGGAGTTCATGGAGCCAAATGAATGTCCAATCCACCCCTTTCGGGATCGCGGCGAGGCCAACCAGGACCACCTTCCCCCGGCTCCTTGTGAGGCGAAGAGCATCGTCAATGCTCCGTCCCGTTCCCACGCACTCATAGGTCACATCCGCTCCTCCCACCAGGACCCGCTTCCCTAGCACCGGCTGGAGCAAGCGTCCCCCAAGGACGTCGGCCAGGGCATCGTAGTGCCCATCGCCCCTCTGGAGGAGGATGGTTTCATTCGCCCCATATGCTTGTGCTGTCTTGGCTTGGTAAGGGTACTTCGCCAGGACGACGATCCTCCCACGGAACCCAAGGGCCCGGAGGGCAGCGATCACGCAGATGCCGATCACACCCCCGCCGATCACCAGGACGGTATCCGCATCCCCTGGCGGATGGCGCACCACGGCATGGATCGAGATCGCCAGGGGATCCACCATGACGGCGTTCTCATCGGTCACCGTAGGGGGCACCTTCAACACCTGGCTCTTATGGGCTACCACGTAAGGCCCCCACCCTCCCCCTGTATCCCTGCACCCCCCGATGAGGATGCCCGGGCTCAGGCGGCCGTCGGTGAACCGGGTGCATAGGTTGAAGTCCCCACGGCTACAGGCTTGGCAGAGTTCGAGCCCGCGCGCCGCGCAGGGAAGGAGCGGGTCCACCGCGACCCGTTCTCCAGGTTTGATCTCTCCTGCCTCCGGACCTACCTCTACCACCGTACCCACGATCTCGTGACCTGGGATGAACGGGAAGGAAGCGAAGGGAGAGAGGGAGGGACTATCGTCCAGGAAGAGAAGGTGGAGGTCGCTTCCACAGATGCCACCGAGGTGCACGGCGATCTTCACCCACTCTCCCCAGGGAAGCTGGGGTTCGGGAGCATCGGTGTACTGCAGTGAGGCAAACCGACTCCATAGGATCCTGGGGAACCTGTGGCCTAGGACCTTCCCCAGGAGGTACCGGGGGATGCTGAAGCCGAACTGGAGCGCTTTCATCGTGAGGAAAGTAATTCGGGGCTTGGGGTCAAACTCCTACAGCTTGATAAGCCCGCGCCGGATGGCGTGGCGGATAAGGTCCACCAGGTGCTGCGCTCCGAGCTTGGCCATGATCTTCGCCCGGTGCGCTTCCACTGTCCGCGTGCTCAGGTGGAGCCTCTTTGCGATCTCCCGATTGGTTGCTCCTGAGGCGAGGAGGGAGAGGATCTCCTCCTCACGAGGGCTAAGGTGGGCGCAAGACGCTGCCTCTCCCTGGCGGTACTCGTTCATGATCGCGGCGGCCGCTAGGGGATGAAGATAACATTCCCCCTGAGCGAGGGTACGGACCGCGGCGATTAAATCTCCCGGGTCGGCATCGAGGGGTAGGCAGCCAGCAGCGCCGGCGCGGAGGGCGGAGAGCATCGCCTCCTGTGCCGAGGAAGCGACGAGGGCGAGGACTTTGATCTTGGGAAAGCGTCGGCAGAGGTTGCGGATCACCTCCACGGAATCCCCGGTGGGGACGCCTACGACGAGGATGGCTACGTCTGGGACTTGTTCGGCCTCACAGAGGGAGTCGAGGGGGGAGCCGTCGATCACCTCGATCGTGGGATCCCGGGAGAAGAGGCAACGTAACCCCTCGCGAATCAGAGTCTCAGAGGCGGCAACATAGACGTGGACCGTCGCCACGGCGTTCCGCTCCTGTCCGCCTTCTTGAGATCCCGAGGTCCCAGAAAATCCTCTCAGGAGATTTTGCTGGACTCCCTCGAATCCCAAGAATCACGCAGGATTTTCAAGGAGCCCCCTCTTGGAATCCCTCTGGAGAACTCCAAAGGATCGGATACCATCCCCATGGTATCCGATTGCCCTGGGGCGTACCATCGGGTCGAAACAGGATAGCTCATCAGGCCATGGATGGAGGAAGGATAGTGGGTTCAGTGACGACCCGGCAGAGTGACAAGACTGTTCCCACCATTCCCGAGGTAAGGACGCGATTAACCCACTTTCTGTACCCCATTGGGGAAGAGGGCCCGAACCATGGGGAGGAGGTCTTTTCCGAGTCGGATCTTTGGGATCCAGCAATCCGCTCCCGCGGCCAGGGTCGTGCGCTTGTATTCTTCCTCGCTGTGATCGGTGAGGGCGATGATGCGGATCTCCGGAAAGAGCGCCCGGAGCTCCCGGATCACCTCAAGCCCTCTCATTTGCCCCATGGCGTCAATGAGCAAGGCATCGGGACGCAATGCAGATACCGTGGGGATGACTTCGGAGCAACTAGAGATCTCCCCGACCACTTCGATCCACGGATCCCGTTTCAGGAGGTGTTTGATGGCTCCCCGTGTCTCTACAAATCTGTCGGCGATCACTACGCGAACCTTTCGCATGGTGAAGCTGGAAGGCCTCCGGCAGGGACTCCTTGCCCTAACGGTAACACACGGAAGGCTGGTCCGCTATCGGGTACAGAACCGATTTTGCGCTTATGGAGATGCAGTAGATCGTTGTGGGGGAAACCGGATCATTGCCTGGCGAAACCTGGGGGATCTACGGTTCGATGAGACCCTTCCGGATGGCATAGCGCACGAGCTCGGTGCGGTCGTGCAGACCGAGCTTCTCCAAGATGTGTGCCCGGTGGGTCTGGACGGTCTTGACACTGATGTAGAGCTTCTGAGCAATTTCCTGGTTGGTATAGCCTTCTGCGATCAGCTTGAGGATCTCCCTCTCCCGCTGGGTGAGTCCATCCCAGCGCTCGCGCTCTTCCCCAGCCTCTACCCGCTGGAGGTAGTCCTGGACCACCGCCTTGGCCACGGAAGGGTAGAGGAAGGCCTCCCCTTTGCTGGCTGCCCGGACAGCATTGACAAGGTCGGAGGCTGCACCGCGTTTAAGAACGTAGCCAGCAGCCCCGGCCTTCAGGAGCTGGAAGACGTACGTCTCGTCTTCGTGCATCGTGAGCGCCAGGACATTCACCTCGGGCATCTCCGCCTTGATTGCCTTCGTGGCGTGAATCCCGGAGACCCCTGGCATGCTGATGTCCATGACCACCACGTCGGGCCGGAGTTTGCGGGTGAGCTCGATGGCCTCCTGCCCGTTCGCTGCCTCCCCCACGACCTCGATATCCGGCTGGGCAGTGAGGATCATCCGGATTCCCTCTCGGACGATGGTGTGGTCATCGGCAATGAGCACCCGGATCTTCTTCAACGGAATTCACCTCCACTCTCCTCCTCAGGGATTCCTCTACCTCCGGAGCTTGCGGCCTGGGTGAGGGGAAGGACAAGTTCCACGCGCGTCCCTCGGCCGGGCGCAGAGGCGATGGAGAACTTCCCCCCCAGCAGGGATGCCCTTTCCTGCATCCCGAGGAGGCCTACACCCCTTCCCCCATCCGACCTCGCCAGGACCGCGCCCACATTGAATCCCTTTCCGTTATCGGTTACGGAGACCCGGACCTCAGATTGATTATAATGCACCTCCACGCGGACCTTCGAGGCCTGGGCGTGTTTGACGACGTTGTTGAGGGCCTCCTGGATGATGCGAAAGATGGCCGTCTCCACGTGATGGGGAAGGCGCCTGTCCGAAGGGGGCATCTCCAGCTCCACAGAGATCCCTCGGGGTTCCACGGCGTTCTTCAGGTACCAGCGGATGGCCGCATTCAGGCCCAGGTCGTCGAGGATCGTAGGGCGGAGGTCATAGATCAACTTCCGGATCTCCCCAAGCGTATGCTCGGCGAGTTCCCGGAGATGATGGAGTTGCTCCCGGATCTGGCTGCTGGTTTCCGGGAGGCTTTCCTCGGCCATTTCGAGGTTCAGGATCAGCGCGGTGAGAGCCTGCCCGGCCTCGTCGTGCAGCTCCCGCGCGATGCGCCGCCGCTCATCCTCTTGGGCCGAGATGATCTTCTCGAGGAGTTCCGTCCGCACAGCTTCCTTCGCCAGGACCTCCTCGTAGAGCCGGGTCCGCTCGATCGCCATGCCGACCTGGAACCCGATGGCGGAGAGCATCTCTAGCTCCCTGGGCATCAGGGCTCGCCTCGGGGGGACAACAAAATTCATGAGCCCGAGCGTTCTCTCAGAGGTTCGCAGGGGTACCGTCACGTGGCGATTGGTGATCCGGAACTGTAGCTGCTCGAGGCGCTCGCACTCAAGGTCAATGACCTGGGCTAGCTCCCCACGCACGAGCATCTGAAGACACCGGCACTCTCCCTCCAAAGCGACCGGATCCCTTGCGAGGACCTCCGGGAGGCTATAGGTGGGTCCGGGGACATACTCCCCCCGCTCCTGGCTCCAGAGGTACATCCACCCTCCCAGCAAGCCCAGGCGGTCGCTAATCTGGCGGAGGACATCCCCAAGCGTCTCCCGGACGTTCAGCGAACGGTTGAGAGCCTCGGCGACGGCATGGAGGAGGGTGAGTTCGCGAGTCCTGTGCCATGCCTGGAGGACGATGCCAAATCCGAAGGCGAGGGTGAAGAGGCCGCTGAGGCCTGCGCCGACGGTAGAAAGAAGGGGATCGCTCCGGAGGAAGGGGTAATCAAGAGCATGGAGACCTGTGAGGACCATTCCCCAGAAGAGAAGGTTCCCTGCAAGGTCGCGGCTCCACCCCTCGCTTCTCCGGAACAGGAACGCTGCTGTCAGGAACCCAGCTCCTCCGATCACAGAAGGGGGGATCGCTCCCCACGGCCACCTCCAGCCCACCTTAAGGGCAAAGGCGCTCATGCTAAGGGCCGCAGCCGCAAGGAGGGCAAAGAGGAGGGTCCACCTAGCCAGGGGAGGGGCGGGTGCCTCCCGGACGAAGCTTACTGTCAACGTCCAGCTCGATGCCAGGAAGAAGGAGTGGCGTAAGAACAGGATCCACAAGGGTGCCGTAGGGTTGACCCACCCTTCTGCGAGGATGTGGAGGGTGAATAGGAGATAAGCCCCCGTCCACCACCCCACTAGACGCTCCCGCGACTCTAAGTAGCGGAGGAGGAGGAAAAGGGTAACCGCGGCGTGGATGCCGACGCCAATAGACAGAACCGGAAGGGACTCAGGCACCACGTTCATCTGCCTCTTGTGCCTCCTTTAAATTTTCGGGGTCAGGTGGGGGAGACTCCTTCTTTTGATGCGGGGGAGGTGAGAGGAATCGACCCCTGCAATGCCGAATTAGCATGCCCACCGGTTCGGGATAGGAGGATCCAGTTTATGCCGAGGTGATGGGGTTTGATTGCAGTCTTTGTGCTGTTCGTTGCGATCGTGGCAATTGCGCTCTTGGTGGTGATGTTCCAGAAGAGCCCCAAGATGCGCGCCTCAATCGGCGGATTCCTTGAAAAACCGCTAGGCCCTCCCATGACGGCGCCCCCCCTCACCCAGCCCCCGGCCCCCCCGCGGCTCAAGTGGAACTGGTTCGCCTTCCTCCTTGGCCCCCTCTGGTACCTCTTTCATGGGCTGTGGGTTCACTTCATCCTCCTCGCGGGGATGCTGGTGCTCTCTGGCGGGCTTCTCCTTCCCTTCATCTGGCTCTACTGCGCCCTGAAGGCGGATGAGGATCTGTTCGAACACAGGCTCACCCGCTTCAGTGCATACTGAGCCGTTGCCCTCTTCGACGGAGAAGTGCTAGAATAGGCTAGAACACTTGGCGTTCTCCCCAGAGTCGCCCGGGTAGTGTGCCCGGGCAAGTCAGGGGGTTCCTCCACGGGAACCGCGCCGCCGTAGCTCAACGGAAGAGCGCCGCACTTGTAATGCGGGGGTTAGGGGTTCGAATCCCCTCGGCGGCTCCAGATTTTATGCGAGTTTTAACAGCCATCCACTCCTTGAATACCGTATTTGCAAACCTCTGCAAATCCATTCCACGATCCAGATCGGGTTGTGAATTCCGAGCCTGATGCACAAAACCGGTACAAGCTTTCCGATGTGATATCTCTGGGCGTAGCCGACCCCGAGCTCTTACACGAGCTGCAGGGTAGCCTCATCTTCCATCCACTCAGCGACGGTCTCCCACACCAACCCTTGTGCCAGTTCCGCAATCTGCCGGACGATATCGTCCATCTGGCGCCTCAGCGCCGTCAGTGGAATTCCCCAGTGGTAGGGGGAAGGGGCTTGATGAGGGGGAATTCTCT
>JAUQQG010000077.1 GCA_030550015.1 bacterium | reverse complement strand
GTTGTGGCCACGAGCGAACAGAACGCTGCGAGCGCCCAGGAAGTGAGCGCGGGTACCGAGGAGGTCACTGCCTCCATCACGCAGATCGCCCGGAGCGCCAATAGCCTCGCTGCCTTAGCTCAGGAGCTCCAGGGACTGGTGTCCCAATTCAAGGTATAGGGGTAACCTCCGAGGTTACCCTGTTGGATTCACCTCCAATAGGAGGGGGCGTGGTGTTTCCTCCTGACATCACGTCCCCTTTTTGTTCAACCCACATGGGGTAGGCGCGGAGGCTTAGCGCTACAAAATTTAGGCGACGTGATGCACTGCGTGTAGGGGAAACTCCCTAAGTTGCCTGAGTGGAAGCAGGAGCTTAAGCCCCTCAAGGTCAATTGTTCTATGAGCGTCCAGAGATCCGATACTGCTTTGTCCCTAAGCGCTATCAGGATATGGTTCAAATCTGCTTCTCCGGGTACGATCCTACAAATCCGCCGGATCGCTTCAGCATCCGGAACATCGGTTGCCTGCTTACCCCTTGGGAGGAGATCCACGATGCGGTCCTTCTCGTGGAGAAAGGCCGCATCGCGGCCATCCTTAGCGGAAGTGGGGTTCAAGGTTTAATGAATCTCCCGTCCGTGGATGTAGGAGGTGCAACGGTGGTGCCCGGCTTCATCGATCTCCATGTCCACGGCGGCGGGGGGGCGGATGTATTGGACGGCACCCAGGAAGCGCTGAAGACCATCTCCACATTCCATGCGGCGCATGGGACAACAGCTCTCCTGGCTACTGTGGGAACAGCGCCCTGGCCGAGGATCCTTGGTGCCGTAGGAACCGTGGCCGAGGCCGCGGAAGCTGTGGACTGGCCTGGGGCTCGTATTCTCGGGCTCCATCTCGAGGGACCCTTCATCAATCCCAAACGAAGGGGAGCCCAGCCTTTGGAGTTCCTCCTACCCCCCAGCCAGCCGCTCCTCGAAGAGGTTCTCCGCATGGCAAGGGGACACTGGGTGTTGATTACCCTGGCTCCCGAGCTGTGGCCAGAGGAGTTGATGCAGTTCCTCGTGGACAGGGGTGTTACCATCTCCCTAGGGCACACAGACGCCACATGGGTTCAGGCCTCTCGGGCCATCGTGCTGGGGGCGCGGCATGCTACCCATCTCTTTAACGCCATGCGCCCTCTTCACCACAGGGAACCTGGGGTGGCCGGCGCGGTGCTTCTGGAAGGGCAGGTACGCGCGGAGATCATTGCCGACGGGATCCATGTCCACCCTGCCGTGATCGCGCTCGTAGCTCGCGTGAAGGGGAGGGAAGGAATCGCCCTCATCACCGATGCCATCCGGGCGGCTGGTCTTAGGGATGGTGTCTACGAGCTCTTTGGCCAGGAGATCATGGTTTCGGGGAGGGAAGCGAGGTTGCCCGATGGCACGCTGGCGGGAAGCACCCTGACCATGGAGCGAGCGGTTGCAAACATGGTAAGCTGGGGATTCTCGCGATGCGACGCGGTCTCCATGGCCACCGCTGTCCCCGCGGGGATCGCCGGGGTAGGGGACAGGAAGGGCCGGATTGCGTTGGGCTACGATGCAGATCTTGTTGTGCTCGATGAGGCGTTCACCGTGCACCTAACGTTTGTGGAGGGGAGGATCGCTTTCTCTCTGGCATAATGGGATACGAAGATCGCTTCTAGACGGAGGTTCCTCACGGCACATGGGGGAGGTTCAGATGGAAGGGGTTGCACGGGGCTTGGAACCTGCCCACTTGGAACTCGTGAGGATCGCTGAGGCAATCCATCCGGCACAGGAGGCAAATGCGGCGCCTGTCTTGACGCGTCCAGTCTCCACATCGACGGTCTCGCAAGCGATCCCGTTATCCATCTCCGCACGGAGGAAGAAGTCCAGCGCCTCCCTGCGCCCCGCCAGGAGACTGTTTGCGGCTGCCATAGGCCAAGGGTGAGGTGCGTGCGCGGATCCAGCTTCCCCGAATGGTCCCTGAACATAGTGGGGATTGTGCGGGGAGTGGATCCAGCGCACAGTGTTGAGGAAGACGGGATCGTCCGGTGTGCAGAAGCCATAATAGGCGAGAAGCTGGAGGCTCCCGGGAGGGTTGTCGTAGAGCTGGAAGCGTCCTTCTCCATCCACAGCCCAGGCGAACATTGGTCCAAGCGGTCCTTCCACGATGCACCACTTCTGGATCAGTGCGGCCAGGCGATCCGCAAGGCCTCGGATCCTCTGAGATTTCCTCTGTTCCCCAAGCCATTCCCAAACTGTGCTGCAGGCTACAAGACCCCTCCACGCCAGCACGTTGTCGTACGTAAGGTAGGGGTACTGGGGTGGGTCGTCGGAAGGATCCAAAAAGGTTTCGTAGAGGCCATGAGGGCCACGATGCTTCTCAAGTTCCTCAGGGTACCCCTCTAAGACTTTTCGGACGCTATCCTCCCGGAGGATGGCGAGGTCACCAGTCGTGAGGAGGTAGCGCTCCATGGCTATGGGGTAGGCGGCAAGCTCGTCGAGTTCGAACCCCGGGTACAGCACGCTTCCATTGAGGTACTGTGCGTGGATGCCGGGATTCCTCCATTGCGTCGAGAAGGCGTAAAGCAGGGCTGCTTTGGCAGTTGGGGGATCTACGAGGAGGAGGGCGGGAAGTGTCCAGAGAAGCGCGTCTCGGGCCCAATACGCAGCGGAGACATAGTACCGCGGGCTGCGCGAAGTGACCAGCACCCCCTCCTCTGTGTCGATGGTCCGCCCCCACGCGTAGAAGTAGCAAAAGAGCAGGTTCCGTTGCACCACCTTCCCCACCTTCCCTTCGAGGGGGAGTCTCCGCCTGTGTAGCCAGGTCTCGGTCTCCTGGAAGAGCGTCTCCCACGTCCTGCGCCGGAGGTCGACGGAGGTGGTCCGTGCCCCGTCTCCTTCCGGGGCCACGGCAGCATAAAGGGTAACTGCAACTTTCCCCCCGGGTTCCATGCGCATGCGGCGACCGAGCTGGAAACGAAAACCCCCCGTCGCATCGTGAGGGAAGGTCAGGTGGACATGGTCAGGGGAGGGATCGGTGGCAAGGGCCAAGGCAAGAATAGGGGTCCCGCTGCTTGCCTCTAGGACAAGACTGCGGGTCCATGGGTCGAACCACCCTATGCGGGTAATGTGTGGAAGGGCACGGGAGCGGAAGACCGTGTAGAGGAGGCGTTTCCAGCATCCCTGGAATCCCAGAACCACCTCCACGGGCTTCTTCCCCGGGTTCCTCGCTTCTAGGCGATAAGCAAACCCTCGTGTCCCCACAGGTGTCAGGATCGTCCCGCGGAGCTCCAGCTCTTGGGAGAGCCAGGTGATCTCTGGAATCCAGTGGTCTCGCAGGGACCAGTCCCTTGCCTCCAGTGGCACCTCTTCGCCCCCTTCTCTCAGGAGAAGGGGATCAAGGAGAGCTTCTTCCTCCCCATCCATGCCAAGGAGCCCAAGGGCTTGTTGAGAGAGCACGTGAAGGCTGGGAATAGCGCCTCGCGGGGTAAGATCCGGGAGGGAGATCACCTCATTTCCCGTGGGGATCGCCATGGTGAACTCCTCGACGGGAGATGGAGTCATGTACGGTTCTCTGCCCATTGACTCGGCCTCTCTACGATGAAGGTTCGTTGTTGGCAGGTTTGCAGATTATCCGTTTGCAGGTTACAGGTTCACAGGTTTAAGAACTTTCCAACTTATCACCTGCTCACCTAAATGACTTTCTTTCCTTCCCCTGGGCGCAGCGTAACGGTATGTGGCTTGTTGTTGACCACGACCGTCCTCTGGATCTTCGCGGGGCCAACGTTCCGCACTTCACAAGTCGTAACTCCCCGGTCCTGTTCCCATTCTGCGCGGATCTTCAGGGGGCCGAGCATGATGCCGTCAAAACGACACCGATCCCAATCCGAAGGAACCCTGCGGAGCACGACAAGAGAGTCTCCGTGCTCCTGGAGGAGCAGGGAGTGGACCCCAATGCAGAAAGCGGCCTGGGCAGTACTGAAATACTGCATATTCCACCTACCCTGGTCATCTACTTTCTCTGCCATTCCCCCGAAGGAATTCATGGCGACTTTCGTGGTCTTGAGGACCTGCCAGGCAGTATCGGCATCTCCGACAAGGGCAAGCACAGCCGCGAGCCACCCAGCGGCCCAGGGGAAGCCCTCCCGGGGTCCGCGCCATCCCATGCCGTGGCCTACCAGCCCATGGACAGGGTTGGCGTTCCGGGCAATGTAAGCTCTCGCTGTCGCAAGGACTCTGGGGTCGTCGGGCGGATAGATGGCCATTGGGAAGAAGGGAAGGAGGCAGCCGAAGTTCACCTCATCTGTTCCTGCGTAGGCACGCAAGACACCATCGATAAAGAGCTCGTCGAGAAGCGGCCTGAGGCTCTCTGCGATTGCTTCACACCGCTGGGCGAAGGACGCATCACAGCGAAGCAGCCGAGCGGCATCTGCGGCGTTCCGCAATGCACGGATAGATCCCGCCAGGGTTGCAGCCTCCCGCTGGACGAGGGAGGAGTGCTCATGGACGCCAACAACAGGGCGCAGGTCTACTCTTCCATCTGCGGTCTCCTGGAGGACGCCCGTGAGGAAAAACTCCGCGATCCCCCGGAGGAGCGGGTAGTACCGATCGACGAGGGAGCGGTCCCCAGAGAACTTGATCTGGTGCCAGAGCATCTGGCTGTAGCTCGCATTGTTATGGACCTGATGGGTGAGGTGGTGGAGCGCGCCATAAGCCGGCTGGCCCTCGTGGGTGACCTCCCACTCCCACTTGAGGCCTCTGGCGCCATATGCCCTGGCTGCTTCCATGGCGGCTTTTGCCGTGCGCTCAAGGAAGCTGCAGGCAAGCTCCCCTTCGGTGAGGTGCCCTGCCTCTACAAGGGCAAGGTGGATGAACATGGCATCCCAGAAGACGTGGGAGGACCAGGTCGATCGCAGGATATTTACAGGAAGCGCACCGGAGTGCGGGTTCTGGCTGGCCTTGAACTGGTAGAGGCTGAAGGCATAGCTTCGCTGGAGGTCTGGATCGGGGATCTCTACGCTGGCCCCTTGAGCCCAGTACTCCTCCCATACCTGGGCATGGGAGTGGTACAAACTCCCTGCACCCTTCTCTTCGATGAGTGCGATGAGCCCGTCAACGGTCCTTGGATCTCTGAGCTCACGGCCATCCATCACGATCACATACCGGACGGCCTCCTGGCCCACACAGTCGACCCATGCCGCGTTTCCTTGGAAGCCCCAAGCTTCGATGGACCCGTGGATCACCATCGTCTGCGTCCCTTCGAGATCCCCCAGGGTATAATGGAACCGAGGCGAAGGTCCTGCCTGGGCGACCAGGGAGGTAAAGGGCATGCGTTCCAGATCGTCCTCCTCCCAGACTCCCGGAGCGAGGTAGAACCGCCACCGCATAGGTTGGCTGGCCCTGTAGCTCTCCACGAGGAGAGGATGGCGGGCGTGGAGGTAGGTTTGGACCTCCACCGCAATCCCCTCGTAGGTTGCCCTCGTGAGGAGCGTTGCATCCTGCAAGGAGAAGTGCTGTTCTGAGCGGATGAACGGACGGGGTCCCCTTATTCCTGGGAGGTAGACCTCGTACCAGCAATGGCAGAGGGGAGCGAGCTCGTACCAGCGATGTTCTTCGCTTGCCTGGTAGCCTGGCAAGGAGATGCGCCGATGGGGCATGGGCAGGACCCGGACGTGCGCGGGGTAGTAACAATCAGATTTGTACCAGTAGCACCGCTCTGGCCCCTCCACACGCTCGGGGGTCATCGATCCCGTGTACCCGATGAGTGCGGCGTCGATGCCATTTCCCAGGAAGCAAGGGGAGTATGCACGATCCATCATGCTCTAGAAGTTACCTCAAAAGGCTCCAGGATCCTCTCTCCCGCAATGTGTGGTTGAGCTCGGGTCTTCCCTTTGCTTCCAGTTCCTCGGCGCGGATACATACTAATCTTTGAGACCTGTGAGAGCGATTCCCTGGATGAACTGGCGCTGGAAGAGCAAGAAAGCGATAATCAGAGGGGTTACAGCGACCGTCGCCGCAGCCATCTGCCAGTGGATGTTGGACATATATTGCTCGGAGAACCTTTGCAGGCCCACGGGGATCGTCCGGCTAGCGTCTGAGGTGGTAACGATGAGGGGCCACAGGAACTCCTCCCAGTTCCCCACCAGGGTGAAGATCCCTAGGGCCGCCAGGGCGGGCTTCACCAGAGGGAGGAGGATTGTCCAAAAGATCCGAAGCTCGCTCGCTCCGTCGATCCTGGCTGCCTCAATGAGCTCCGTGGGAATCGTTTGCATGAACTGGCGCATGAGGAAGATGCCGAAGGCATCGAACAGCCAGGGGAAGCTCAGCCCGGCAATGGTGTCCACCAACCGGAACTTGATGCTCATCAAGTAGAGGGGAATCATGCGCACCTGGAACGGTACCATGAGGCTAGCCAGCATAGCGATGAAGAGCACGTCCCTGCCCGGGAAGGTGAACTTGGAGAAGGCATACCCGGCCATGGCGCTCACGATGGTGACGCCGAATACGACGATGGCGGCGACGGCCACACTGTTCAAGATGTACCGGGCGAAGGGGAACTGGGTGAATACGGCCACAAAGTTCTCCAGGATGGGCTGCTTCGGGAACCAGGTCGGGGGGACCTGCATCACTTCAGGAAGTGTCTTGAATGCGCTGGAGACCATCCACAGGAAAGGAAGGAGCATAGGCACGAGCCCTAGGGTAAGCAGGAGATAGGTGAGTGTTTTCAACCACCTGTACTCTGGAAGGTCCATCGCGCATCCCCTCGCATTCCTCAGTACTCAAACGGCCTCTGGATCAACTTGATCTGGATAAGCGTCACCACGATGATCAACGCCATGAGCACGAAGGCGTTCGCCGAGGCGTACCCGAGCTGGAACTGTCGGAATCCGATGTCGTAGATGTGCAATACGAAGACGCGCGTGCTGTCGAGAGGCCCTCCCGGGGTACGTGCTTGCAGGCCACCTGCGCTCATCACATAGGGGATTGTGAAGACCCGGAAGGCGTTGATCACCAAGATCACCACAACAAAAAGCAGGGTAGGGTTGAGCAGGGGGAGGGTGATCTTCCAGAACAGCTTCCATGGGCTTGCCCCGTCGATCTTAGCCGCATCCACGAACTCCTGTGGGATCGTCTGGAGCCCAGCGAGGAACAAGACCATCGCCTGTCCGATCTGTTTCCACACGCCTACCACCATCATGGCGTACAAAGCCCACGCGGGATCGGCAAGCCATCCCGGCTTGGGCAGGCCGAGCACACCGAGGAACCAGTTGATGACCCCGAAGTCCGGGTCGAACATCCACCTCCAGACGAAGGCGACGGCCACGATGTTGGTGACCACTGGGACGAAATATCCCGTCCGGTAAAGGGATTTCAGACGGAGCCACCCGGCATTGAGGAAGAGGGCGAGGGGAAGGGAGATCATGAGAATCGCCGGGACAACCCCGATGGTCCATTTGAAGCTGATTCCCAGGGACTTCCAGAAGAGTGGGTCATTCCAAAGACGGACGTAGTTCCCGAGCCCGATGAACCGCTTCGCCCCGAAAAAGCTCCAGTCCTGCAAGGAGAGGGCAAGCGCCCACCCCAGCGGGTACACCACAATGAAGAAGAACAGCACGAACGCTGGGGCGAGGAACGCAAACGCCCAGAGGACGTGACGTGTTCTATAGGTCAGGAGGGCCCGCCGGGGGATAGCTCGGATACCCCGGCGGGCCTCAGCCTGTTGTGTTACCTTAGCGCCTGCTGGACGCACGTGTTCTCCTTCTGTACTGCCTCCCGAACCAGATCCTCAACAGGCCGGGTGGTGAGGGCAATGGCATCGAACAGGTCATTCCGGATGGGATCGCAGACCCCTACGTAATCGACAGGGCGCACGAGCTTCACCGACTCCCGCACGACGGGATCAGGCTCCGCGGGCAGTAGTTCTGTAATAGACGGCAGATCCCCGGCTACCCGCATCCACGTGCGTACTGCCCGCTCTGAAGCCAAATACTTCACCCACCGCCAAGCGGCTTCCTGGTTCTTCGACCTTGCGTTCACCACATAAGCCCAGTGGTGGCCTGGCGCAATGGGGCGTTTTCCTTTGATCGCAGGGACCGTCGCGATGGTGTACTTGATGTCTGGCCCGATGCGGGCGATGACGCTGCGTGCGACGGGGTGGTTGATGTAGAAGACAGCCCGTTTGAGTTCGAACTTGCGCTGCCCGGGCATGAATCGGGGGGAGTCCACGGCGTTTGGCCCTCTTAGGAGCTGCTCCACGACTTTCCAGGCGGCGATGCCTTGCGGGCTATCATAGGTCGCCCGCTTCGCCACGGCGTCGATGACGGGACCCTCGATAAACTGATAGAGGAGGGCCGTATAGACCGCCCACTTATAGCGAGTGTCCAGACCCGCCTGGATGATGTTTCCCTGGGCGTCGCGCTTTGTGGCTTTGCGCGCCTGAGCGATCAGTTCATCCCAAGTCTTGGGAGGCTTTGTTGGATCGAGCCCCGCTTCCCTCGCTAGGTCGTTATTGATGTACAGGACCAAGTGCTGGACATCGGTCGGGAGACCGTAGTACTTCCCTCCCCGCTTGAACCGGGCGGTCGTCCAACGGAGGTACCGCCCTTCGATCTCTGCCGTCGTGGCCACACTTTCAGGGACGGGAGCGAGGTAGCCGCCGTTTATGAGCTGCTCGGCCATCTCCATGGGAACCTGGAAAACATCGGGCCCGGTCCCAGCAGCCAGGGCGGCAAGGAGCTTATCGAAGTACTGCTCGTAAGGCGGGAGATCTGTGACAACAGCGATACCAGTCTCTCCCTGGAATGCTGGGATGAGCGCTTTTAATGCTGTAGCCCGGCCCTCGTGAAAGTGCTGCCAGTGAACAATGGTGACCTTGGGCTGGGCACCTACCATCACACTGCCTAAGGAGACAACGGTGATGGCTACTACGGAAGCCACAACCACGGCAAGTACACGTGTCCACCGCATTCCTTCTTCCCCTCCTCTCTTTGTCTTTAGGTCTGCATGGCCTTCGCGATGCTCTAGCCTCGTTCATGATCTCCGTTGAGACCTTGGAGACTGCTATTCCCGCAGTTTGAGTAACCTGCGTGCGTTCTCCCGGAAGACCATCTGGATCTCTTCCTCGGTAAATCCTACAGATCGCGCCGCGCGAAGCTGCTCCTCAAGGTAGCGAACGACGAAACCGCGGGGGAAGTGGGCGGAGTCTGTCCCAAAGATGATCCTCTCCGCTCCCACGGTCTCCCGGAACCTCCGGAAGAGATCCTCCAGGGTCAGCGCAGGGACCATCCAGCGCATCCATTCGTTGTTCCCGGAGGTATCCACGTAGACGTTCTCACACGCCCAGCAGAGGTGCAGGAGCTCTGTAGGATAGCCACAGCCGAAGTGGGGAACAATGAAGGGGATGGCGGGAAAGGCCTTGGCAATGTCGTGGAGGCGGAGGGGGTTGATGTTCTCTGACCAGCCGATCCCCCCTCCACCATTGAGGGGTCCGAAATGGACCAGGACGGGAATCTCCAGCTCTTCCACCGCTTCCCACACAGGGTGAAGGCGTGTGTCGTCGATGGGTCCTTTGAGTGCTGGGGCGAGGATCTTGTACCCGCAAAGCCCAAGCTCTTTCACTGCGCGGTAGAGCTCCTCTCTCGCGTTAGGCAGAAAGGGATCGTGGTGGGCGAAGCCATAGAACCGTGGGTGGCGCCGTACCACTGCGCTTAGGTTCTCGTTGCCCCCTCCCGTGAGGAAGACGATTCCCTCGAGGCCATACCGCTCGACCTCACTGATCCAGCGGGCGATTTGGATCTCCACAGGGGCTGGAGGATCCTCCGGTAGCGGGAACCCCCATCGTTTCCACCAGCGTACCTGCGCCTGAAAGTTCTTCTCCTTCAGAATCCGCCATTTCGCCTCTCCATACCGGGAGGCATACGCACGTCCCCACTCGCCCCACGGGTCGTCTTCGGGGTGGGGGAAGTGCGCGTGGAAGTCGAAGACACGCACCCCAAGACGCTCCTCGATGGAAGCGTTACCCTCCGGGCTCATACCGATACCTCCTCGGGAGAACTGGGAGCCGGTCCGGCCTTGCTGGTCGGGGATGGGAGGGTTCTCTCGCGGCGATGGGGGGCATAGAGGGACATCCGCCCTGAGCGGAGAGCTGTAGCGATGGCCCCCAGGAGGGCTGCCTCGCCACCAAGGGCAGTCGTCTTCACTTCCGGTGTGAATGGGGCGAGCTCGCGGAGGAACTTCTGGATACGGGGCAGGAGGAGATCGGGATTGTCCCCGACTCCACCACCTAGGACAACGAGGCTCGGATCCGCGATGACGCTGATCACAGCGATTCCCCAGGCGATGTGCCGGGCGACCTCATCTACAATCTGGGAAGCGAGAGGGTCTCCAGCCCGTGCAGCTTGGAAGATCTCGGGGGATGTAAGTTCCTCTTGCCCGAGGAGGACGGTGGGAGTGTTGGCCCGAAGGAGAGCTTGCTTGGCCAAGTTCACAATACCAGGACCTGTGACCACGTCTTCGAGTTTCTTCCACCTACCGTTCATGGGAATCGGGATATAACCAGGCTCCCCAGCGAATCCATGGGTCCCTCTGTACAACTCGCCTCCCACGATCAACCCCATCCCAAGTCCCGTCCCAATGGCCAAGAAGGCGAAGTTTTGGACATCTCGCGCGCACCCGCGCCATTTCTCTCCGATGGCAGCCATATTGACATCATTGTCCAGGAGTACTTCAACGCCGAAGCGGCTCTCCAGCAATGAGGCGAGGGGGACCCCTTCCAGGTCGGGCAGGTTCGGGCAGAGCCACACGGTCCGGTCCTCCAGGCGGACCGCACCTGGTACGCCGATAGCCATGGTGAGAAGACGCTGGCGGGGGACGCCTGCAGTGAGCAAAACTTCTCGGGCCGATGCTTCTAGCTGGTCCAACAGGGCAGGGAGTCCTGCCTTGGTCGTGTACTCCTTGCGTTTGGCCCTGATCTCCCCGCGGAGATCGGCAACGGCCGTTCGAACCATTGTCCCCCCGAGGTCGATCCCGACGACGAACCCTGCATCGGGGTCGATGTCCAAGAGTTTCGCCTTGCGACCGACACGGGAGGGGGCTGCCGCAGTCTCGTGGATCAGCCCACGGGCGATGAGGTCGGCGACGACGCTGGAGACTGTGGATTTGCTGAGGTGGAGACGCTTTGTCAGCGCCGTACGCGAAAGAGGTCCTTCTTTCCGCAGGAGTTCCAGGATGGCCTTTTGGTTCAGCTCTCGCAGAAGGGGAGGTTTTCCTACCAGTAGATTCTTCCGCATTCTAGAAATTAGTTCGTTTTGTAGATGAACTATTCGCCGCGGGAAGGGAAATTCCTGCAAAGATTTCTGTACTTGCCCCGAGCGAGTTCGCTGGAGTACTATGGGCCTAGGAGGTTTCATGAAACCAGCGATCAGGAGATGTAGAGCGTGCAGGCGATCGAAGCATTGAAGGCGTTCTTCTCGAAAGAAATGGACATCGTTGCGGTCTACCTCTACGGTCGCTACGCGGATGAGCGGACGTGGCCCGATACGGATATTGAGGTTGCCTTGCTGTTCCGCGATGAACTCGGCCCCGATGAGATCTCGGCCTATCTCGAACGCCTTCCAGGAGCTCTCCCCCTTGGGGGAAATCCTGGGATCCTTCTCCCTATTGCCCTGAACATTCATATCCTGCCGGTCATCTACGAGATCCTCTCGAGCGGGACCCTGATCGTAGAGAATTCCCCTAAGGAGAGAGAGGCGTTCATCCAGATTGCCCGATCGCGGGTTGAGGAGGAACGGCAAGCCATGCTTGAGGAGGCGCGGATGGCCATCCTTCAAGCTAGGAACTTGCCATTTCAGGCTGGGAGCGCCGCCGTCCACATTCTGCCACAACCCCCACGTTCCCTTGATCCCTTGCGCATCGGATGGCGGTTGGCACGGGTGCTGACCTCCTTTCCTCTCCTGGAGCAAATGACGAGGGATGTAGAGGCAACAAGCCGCGATCCGGAACGAGTGGGGCAAGCGATCGGTCTTTTCATGAACGCAGCGGGCGCAGTGACAGGGATCGCGAAGGCCATGCTCCTTTCTTTTGACATTCCCAGGCCCAACCGCAGGTGGCAGGTTTTCTTCCCGCTTGCAGACGCCGGGCTGATCACCATGGAACTTGCGCTCCAGATGGCCCTGATGGTGGAAACACGCTGGCAGTTCATGACTGCGAGTGGCTTCATTGCTCCCGATCGGGCTCTGACGAATATCCGGTGGCTGCTTCCCCCGCTCCTCAGCTTCGCGCGCCTTAGCGCTTGGTATACCGAGGTCCCCGGACCAGAGGGGAAGACGCTTCATTAGATTTTTTCAGGGCCCTCCTTGAAAAGGGGTTCTCGCATGACGCTCTGCGTTGTGTAGGTGAAGACGGGGCTGCTGAGAGATCCCATGGGAGAAGAGAAGGACCTGGAAGTCCTTGCACTGTTCCACCCTATTGTCCAGAGGTGGTTCCTGGGGACATTTCCAGGCCCCACTCCGGCACAGTCCCTGGGCTGGCCTCCCATCGCCAAAGGTGAGCACACACTTATCCTGGCCCCGACGGGATCGGGGAAGACCCTTGCAGCGTTCCTTTGGGGGTTGAACCAGCTGTTCTCAGAAGGTGACCCTGCGCCTCCCGGGATACGCATCTTGTACATCTCTCCCCTGAAGGCCCTGAACAACGACATTGAGAGGAACCTGCGGGTTCCCCTCGCTGGGATCCGACAGCTGGCCGCAAAAGAGGGGTTGAGCTGGCCAGCCCTCCGTGTGGCCGTGCGTACCGGCGACACCACCGAGCGCCAGCGCCAGGAGATGATCCGGCGTCCACCGCACATCTTAATTACCACCCCGGAGTCTCTCTTCCTCATGCTCACAGCAGAAAGATCCCGGGAGCTATTCCGAGCCGTCCAGGCAGTGATCATTGACGAGATCCATGCCCTCTGCGACAACAAGCGTGGGGTTCACCTCTCCATCACCCTCGAGCACCTTGTCCACCGAATCGGCCGTGAGGTCCAGAGGATCGGGCTTTCGGCAACCCAACGGCCTCTTGAAACTGTGGCCAGGTTTCTGGGCGGGCAAACGTGGGAGCAAGGAGGGGAACGCCTCCACCCGCGCCCAGTCACAATCGTGGATGCCGGGATGCGCAGGGAGGCAGACCTCCAGGTAATCTGTCCCGTCGAGGACTTCCGATCACTTCCAGAAGGAACGGTGTGGC
The DNA here is from genome assembly GCA_030550015.1 of bacterium. GTDB lineage: Bacteria > Sysuimicrobiota > Sysuimicrobiia > Sysuimicrobiales > Thermofontiviventaceae > Thermofontivivens > Thermofontivivens primus. The sequence goes on along the minus strand of JAUQQG010000077.1, from coordinate 11,323 downwards.
CGGAGGTGAGCCACCAGCTTTTCGAACTCATTCGCCAGCACCGGACGACGTTGATCTTCACCAACGCCCGTTCCGTGGCTGAGAAAATCTCAAAACGGTTGAATGAACTGGCACAAGCATACATGGGTGATCCGAGCATCTCCATCGCCCGTGCCCACCACGGCTCCATCACTCGAGAAGCCAGGCTGGCCATAGAGGAAGCACTGAAGGCCGGTGTGCTCCCCGCTATTGTGGCTACGGGAACCTTAGAGCTGGGCATCGACATTGGTTCCATCGACCTCGTCTGCCAGCTCCAATCCCCCAAGTCGGTCAGCCGAGGTATGCAAAGGGTTGGGCGTTCCGGTCACCTTATCTCCTGCACGAGCAAGGGAAGGCTATTTGCCACGTTCCTCGATGACCTCGTCGAGCTCGCAGTGATCGCCAGAGGGATGCGGGAGGGGGAAGTGGAGGAGACGCGGATCCCCCGGAACTGCCTGGACGTCCTGGCGCAGCAGATCGTCGCCATGGTCGCAGGAGAGGAGTGGGATGCGGAGTCCCTCTACCGTCTGGTCCGTCAGTCCTACTGCTATGAGGACCTCTCGTGGGAGCTCTACGTGGGCGTCCTGGAGATGCTGGCAGGACGCTACCCCTCTGAGGCGTTTCGCGAGCTCCGCCCTCGCTTGATCTGGGATCGTTCCACCGGGCGCCTGCTCTCCTTGCCCGGAAGCCGGCAGCTGGCCATCCTCAACGCCGGCGTCATCCCAGAGAGAGGCTACTACCCGGTGGAGCTCTTCGATGGCACGCGTATTGGGGAGCTGGAGGAGGAGTTCGTGTTCGAGAGCCGCATCGGGGATGCCTTCCTTCTTGGATCCCAGATCTGGCGCATCGAGGAAATCCGCGCAGACAGGGTGATCGCCTCCCCTGCTCCTGGGGCCCTTCCAAGGATGCCCTTTTGGCATGGGGAGACCTACACCCGTCCCTTCGAGCTCTCCTTGAAAGTCGGGGCTTTCCGGCGAGCACTCTCTGCGCGCCTTGACGACCCCACGTGCGAGGCGTGGCTCCGAGAAGAATACCTCCTGGACGAGCGTGGAGCAGCCGCCTTGGTCTCTTATTTCCGAGAGCAGCGCGAGGCGACGGGAGCGATTCCCACAGACCGCACCGTCGTCCTGGAACTTTTCAAGGATGAGCTGGGAGACTGGCGCCTCGTCGCCCACACGCCCTTCGGCGCGCGGGTGAACGTCCTTCTTGAGATGGTGCTGGCGCGTAGGATTCAGGAGGCCGTCGGGATCGAGGTCCAGAGCATCTTCACCGACGAAGCAATTCTGTTCCGATTGCCTGGCTCGGATGTACCCCCTTCCCTCGACCTCTTTACCCGGCTTTCCGAAGAGGAGGTGGTGGAGGACGTCCGCAAGGGGCTTGTGGACTCACCGCTCTTCGCTGCCCTTTTCCGGCATTGCGCCGAGCGCGCATTGCTCCTTCCAAAGCGCTCCCCCAGGCGACGGGTCCCCCTCTGGCTAGTGCGGCTGCGGGCCGGCGACCTGCTTGCGTTGGCCCGCAAGTTTGAGCGTTTCCCTATCCTCCTGGAGGCTTACCGGGAGGCACTCTGCGACGTCTTGGACATGGAAGGGCTTCTGCAGGTCGTGAGGGATATCGTGCGAGGGAAGATTGAGGTAGTAGCTGTGGAGAGAAACACACCCTCCCCGTTTGCACGAAGCCTCTGGCTTCCCTTCGCAGCCGTCTACCTCTACCAGGGAGACGTCCCAAGAGCAGAACGCCAGGCCCAGATGCTCGCGGTGAGCAGAGAGATCCTCGAAGAGGTCCTTGGGAGGAAGCAAGTCCAGGGGCTCCTGAGGCAGGAGGCGGTCGAAGAAGTTACAAATCGTCTCCAGCACATGGCCAGGGGATGGAAGGCACGCTCACCAGATGAGCTGTTCCAAATCCTTCGTGAGCTAGGTGACCTCGACGAGGAGGAGATAGCTGCAAGGGCTGTGGGAGATGCGCTTGCTTGGATCCGTGATCTTGCCACCCGCGGGCTGGTGAAGGTGTTCCGGCTGCCGGAAGAAGGTGCATCGCGCTGGATCGCCATGGAGGACGAGCGGCTCTATGAACAGGCGTTCATCAGCAATGACAAAGAGGCGAAGATCCAACTCCTGCGGCGGTTCTTGAAGGCGAGGGGCCCGGTGGAGACGAGGGAGATCGCCAGGCGCTATGGGATTCCCGAGGAAGAAGCCCAAGCCCTGCTGGAGTTGCTTGAGAACCAAGGGGAGGTAGCCCGGGGTTCCTTCCTGTCCAGGAGAACCGGAATCCAGTGGTGTGACCGCGAGGTGCTTGCCCGGATCTACCGGCGAACCCTCGCCATCCTCAGGCGTGAGGTCGAGCCGTGTCCTCCCGAGGTCTACGCCCGTTTCCTCATGCGCTGGCAACACCTCCACCCCTCTCATAGGCTTTCTGGACAGGAGGGGGTGCGGAGGGTCCTCCACCAGTTGCAGGGTATTTCCCTGCCCCTCGTTGTCTGGTTGCGCGATGTGCTCCCGGCGAGGGTGGAGGGGTTCGATGAGCGGTGGGTTCTAGAACTCACGCGGACCGGGGAGGTCGCTTGGGTGGGGAGAGGGGGTGTGGATACGATTGCCTTCCTCTTCCGCGGGGAGGGAGGGATCTTTCTCTCAGATCCTTCTGTGGGAGAGGAAGCCTTATCCCGGGAGGCCCGGGCAGTCCGGGATCATCTTTTGGCACACGGTGCCTCTTTCTTCACCGACCTCGAGGAGGGGACCGGACTTTCCAGCGAGGCCCTCCTCGCTGCCCTCGTGGAACTGGCCAGCCTTGGGCTTGTAACCAACGATAGCTTAGAGGTTACAGAGGAGCTTGGAAAGTTCACCACACCCCGTCCGTTCTCTCCCGAGGACCCTGCACGCTGGCCCATTGCATCGTTCCGGCGCCAAAGGGAAACGCGTCGTACGGTGCGGCGGAGGGTGGTGCGCCGGTCAGGACGGTGGTCCCTCATCCACAGGCCTGGCCTGCTCGGTCCTGTGCGGCCTCCGGACGAACTTGCTTCCCTTCATGCCCGCCAGCTCCTCAACAGATACGGGGTTGTTGTTCGGGAGTGGCATCGTCGGGAGGAAGGCTTGGTCGCTTGGCAGGAGATCCGCCGGGCGCTCCACCGTATGGAACTCCGCGGCGAGGTGCGCCGCGGTTACTTCGTGCAGGGTCTCTCCGGGGTTCAGTACGCGCTTCCTGAAGCCGTGGAAATGCTTCGGGAGTCTCGGCAAGAGGAGGACGAGATTTTCCTGATGCATGCATGCGATCCAGCGAATCCTTATGGGGTCTGGGGGTTCCCTCTGCCAGGGGGTTTTCACCGTCTTCCCCGTCTCGCGTCGAACTACCTGATCCTCGTCGGTGGCAGGCCTGTGCTTGCCGTAGAAGCTTTGGGGAGGAAGATTTTACCTCTTGCGGGGCTTGACCGCAGGACCCTTCTCCGGGTCGCGGAGGGCCTGACGAGCTTGCTCCACAGGCCTCGCGGCCCTTCCCGCATCGAGATCGAGACGTGGGCGGGAAGTCCTGTACCGAAAGCCCCATTGCTGAGGCCTTGAGGGAGGTTGGGTTCTATTGCGATGGAGATCGGTATGTCCGGCCCGCTTCCGGGTAGATCCTCCCTCCCTTGCGTTGTGATATAATGACAGCAAAAAACCGTGAGAAAGGGGGCAGGGATGTCCAGCGAACCTCACCCCGATCATGCGTTCATCTCGCGGATCCCGAAGGTCGAGTTGCATGTACATCTGGAGACCTCGTTACGCCTCCGCCGGCTTTTGGAAAGGCAGAACGCGAGAGGAGACCCACCTGTCGTTGCTCCTCACCTCGTCGCCGACCCCATGAAGTTCACGGGGTATGACCGCCTCCGGAGGGTTCGCTACTTGGGCCGTGCAGGGGTTATCCCAGATTCCCTGTACACTCCCGAAAACCTTCAACAGGTTGCTTGGGAGCTTCTTGAAGAAGCGCACAGGCAGAACGTCCGTTACCTGGAGCTCCGTGTGGGAGGGCGTCGGGCGTTCAGCCTGCTGGGGGTGCGTGGTGTCGTAGAGTCCATCTATGCCGCCTGCCGTGAAGCCAAAGAGATGTTGGGTGTCCGATGTGGGATTATCCTTACGGCCGTCCGCGAACGCGGGCCGGAGGAAGCGACGAGGCTTGCAGAGGAAGCTGTATCACTGCAGGAGTACGGGGTTGTCGGGTTCGACCTTGCTGGAGATGAGGCGAATTACCCACCTGCCCTCTTTTCCAGAGCCTCCAGCATCGCGAGAGAGGGGGGGCTCGGCGTAACTGTGCACGCCGGCGAATTTGCAGGGCCGGCGAGCATCTGGACAGCGATCTACCACCTGGGAGCAACCCGCATCGGCCACGGCCTTCGCGCGGCAGAGGACCCTTCCCTTGTGGAGGTCCTTCGAGAGCAGCGCATCACCTTGGAACTTTGTCCCACCAGCAACCTGCGTCTTGGGCTGGTGAGCCAGGAAGCGTACCCCCTGCGGCGCTTCCTAGAAGCCGGAGTTCCCATCACCATCAATAGCGACGATCCGCTCCTGCTTGGGATCGATCTCACACGCGAGCTCCAGTTTGCCCGCAAGGCCTTTGGGTTAACCCGCGAGGAGATCCTTTCCCTCTTGGAGACGGCTGCGCAGGCAGCCTTCCTCCCACCGGAAGAGCGAGAGCAGCTCCTTGGTGCCATCCGGGGGTTCACTCCCGTCCGCGAATGACCTCCTCCCTAGGAAGTTCCCCTTGCCTTGACTTTTCCTAGGAATGACTTTACAATCAACTTGAGATTTCTTGAGCAATTCACTACAGAATTTTGCGGAGGGCGCTATGACTGCTGATCTCATTGTCCGCGACCTACACGTTGCCGTCGAGGAGAAGGTCATCCTCAAGGGCGTCAACCTGGAGCTCAAGAAAGGGGAGATCCATGCCCTCATGGGGCCGAATGGCTCCGGGAAATCTACCCTGGCCAACGTCCTTATGGGGAACCCCTTCTACCAGGTGATCAAGGGGGAAGTGCTGTTCAAAGGAGAGGACCTTCTCTCGATGTCTCCCGACGAGCGCGCCAGGAAGGGGCTGTTCATCGCCTTCCAGTATCCTGTCTCCATCCCAGGAGTTTCCTTTGCCAGCTTCCTCCGGACAGCGGTCAGCGCTCGCCGCGGGTATGAGAAGGAGCTGATGCCCATCTCCGAGTTCCAAAAGCTCGTCCGGGAGAAGCTCGGGCTCCTCCAGCTCGACCCCTCCATCCTGACGCGCTACGTAAACGATGGGTTCAGTGGCGGGGAAAAGAAGCGGGCGGAGATCCTCCAGCTCGCCATGCTGGAGCCCGAGGTGGCGATCCTGGACGAGACAGACTCGGGTCTCGATATCGACGGGGTCAAAGTGGTGGCTGAAGGGATCCAGGCGCTGTACGAGCGGTCGCAGGGGAACCTGGGGATCCTGCTCATTACCCACTACTCGCGTATCCTGAAGTATATCCGGCCGCACACCGTGCACGTCATGTTCGACGGACGCCTTGTCGTCTCCGGTGGGCCTGACCTCGCCGAGGAGCTCGATGCACGAGGGTACGACTGGATCCGAGAGCAGTACGCAGTGGTAACCGCTGAGATCCAGGAGACGGGAGCTGTGCGGCGCGCGGGGAAAGTGTTCTGGGTGCAACACTAAGGAGGGGAACAACATGGCGACGAACCCGCTAGGCATCGAGCTGGACCAGTACAAGTGGGGGTTCAGGGATCCGGAGCGATACGTGTTCAAATCCCGCAAGGGGTTGGACCGTGAGGTTGTGGAGATGATCTCCTACATGAAGGAGGAGCCCGATTGGATGCGGGCGTTCCGCCTCCATAGCCTAGAGGTCTTCCTGAAGAAGCCCATGCCGAATTGGGGGGCGGATCTCAGCGAGCTCGACTTCAATGACATCTATTACTATGTAAAACCTACGGAACGCCAGGGGCGGAGTTGGGAGGAAGTTCCCGACTACATCAAGCAGACCTTTGATCGCCTGGGGATCCCTGAGGCAGAGCGCAAGTTCCTCGCAGGAGTGGGCGCTCAGTACGAGTCCGAAGTGGTGTATCACAACCTCAAGGAGGAGTGGGAGAAGAAAGGCGTCATCTTCGTGGACACAGACACCGCCGTCCGCGAGTACCCAGACCTCGTGCGGGAATACTTCGGAACTGTGGTTCCTCCTGAGGACAACAAGTTCGCCGCTCTGAACTCCGCGGTGTGGTCCGGCGGAAGCTTCATCTACGTCCCAGAAGGGGTCCACGTGGATATCCCACTCCAGGCCTATTTCCGTATCAACGCTGAGAACATGGGGCAGTTCGAGCGGACGCTCATCATCTGCGAACCAGGGAGCTCTGTGCATTACGTAGAAGGGTGTACAGCGCCCATCTACACCACCGCTTCCCTGCACAGCGCGGTGGTGGAGATCATTGTGAAGGAGGGGGCCCGCTGCCGCTACACCACCATCCAGAACTGGTCCAAGAACGTGTATAACCTTGTTACTAAGCGTGCTGTCGCCTATCGCGACGCCACCATGGAATGGATTGACGGGAATCTGGGCTCCAAGGTGACAATGAAGTATCCGAGTGTCTTCATGCTCGAACCCGGGGCCAAAGCCGAGATCCTCTCCATCGCGTTCGCCGGGAAGGGCCAGCACCAGGATCCCGGAGGAAAGGTCGTGCACGCCGCTCCTTACACCCAATCTGTGATTGTGAGCAAGTCTATCGCCAAGGATGGCGGGCGTGCGGGTTACCGAGGGCTGGTGAAGGTTTACCCTGGGGCAAAGGGGAGCAAGTGCGCCGTGCGCTGTGATGCGCTCATCCTCGACGAGCACTCCCGCTCGGATACCTACCCGTACATGGAGATCGAGGAGGACGAAGTGGCCGTGACCCATGAGGCGACGGTGAGCAAGGTCTCCGATGAGCAGCTCTTCTACCTCATGGCCCGTGGGATCAAAGAGAACGAGGCCATGAACATGATTGTCCGCGGGTTCATCGAGCCAGTGGCCAAGGAGCTTCCCCTGGAGTACGCGGTGGAGCTGAACCGCCTCATCGAGTTGGAGATGGAAGGGTCCGTTGGATGACCCATCGCGCTGAAGAGGCGCCGTGCCGTTGTGAGGAAAGGTTCTGCTGGACGAGCGCATCGATTTCTTGAGGAGGTACCTCCGTGGTAGGCGATTCGAGAACGCAGCTGGTTGCCGCACAACTTACTCGAGAGACCCTTTTGGCTCTCTCCAAACAGTTGAGGGAGCCAGAGTGGTTACAAAAGCGTCGGCTTGAGGCTTTCGACCTATATCAGCAGCTCCCGATGCCGGGTCCTCACCTGGAGGAGTGGCGGAGGACAGATCTGAGCGGTCTCGCTTTGGACTCCCTTACTCCCTACGGGCAGGGCATGATCCTCGAGGATGAGCTTAGGCGACTTATCGCCTTCCTTAAGTCCCTTACGGGAGCCCCTGAGGGGGACCGGAAGGAGGAGTGGGCAGGGCTCCTCGTCCAGGGGAGCTCTGGCGTCCTCCTCCAGGATCAGAGCGAGGCCCTGAAGGCGCAAGGAGTCCTGTTCATGGACCTCCGCTCAGCAATCCGTGAAGTTCCCGACCTTCTCCAGGAGTACCTGATGGTGCGTTGCATCCGTCCTGACGAGGACAAGTTCAGGGCCCTCCACGCCGCATTTCTGGCAGGGGGGACCTTCCTCTACGTGCCCAGGGGCGTGGAGATCGCGCTTCCGCTGATCTCCTCGGTGTGGATCGAAGGAGAAGGGGTAGCGATCTTCCCTCACACCCTGGTGGTTGCAGAGTCCCAAAGCAAGGTCACTCTCATCGAAGATCATCGCTCCTCCGGTGGGGAGGCCCAGGCGTTTTCCGCCGGAGCCGTCGAGTTGATCCTTGGGGATGGGGCGCATGTGCGCTACATCTCCTTGGGGAACTGGGCGCTGAACACTTGGGAGGTAAGCACCATCAGGGGTATCCTGGGGAGGGATGCTACCCTCCACACGCTCGTGGCCTCCTTCGGCGGGAATGTGGTGAAGGTCAACGTAGAGTCGATCCTGCAGGGACAGGGAGCAACCTCGGAGATGCTGGGGGTCTTCTTTGGAACCGGCCGCCAGCACTTTGACTTCCATACCCTCCAAGAGCACCAGTCCCCTCACACTACTAGCGACCTCCTGTACAAAGGGGCGCTCGCCGACCGAGCCTACTCCGTGTTCGCGGGGTTGATCCGCGCCCATTACGGAGCCCAGAAAACCAACGCCTTCCAGTCCAACCGGAACCTTATCCTCTCCGATGGGGCGAGAGCCGACAGCATGCCGAAGCTGGAGATCATGGCCAACGATCTCCGCTGTACGCATGGGGCGTCGGTCAGCCGCATCGATGAGGAATACATCTTCTACCTGATGAGCCGGGGGCTGACAAGGATCCAGGCGGTCCACATGATTGTGGATGGCTTCTTCAGCGAGGTTTTGGATCGCCTCCCCCTGGAGGGACTCCGAGAAGGACTGCGGGAGGAGATCACGAAGAAGATGCAGGGCAGGGGCACGTAAGAGATGGGAGAGTTCATCAAAGTAGCCGAGATTGCGGAGATTCCCCCAGGGACGGCCAAGCGAGTAGAGGTAAGTGGGCATACCATCGCCCTCTTCAACATTGGGGGCCAGGTCTACGCCATCGACGACACCTGCACACACGAGCAAGCCTCCCTCTCTGAGGGCACGGTCTACGGTGAGATCGTTGCCTGTCCCCGGCATGGGGCTCGGTTCCATGTGCCCACGGGGAGGGTACTCTCCCTCCCGGCGGTCCGCTCCGTGGCGATCTACCCTGTCAAGGTAGAAGGAGGAGCGGTTTACGTAGCGCCCGCACCCCAGCTTAGCGGGGCGAAGCCGCATCGCCCTTGAGGCAGATTCACGGCAGAGAGGCGATTGTCAGGAGATCGGGGTGAGTGCGGATGGCTATTCCACGAACGGTGCGCGAGGACTTTCCCATCTTTCGCCGGCGGGTACATGGGAAGCCCCTCGTCTACTTAGATAGCGCAGCAACCTCCCAGAAGCCCCGCCAGGTCATCGAAGCTCTTGTGCGCTACTACGAAGAGTACAACGCCAACGTTCATCGTGGGATCTACACCCTTGCGGAGGAAGCTACTGCGAAGTACGAGGAAGCACGGAGGAAGGTCGCCACATTTATCCATGCGCGCCGTCCCGAAGAAGTCATTTTCACACGGAGCACGACCGAAGCGATCAACTTGGTCGCCTACGCCTGGGGGCTGCATTACCTCCGGGAGGGGGATGAGATCCTCCTCACGGAGATGGAGCATCACAGCAACCTCGTCCCCTGGCAGATTGTCGCTTCCCTGAAAGGGGCATCCCTTCGGTTCCTTTCTTTTGATGAGGAAGGGTACCTCGTCCTCGATGACCTTGAGCGCGTGCTCACAGAGCGAACCAAAGTCGTGGCGGTTTCCCACCAGTCCAACGTTCTTGGAACGATCAACCCTGTGGACGAAATCGTCAAGAGGGCGCATGATGTTGGCGCGATCGTCGTTGTCGATGGCGCCCAGAGCGTCCCCCACATGCCCGTGGACGTGCAGAAGCTAGGGTGCGACTTCCTTGCGTTCTCAGGACACAAGATGTGTGGGCCCACAGGGATCGGCGCCCTCTACGGGAGGTACGAGCTCCTAGAAGCTATGCCTCCGTTCCACGGTGGGGGGGAGATGATCCAGCTGGTCCAGCTCCACACTTCGACCTACAAGGACCCTCCATGGAAGTTTGAAGCAGGCACGCCCAACATCGCCGACGCGATTGCCTGGGGAGTTGCCATTGACTACCTTTGTGAAGTGGGAATGGAGGCCATCCGAACCCACGAGAAGGAACTGGTCCAGTACGCGTTGAATCGCCTCCAGGAGATGGCGGAGGTGAAGGTGTACGGGCCGCGGGATGTGGAGCGAAGGGGAAGTGCTCTCGCCTTCAACGTCGCGGATGTGCATCCCCATGACGTCGCCCAGGTCCTCGATCAGGAAGGGATCTGTATCCGCGCCGGTCATCACTGTACCCAGCCTCTCCACCGGCGGTTGGGGGTGGCGGCCACGGCCCGGGCGAGCTTCTACCTCTACAATACCGAAGAGGATATCGATCAGCTGGTCGCCGGACTCCAGCGGGTGAGGGAGCTATTCAGCCGTGTCCCTCGATGAGCTCTACAAGGAAACCATCCTCGACCACTACGCGCACCCCCGCAACAAGGGAAAGCTCAACAACTCCACCATCACGGTGGAGGGTGCGAATCCTCTCTGCGGCGACGAGATCAGCCTCTACCTCCTGGTGGAGGGGGGACGTATCGTAGATGTGCGATTTGAGGGGCGGGGGTGCTCCATCAGTCAAGCCTCGACATCGATGATGACGGAGATCATCAAGGGGAAGGACCTCTCGCAGGTTCGGGCCCTCATCGATGCCTTTAAGGGGATGATGCACGGGAAGGAACCCGAGATTGACCTCGGTGATCTCGTGGCGCTCCAAGGCGTGCGCAAGTTCCCAGTACGCATCAAGTGTGCCACCCTCGCCTGGATCGCCCTGCAGCAGGCGTTGGATAGCTTCGAGGAGCGGGGAGCAGTGGTAACCCGTGTCGTCGAGGAGTAAACACCCGGCTACGTATCCCGGCAAAAGTCTTTTGGCTTTTACCGGGGGCCATAGATCCCTAAGCCCTTGGACGTGCTACCTCTTTCGCTTCAGAACTTCCTTGACCGCCCCGCGGATGTGACGGGCAGTCAACCCGTATTTCTCCATCAGGTCCCTGGGTGACCCGGATTCGGCGTTGACATCGGCGATGCCGACTCTCTTCATCGGGACAGGGGTATGTTCACCCAACGTCTCGGCCACTGCGCTTCCAAGACCTCCGAGGATGTTGTGCTCCTCAGCAGTGACGATCGCCCCTGTTTCGATGGCAGCCGCGACCACCGCCGCCACATCCAGAGGCTTGATTGTGGCCATGTTCAAGACGCGTACCTCGATCCCCTCACTTGCCAGCTCCTCCGCGGCCTCTAGGGCCTCCGCCACCATGACGCCGCAGGCGATGATGGTGGCATCGGAGCCCTCCCGGACTTTGGCCGCCTTGCCGTACTGGAAGAGGTAGTCCTCCTCAAAAAGCACAGGGACGGCGGCTCTCCCGAGACGAACGTAGACCGGTCCCGGCACATCGACAATGGCCCGGATGACCTGCCTTGTTTCCGCGGCGTCGGCGGGGACGACGACGCCCATGTTGGGAAGGGCTCGCATCATAGCGATGTCTTCAATGGCCTGGGCGGAGATTCCATCCTCCCCGACGGTGATCCCGGCATGGGTGGAAACGATCTTTACA
>JAUQQG010000070.1 GCA_030550015.1 bacterium | reverse complement strand
CGGTAGAGGATTCGAAGTAGATGGGAATAATTCTATGGGAATAATTCTATATGAAAGGACGTATAGGAAGGATGTCCGATAGAGACCAGTAAGGGAGGGGGATCCGTGGCAGATCGTGTGCAGGTAACATTGCGGGTGGAGGGGATGACGTGCGATGGATGCGCGCGCCACGTCACCAAAGCGCTCAACGCAGTTCCGGGCGTTTTCGAGAGCCGGGTGCCATCATGGCAGGGAGGGAAAGCCACGGTCCTGGCAGACACCTCTGTGGAGGACGATGCTTTGGTTCTCGCGATTACAGAAGCAGGGTATCATGCCGCGGTAGTCGAGCGCCGACCTGTCAAAGGTGAACGACACTTCGCAGGGGAGGAAAGTACAGACTATGACTTGATGGTAATCGGCGGCGGCTCAGCGGGGTTCGCTGCAGCCATCAGGGGGGCGGAATTAGGTGCGCGGGTGGCCATTGTGGAAGCCGGAACCATCGGCGGCACATGCGTGAACGTCGGCTGTGTCCCAACAAAAACTTTGATCGCAGCGGCCGAGCTTTGCTACCACTCCGCCTACAACATGTTCGAGGGGCTCCCTGCCTGCCCGCCTCCCCAGGATTGGCAACGTGTCGTCGCACAGAAGGACGAACTGGTCGCACGACTCCGGAAAGGGAAGTACGTGGACGTGATGGCCATCTATCCAAACATCACGCTGATCGAAGGCCAGGCCCGCCTGGCGGGTGGGCGCAGAGTGGAGATCGACGGCCGTAGCTATCTTCCAAGCAAAATCGTTATCGCCACCGGTGCATCGCCCTGGGCTCCCCCGATTCCTGGATTAGAAGAGGTAGGCTATCTGGACAGCACCGCAGCCCTGAACCTTCCAGCCCTTCCCGAGTCCTTGGTCGTCATCGGAGGAGGGCCCATTGGGCTGGAGCTGGCACAGCTCTTCCATCGGTTTGGTGTCCGCACTACCATCGTGGAGGCGGCGCCCACGATTGCTGCGGGAGAAGAAGCGGAGATCAGCGAAGCGCTGACCAGCTATCTCGAAGAGGAAGGCATTCAGGTCCACGCCGGGATCCGGATCACACACGTTCAGAAGACCTCCTCCGGCAAGGCCGTCTGTGGGGAGGCGGAAGGACGCCCTTGTACCTTCGAAGGCTCCGAGATCCTCGTAGCGACTGGTAGGCGCCCGAACACGCGGGGCCTAGGGTTGGAAAAAGCCGGAGTGCAGGTGGGACAGCGCGGCGAGGTCATCGTCAACGAATATCTGCAGACGACCAACCCGGATATCTTCGCGGCCGGAGATGTGATCGGCGACCCCCAGTTCGTCTACGTGGCCGCTTACGGAGGCGGGGTGGCAGCGGAGAATGCCCTCACTGGGGCAGGAAGAGTCTACGACCTCACCGCTCTCCCGCGGGTAACCTTCACCGACCCGCAGGTGGCAAGCGTGGGCTATACAGAGGCCCAGGCGCGTGAACGGGGGATCCCGCTGAGGACCGCCGTCCTCCCGTTGAAGGACATCCCCCGAGCGATTGCTGTGCGCAACACCAAGGGCCTGATCAAGCTTGTGGCAGAGGAAGGGACGAATCGCCTACTGGGCGCCCACGTCCTCGCCCCGAATGGTGGCGAGATCATCCAGGAGGCCATCCTCGCCATCCGCTTTAGCCTGACGATACAGGATCTCATCGACACCTTCCACCCCTACCTGACGATGGCCGAGGGGCTCAAGCTGGCCGCCCTGACCTTCACCAAGGATGTGGCCCGGCTAAGTTGCTGCGCGACATGATCGCTCCGGTTCTTGGATGCTTTGGATCATTCAGAGGAGGGAGACGAGTTGCTTGAGGCGATGCTTGAAAGCCCGGGGCAAGCGCTGGCGACGGAGGCGCTCCCGGATGAAGGCGCTGAGCCGGCGTTCGAACTCGAGCTGGTCGCAACACCTGCGACAGACATCCAGGTGGCTTTGTACGATTTCCATCGTCTTTGGATCGAGCTCCCGGTCGAGGTATGCTGACATCGCCCGGCAGGAATCCGCACAATCGGCCGGAAGCGCAGGAATCTCCGCCGTGAGTCTGTACTGTGGGTATCGCTCGACGAAATAGTCCCAGAGCTGCCGCTGGAGAATGGAGCGGGCACGGTAGAGACGGCTCATCACCGTTCCAACCGGGATCTCTAGGACTTCGGAAACCTCCTGGTAACTTAACCCCTCCAGAGCGGACAACAGGAATGGGGTCCGGTAGTGTTCGGGAAGCTTTTCCAAGGCTTGTTGGATCTCTGTATCGAGCAATGCTTCCAGGATTAAGCTCTCCGGATCCCTGGCGGGCAGAAACATATCCGAAGGCACGATCTGCCTATAGAGGTAGAACTCTTCGAGACGTGTCGTATCGTTCAACTCTATCGCAGGCTCACGGTGCTCCTTCCGCTTGCGGTCGATGTGGAGGTTGTACAGGATTTTGAACAACCAGGCCCGTGCGTTTGACCCGGAGTGGAATGCGTGGCGGTACCGCCATGCACGGAGAAAGGTCTCCTGAACGAGGTCCTGGGCGTCCTGGGGATTCCTGGTGAGGTAGCAGGCCGTGCGGTAAAGGGCGTCCCCATAGGAGCGTACAAAGTCTTGGATGAAAGTTTCCCCATTATCTCTGGAGGGGGCTTCGCCATGGGACTCCTCTTGCTTGCGTCTACTGGCCTTAAGCATGAAAACTCCCCGACTGCAATGAATTGCACGAACTCCAAGATTAATATATACGGATTCTTAGATACAATCAAGCACAAAAGGGAACAGGATCCTTTTCCCGAATCGCGAAAATGCAGCCTGTCCCCCTTTTCTACAAGGAAAGCTGTTCCATCACCCGCCACAGCTCGTCGCGCGGGTAGGGACGGAGGTCTTCACGCCGGTTTCC
>JAUQQG010000016.1 GCA_030550015.1 bacterium | reverse complement strand
TCTTTTTGCCCTCCTGAAAACAGCCTTTTCTTTTCGGTTGTAACGTTCATGGCGGCGGAGCTTTGAAGCTCCTAGCCACTCCGGGCACCTTCTGTGCAACCCCCACAAAATCTCTTGTGGAGATTTTGCGGGGGCCCCGTTATTTCAAAAGGAACTCCGGCAAAAGTCAAAAGACTTTTGCCGCGGTACTTGGTACCCTCTACCCTTCCCTCTTCCTCATCGAAGGAGGGAGGAAGTGCATGGCGCTGTGACTACTTTGTGCTCGGTTTTCGACGTCCAACCGGCAGATACTCCTGCAGGACGTAACACATCAAGTGCGAGCCTTCTGGAATGCGCACCAGCCAAATTCCCACCACGCGCCACCACGCGGCCGCATACCGGATACCGGACTCTCTGGCCGAGAATTCCCACGAAAGAATTTCCCCCGGCCGCTTGCGTGGTAACGATGATCTCCTTGACGGATTCCATCTGGATTCAGATGCTTCACTTCGTCCAGCATAACGACGTGCTTTCCTTAATTCGTAAGCTTGAACGAAGCGAAGGATCCTGGTTTCACGTACTTAAGGGGTTAGCAGAACTGATCTGGAGATCCTACTGAACGAAGGAAGGATTTTGGTGCGCGATCGAAGGAGGGGGTTCCTTCGAAAGGAGGAGGGATTTGGAACTTCAAAGAAAGATAGCTAACCACCGAGATAGGCCTTTCGTACTTCGGGGTTTCCCATGAGCTCCTGAGCGGTGCCGGAGATGGTGATGGTGCCTGTCTCAAGGACATAGCCCCTGTGGGCGATTTGGAGGGCCATGTGGGCGTTCTGTTCCACAAGCAGGATGGTCGTCCCAGCCCGGTTGATCTCCTGGAGGACTTTGAAGATCTCCCGGACAAGGATCGGGGAAAGGCCCATCGACGGCTCATCCAGGAGCATGACCCTGCCCCTGGACATGAGGGCCCTGCCCACGGCGAGCATCTGCTGTTCTCCCCCGCTCAGGGTGCTCCCCAGCTGCCCCTTCCTCTGGGCCAGCTGGGGAAAGAGCGCGAACACCCGCTCAAGGTCCCTGGCGATCCCTTCCTTATCCTTCCGACCCCAGGTCGCCAGCAGCAGGTTCTCCAGCACCGTCAGGTTGCCGAAGATCGCCCTCCCCTCTGGCACGTGGGAGAGGCCAAGCCCGACGATCTGGTGAGGCGCATAGGTCCGCAAATTTTTGCCCTCGAACACGATGGTGCCCCTGGTAATGGGCACAAGTCCTGAAATGGCCCGCAGGGTCGTGGATTTCCCGGCCCCGTTGGCCCCGATGAGCGTGACGATCTCCCCCTCCTCCACCTCAAAGGAGATCCCCTTGAGGGCCCGGATGTTCCCGTAAGCCACCTCAAGCTCTTGCACCTGCAGGAGCGGCTTTCCCGGAGCCATCAGGAGGCCGCCTCCTTCCCAAGGTAGGCCTCGAGCACGCGCGGGTGGTTCTGGATAGCCTCCGGGGGGCCTTCGGCGATGATCGCCCCGAAGTCCATGGCGATGATGCGCTCGCAGATCCCCATCACCACGCGCATCTGGTGCTCAATGAGCATGATGGTTAGGTTGAACTGCCGGCGGATCCATTGGATAAGCTCCATCAACCTCTGTGCCTCACCCGGGTTCATCCCCGCAGCAGGCTCATCCAGCAGGAGGAGCCGCGGACGCGTGGCCAGAGCGCGGGCCATCTCAAGCTTGCGCTGCTCACCGTAAGGCAGGTTCTTTGCCAGCTGGTCGGCATAGCGGTCGAGCTGGAAGATGCGCAGAAGCTCTATGGAGCGTTCATAGATTGCCCGCTCCTCGGCGACGCAGCGCGGCGTCCGCAGGATCGCCGCAAGGGGACTGTACCGGACCTGGGAGAAGAAGGCGATCCGGACGTTGTCCAGGACGGAGAGGTCCTTGAACAGGCGGATCGTTTGGAACGTCCTGGCGATTCCCAGGGAGACGATGTGATAGGAGGGCATCCCCACGAGATCGTGCCCGTTGAACAGGATCTGGCCGCTTGTGGGGACATAGACGCCAGTGATCAGGTTGAACACCGTGGTCTTGCCCGCTCCGTTGGGGCCAATGATCCCGATGAGCTCCCCTTCCTCCAGGTCCAAGTTGAAGTCAGAGACGGCCTTCAGCCCCCCGAAGTAGTGGGTGAGGCGCCGGATCGTCAGGATCGGCACACTATCACCCCCGCGCCTCCTCTACCGTTCCTCGGACCATTGCGGGCTGCGCCTCGCTCCATGCCCTCTCCTCCGCCGGGATGAACCCCCGGAACTCCCGCAGGCCCATGATCCCTCGCGGCCGCAGGATCATCAAAAGAACCAATAGCAGCGGTCCAATGACCCACCGCCAGACCTGAAGCGGTCGGAGAACCTCCAGCAGGACAGTGTATATGGTCGCCCCCAGAATGGATCCCGCAATGCTCCCGATCCCCCCGAGGTACACCATCACCAGGACGTCGGTGGACTTCAGGATCGTGAAGCTGCGCGGGTTGATGAACTGCAGCACGTGGGCGAACAATCCCCCCGCGATGCCGGCGAAGAAGGAAGAGAGCACGAACGCCAGGATCTTGATTTGGCGGGTATTCACGCTCACCAGCCCCGCAGCTAGCTCGTCCTCCCGGATGGAGACCACGCCCCTCCCGAAGTTGGAGAAGACGAAGTTCCGGATCGCCCAGATCGTGACCAGGACCCAGATGTAGACCCAGGCGAGGCTTGTGAGCTTGGCCATGCCCATGAACCCCCGCGGCCCGCCCACGGCTTCGATGTTCTCCAGGACGCTCTTGACGATCATATTGAACGCCAGGGTGACAATGGCGAGGTAGTCACCGCGGGTCTTAAAGGAAGGGAAGGCGACGACGAGCCCGGCCACGGCGGCGGCGAGGCCGCCAACAATCAGGACGAAGGGAAAGG
>JAUQQG010000079.1 GCA_030550015.1 bacterium | reverse complement strand
CACAGACCGCCTCCTCCGCCGCTTGGAGGCCCTCCTCGTGGTGGCGGATCGCGAGCATCTCTTCATCATCTCTGGGAGCGGAGAGGTGGTGGAACCCGACGACGGCATCGCGGCCGTAGGCTCGGGAGGCCCCTACGCCCTTGCGGCTGCCCGCGCGCTCCTCGCTCATACAGATCTCTCCGCCGAGGAGATCGTGCGGGAGGCGATGCGCATCGCTAGTTCCATCTGTGTATTCACCAACGATCAGATCGTGGTAGAAGTCCTGTGATCCCTCTAGCCTTGGTATGAGAGGGATCTCTACAAACCCGGAGGCTGGAAGGATCATCCGGGAATCTGAGGAAGGGGATCGATGATGGGGTTTAGCATGGAAGAACTTACGCCGCAGCGCATTGTGGAAGAGCTGGACAAGTACATCATCGGCCAGCAGGAGGCGAAACGGGCGGTCGCGATTGCCCTGCGGAACCGGTACCGCCGGATGTTGCTGCCTGAAGACCTCCGTGAAGAGATCCTTCCCAAGAACATCCTTATGATCGGCCCAACAGGGGTTGGGAAGACCGAGATCGCCCGCCGTCTTGCCCGGCTTGTGAACGCGCCCTTCGTCAAGGTAGAAGCCACGAAGTTCACCGAAGTAGGGTATGTTGGCCGGGACGTGGATGCGATGATCCGAGATCTGACCGAGACTAGTGTCCAGATGGTCAAGGCGGAACGCATGGCCTCAGTACAAGAGAAAGCACAGGAGCTGGCCAAGGAGCGGCTCCTTGAGGTTCTCGTACCTTCCCCACGTCCCTCCATGGGATTCGCCAACCCGCTGGAGACCCTCTTTGGGGTGCGGACGACTTCCCCCCCTTCCGCCGAGAGCCTGCGCCAGGAGTCCGAGATCCTGCGCCGGCGAGCAGAGCTCAGGGAGCGCCTGGAGGCTGGGGAGCTAGACGAGGAGATGGTGGAGATCGAGGTGGAGGAGCAAACCTCCCCTATCATCGAAGTGATCACCGGACAGGGGGTCGAGGAGCTGGGGATCAACCTCCAGGACATGTTCGGAGGGCTTTTCCCGAAGCGGCGCAAGCGCCGCCGGGTGACTGTCCGTGAAGCCCTGCGCATCCTGACTATCGAGGAAGCGCAAAAGCTCATTGACATGGACGAGGTCATCCGGGAAGCGATCCGCCGAGCTGAGCAGCTGGGGATCGTCTTCATTGACGAGATCGACAAGATCGCCGGCAGAGAACAAGGGGCGGGGCCTGACGTCTCCCGTGAAGGGGTACAGAGGGATCTTCTTCCCATCATCGAGGGGTCGACGGTGATCACCAAATACGGTCCGGTGCGAACCGACCACATCTTGTTCATCGCCGCGGGGGCATTCCATTCCACGAAGCCTTCGGACCTCATCCCCGAGTTACAAGGGCGCCTCCCCATTCGGGTAGAGCTTCACCCCCTCACCGAGGAGGATTTCGTGCGCATCCTGGTGGAGCCCGAGAATGCCTTGACTAAGCAATATTCCGCCCTCTTGGCCACAGAAGGGGTAGAGGTGATCTTCACCGAAGACGGCATCCGGGAGATCGCGAGGATTGCTGCAGCGATCAACGAGCAGGGGGAGGATATCGGGGCAAGGCGGCTCCACACCGTCATGGAGAAGGTGATGGAAGAGATCTCGTTCAAGGCCCCTGATCTCTCTCGCACGGCTTCGTCTTTCAGGACTCAGCCCCACAGGGTGGTGATCGATGCGGCGTACGTGCGGAGCCGATTGGAAGGAATCCTCCAGGATAGGGATCTGACCCGGTATATTCTCTGATGGGCGCGGGGGAGTGGAACATCCGCCATCAGTCCTGGGATGAGGGTGATAAAATCTGGGAGGGGTGAGGAAAATGCAAGGAGTGCAGGAGAAACGGGAGAGGCCCCGCCTCCTCGACGTCTCTCCAGGGGGTGGTGTGAACCTCCGGACGATAGCAGAGACACTCGCCCAAGCGACATCCAGCGCCGTCCTCATCGTCTCTCCTACAGGCGAAATCCTCTCCCAATCCCCTTCGGGGGATCTCGTGCGTGAGATGTGGAAGGAAGGGAGGATGTTGCCCTCAGAGGTTATGGAGGGCCTTTCGGCTGTTTCGGGAGTAGAGGTGACCACCCGGGCCGAGTTCCTCCGCTCCCTGGTCCCGGAGAAGTTGTGGCCTCTGCATGCCCTGATCACTCCCATCCAGGTAGGCAAGGAACGTATGGGGACGCTCCTTCTCCTCCGGCAGGGAGGCGAGTTTGAGGAGAAGGACTGCCTTCTCGCCGAGTATGCAGCGGTGATCGTGGCTCTTGCACGGGAGGGGCGCGGTGATGCGGCGAGGTCCAGGGATGCCGTGAGGATCGCGCTCGGGAGCCTCTCCTTCTCTGAGCGGGAAGCCGTAGCCCATGTCCTCTCGGAGCTTCCTGGGCAGGAAGGGGTTGTGGTGGCCAGCCGTGTGGCTGATCGTGCAGGGATCACCCGATCGGTCATCGTGAACGCCCTGCGGAAGCTGGAGAGCGCACAGCTCATCGAGGCACGCTCCCTTGGGATGAAAGGGACCTACATCAAGATCCTGAACCCGCAGCTCACCGAGGAGCTCAGGAGTCTCAGCAAAATCTCCTAACGGGTTTTTGTGGGGTTGTGAGGGTCACCTGCGCTTCCAGGCGATTGCTGGCCTTGTTGGAGTTCTCCCCCTTGTGTTATACTTTCACGGGTTGCGATGCAGGTACCCTCCGGACAGGAAGCGTGGGTGCCCGTACTACACACGCCATGGACCTGGCCGGCGGTGCCTCCCTACGGGGAGGTTCCGGCCGGGGATGATGTGTGCGGAGGAAGAACCTCAGAGAAGGGAGGCTAGAAGTTGGCAGCACTGACCATGAAGCAACTCTTGGAGGCAGGGGTCCACTTCGGCCACCAGACTCGCCGGTGGAACCCCAAGATGGCGAGGTACATCTATACGGAACGGAATGGGATCCATATCATCGATCTCCAGAAGACTGTGCCCCTTTTGGAGGAGGCCTACCGGTTTGTCCGGGACACGGTGGCCAACGGGGGAACGGTTCTGTTCGTAGGTACCAAGAAGCAGGCCCAGGACGCCATCCGGGAGGAGGCGGTCCGGTGCCATATGTACTATGTAAACCAACGGTGGCTCGGCGGAACGCTCACCAATTTCCCCATGATCCGCCAGCGGGTGGAGCGGTTGAAGGAATTGCAGGACTTGAAGTTGAGAGGACACCTCGATGTCCTTCCCAAAAAGGAGCAAACCCGCCTCCTCGAGGAGATGGCGAAGCTGGAGAAGTTTCTGAGCGGCATCGTTGGGATGACCAAGCTTCCAGCAGTGGTCTACATCGTGGATACCCGGAAGGAACACATCGCCGTTGCCGAGGCGAGGAAACTGGGGATCCCCATCGTGGCCCTGGTGGACACCAACTGCGACCCCGACGAGGTGGACTATCCCATCCCCGGGAACGACGATGCCATTCGCGCAGTGAGGCTTGTGACGAGTTATATTGCCAACGCCGTCCTGGAAGGCCTGGAGGAGCAGAAGAAGCTCGAGGTCGTGGCCGAGGAGGTTGAGGAAGAGAAAGTGGAGGAGAAGGTCCTGGAGGAGATCCCCGTGGCTGAAGAAGAGGGAATTCCCGAGGAAGAGGAGGAACCCTGGGAAGAGCTCGTGGAGGAGTTCGTTGAGGAAGAGATCTGAAGCTTGCCGGTGGGGCACGGCGCACCGTGCCCCACCGGTATCGAAAGACATGAACTTCAGGAGGCACATGGGATGGATATTCCAGCAGCACTCGTCAAAGAGCTCCGCGCCTTAACGGGAGCGGGAGTCCTGGATTGCCGTAATGCCCTGGCGGAATCTGGTGGAGACCTCCAGAAGGCGGTGGAGCTTCTTCGCGCCAAGGGATTGGCAACTGCTCAGAAGAAGGCGAACCGAGAGACCAGGGAAGGCTTGATCGAAGCGTACATCCATCAAGGGGGGCGGCTGGGGGTTCTCGTGGAGGTGAACTGTGAAACGGACTTCGTGAGCAGGACCGAGGACTTCAAGCGGCTGGCGCATGATCTCGCTATGCACATCGCCGCTTCTGCGCCGCGGTACATCTCCCGGGAGGAAATCCCTCCTGAGGTAGAAGAGGAACAGCGCCGGATCTTTCGCCTGGAGGCCAGGGGGGATGAGGCGGTGGCGGAAGCCATGTGGGAGCGCTGGGTGGAGGAGAACTGCCTCCTCGAGCAACCTTTTATCCGCGATGAGAGCAGGAAGGTTCAGGAGGTGATCGCAGAGGCCGTCGCGAAAGTTGGGGAGAACATCGTGGTCCGGAGGTTCGTGCGGTTCAAGCTCGGCGAACCGTAGGGGGACCGCGAGCAGATCCAGGAGGAAGGTGAGAGGATGGCCGCAGTGAAATACCGGCGGGTCCTCCTCAAGCTGAGCGGGGAGGCACTTGCAGGGGAGGGAGGATGGGGGTTGGACCCTGCAGTCCTCCGTCTTGTCTCCCGGGAGGTCCGGGAAGTGACCGAGCGCGGGGTACAGGTTGCCATCGTAGTGGGCGGCGGGAACATCATCCGCGGGGCACAGGTCTCTGAACGCATCGGGGTGGACAGAGTCACCGCCGACTATATGGGGCTTCTGGCCACGGTCATCAACGCCCTCGCTCTGCAGGACTTTATGGAAAAGGAAGGATTGGTGACCAGGGTGCAGACGGCCATTGAGATGCACCAGATTGCGGAGCCCTACATCCGCAGGCGAGCCATCCGCCACTTGGAGAAGGGGAGGGTGGTGATCTTCGCCGGGGGGACGGGGAGCCCGTACTTCACAACCGATACCGCCGCAGCGCTGCGGGCGATTGAGATTGAGGCAGATGCCCTATTGATGGCAAAGCGCGGGGTGAGCGGGGTCTACGACAAGGATCCCCGCCTGAGCCCTGACGCAGTGATGTTTAAGGAACTGGACTACATGGAGGTCCTGAACAAAGGCCTCAAGGTCATGGATGCTACCGCCGTCGCCCTGTGCAAAGACAATAACATGCCCATCCATGTCTTTGATCTTGTCCAGCCTGGGAACATTATTAAGGTCATCCTGGGGGAGGAAGTTGGTACGCTCGTGGGGGGGACTAGCGGTGATCCAGGAGGTGCTCAAAGACGCTAAAGAGCGGATGCAAAAGGCCGTCGAGGCCACCCGGCGGGAGTTCTCCGCGATCCGGACGGGCCGGGCTACTCCTGCACTGCTGGAGCGGATCACGGTAGAGTACTACGGTGTCCCCACGCCCATCACCCAGCTCGCCACGATCTCCGTCCCCGAACCTCGTCTTTTGGTTGTCCAACCCTGGGACAAGCGCATCGTCAAAGACGTGGAGCGCGCCATCCTCAAAAGCGACCTCGGCCTTGTCCCCTCGTCCGATGGGACCGTGATCCGCATCCCCATTCCACCCCTGACCGAAGAACGGAGGAAGGAACTGGTACGGGTCGCCCGGAAACACGCAGAGGACGGAAGGGTGGCGATCCGGAACATCCGCCGGGAGGCCAAGGAGATCATCGAGAACTTGGAGGATGAAGGGGAGATCTCCGAGGATGAAGCGCGGCGGGCGCTCGACGAGCTGCAGAAGCTCACTGATCAGCACATCCAGGAGATCGACCGCCACCTTTCTCGAAAGGAAGAGGAGATCTTGGAGGTATAAAGAGCAGGGATGCGTGACGTCCTCGGATACCCCCTGGAGGAGGCAAAGGTGGCCCTGGAGGAGGAGGGCATCGCGATCGACCGCATCGTGGAAATCCTTCCCCGTCGTCGGGTGGAGCTCTCCGGCAGGCTCCGGGTGGTCCGACAGAGGGAGAGTGGACCGCGGAGGGTTGAGCTGGTGGTGACCCGGGAGCAGTACGTAGAGAGGAGGACGAAGGGAAGCCCGCCTGCGGGGGAGAGTCCCCAGAATGGATGAACGAGTAAAGGTCACAGAGGCTTCGGAGGAAGAACTGCTCCTTTTACTTGATCCCACCCGGATCCCCACCCACGTAGCCATCATCATGGATGGAAACGGCCGCTGGGCGAGGGAGAGGGGGTTGCCCCGTATCGCTGGCCACCGGGCAGGGAAAGAAGCGATTCGCCAGACGCTGGAGGGCTGCCGCGATTGCGGGGTCAAGATCCTGACCCTGTTCGCCTTCTCTACAGAGAACTGGCGACGACCCCCCGATGAGGTCGAGGCGCTTATGGAGCTCCTCCGGGAGGCCCTTCGCGAAGAGGTAGACACCCTCGTCCGGAACAAGATCGGGTTCAAAGTGAGCGGAGATCTTGACGCCATGCCCTTGGAGATCCGGGAGGAGCTCAGGCGCGCCATGGATCTCACGAAAGAGAACAAAGAGCTGATCCTCAACCTCGCCCTGAACTACGGTGGGCGGAGGGATATTGTGCTCGCTGCGAAGCGGATCGCCCGCGAAGTCCAAGCGAATCGGCTCTCCTGGGAGGCCATCGACGAGGATCTGTTCCGCAACTACCTTTATACTGCTGGACTGCCGGACCCGGACCTGCTCATCCGGACGGGAGGAGAGATCCGATTGAGCAACTTCCTCCTCTGGCAGATCGCCTACACCGAGCTCTATTTCTGCGACGTGTACTGGCCTGACTTCCGCAAGCACCACCTCTTCCAGGCGATCTACGAGTACCAGAAGCGCCAGCGGCGCTTCGGGGGGCTCGACGCGCAGGAGAGGTGAGGCGTCCTGCGGAGGCCTGATGGCGGTGAAAACCGCGTGGAATCGAACTTCCAGCGCTTCCCCAAGTTATGGCTTCGGTTCGTGACCGCCGCCGTAGGCCTCCCCATCGTTGTCGCTGCGGTGTGGTGGGGGGGCGCCCCGCTTCTCCTCTTGCTTGCCCTCTTGGCCGCGGCGGGGATCGGGGAGTTCGATGGTCTCGCGAGGGGGTGGGGGTTCCGCCCCCTCACGGTCCTGGAGGGCGCAGGAGTGGCGCTCTTCCTCATCCTCGCCCACGCGAGGATGGAGTCCTGGCTCTTCCCAGGAATGGCCGCGCTCGTAATGACAATTCTCCTCGCCCATCTTCTCCACGGGAGGCGATTAGAGGCGGTGGCCGATGCCGCAATGACGCTGCTCGGGGTCCTGTACATAGGTTTCCTCCTGAGCTTCCTCCTCTGGATCCGCTCCCTCCCCCAGGGGAGGTTCTATACCCTCCTCGTCCTCGCTGCGGTGTGGAGCACAGATGCGGTGGCATATTTCGTGGGTCTCACCCTAGGACGTCACCCTCTCTCCCCGCATATCAGCCCCCGGAAAAGCTGGGAGGGTGCGATCGCGGGGCTTGCGGGAGGAGTGGGAGGAGCGGCCCTGTTGGGTCGGCTCCTGGGCCTCCCCGTGAGCATCTCGATGGCTCTAGGAGGGAGCTGTAGCGTTGCTGGACAGCTTGGGGATCTCGTCGAGTCGGCGCTCAAGCGGTCCGCCGGGGTGAAGGACAGCGGGGGCCTCCTCCCTGGCCACGGAGGTGTGCTCGACAGATTCGATGCCCTTTTCTTTGCTGCTCCGGTGGGGTATATTATCCTCGTGATTCTGGGGGCACGCTAACGATCCCGATTTCAAATTGACGATTCGGATTGCGGATCCCGTCGTTCTCAAATGTGAAATCCGAATTCCCTTTGAGGTATTTCCGATGCGGAGGGTCGTGGTATTAGGATCCACTGGTTCGATTGGGCGAGCAGCCCTGGAGGTCATCGAGAAACTCCCCGACCACCTACGGGCGATAGGCCTCGCGACCCGGAACAACGTCGAACTTCTGGCGGAGCAAGCACGGAGGGTCAGGCCTCTGGCAGTCGCAGTGGCAGAACGGGGGAGGGAGGGGACCCTGCGACAACTCCTCCACGGGCTGGATGTGGAAGTATACGCGGGGGAGGAGGGACTCCTCACCCTCGCAGGCCTCGATGAGGCTGATATCGTAGTCGTGGCCACAGTGGGGATCTCTGGCCTAAGACCAACCCTGGAGGCCCTGCGGAAAGGGAAGGATGTGGCCCTGGCCAACAAAGAGACCCTCGTGGCCGCAGGCCACCTGGTGATGGCGGAGGCAAGGAGGAGAGGATGCCGCATCCTCCCTGTGGATAGTGAGCACAGCGCCATCTTCCAGTGCCTTGTGGGAGAGGACCCGGGGATGGTGAAGAGACTCATCCTTACCGCTTCAGGGGGTCCATTCCTGCGAACGCCCCTCGAGGACCTGGCCCGCGTCACGCCAGAGGAGGCATTGCTTCACCCTACCTGGAACATGGGGAGGAAGGTCACGGTGGATTCGGCGACCCTCATGAACAAAGGATTGGAGGTGATCGAGGCGCATTGGCTCTTTGGGATTGAGGCAGAGCGTATCCAGGTGGTGATCCATCCCCAGAGCCTCGTCCACTCCATGGTGGAGTTTCTGGACGGTTCGATCAAAGCGCAGATCGCGGCCTCAGATATGCGGATCCCTATCCAGTATGCCCTAACCTTCCCGAAGCGCATGGCCACGGGGATCAAAGAATTGGACTGGAGAAAGGTCACCCTCACCTTCGAGGAGCCCGACCCTGCTCGGTTCCCGTGCTTGAGCTATGCCTACGAAGCCCTCGAGGCCGGGGGGACAATGCCCACCGTTCTGAACGCAAGCAACGAGGTGGCGGTAGAACTCTTCCTGGCTGGCCGCATCGGGTTCCTGGACATCCCCAGGTGCATTCGATATGCCATGGACCGTCACGTTCCTGTCGCCGACCCGGACCTGGAGATGGTGATGGCCGTGGACCGGTGGGCGCGGGAGCAGGTCCTTTCCCTTGCTTCCCTCTCTCCTACCGAGAGAGGATAAAGAAAGAAGGAGTGTCCTATGTCAACGATCCTTTGGGCGATCCTGGCGTTTGGTTTGATGATCATCGTCCACGAGTTGGGCCATTTCCTCGTAGCAAAGCGCGCAGGGATTACTGTCTACACCTTCGCCATCGGGTTTGGCCCCTCCCTTGTCTCCTTTCGCCGTGGGGAGACAACCTACGCCATCAACCTCATCCCATTTGGTGGCTATGTGCGCATGGCCGGGGAGGACCTCGATACCGCAGAGGAGGAGGGGAGCTTCCGCAAGAAGCCCCTCTGGCAGCGTGCCCTCGTGATCCTTGCCGGCCCGGGGATGAACCTCTTTCTTGCTGCGTTGATCTTCACCGTGATCGCCGTGAGCGTGGGGATCCCTGTGGGTGTGAGCAACCGGATCGGTCAACTCGTCCCGGGTTTCCCTGCAGAGCAGGCTGGTCTTCGCCCGGGAGACGCCATTGTCGCGATCAACGGGAAGCGTGTCGGGAACGGGGAGGAGGTTGTCGAGACCATCCACCGGAGTCCCGGCGTCCCCCTCGTCCTCACCATCCGGCGGGGGGAGAAGGAGTTCCAGGTCAAGGTGACGCCGCGTTTCGAAGAGAGGAGAGGCATTGGACTCATCGGGTTCTCCCCTGAGCCCTTGCGCGCCCGCTTGGATCCTGTTCGTGGGCTATCGTGGGGCCTTCTCTCCGTGGGGCGATACATTGTGGTACTCCTTTCTGCCATTGGGAGCCTCTTCCGGGAAGGACATGTCCTGGAGCAGCTCGCCGGCCCTGTGGCGGCGGTGAGCTTCCTGGGAGAAGCGGCCCAGGCAGGGTTCGAGACCTTCCTGTATACCGCAGCCTTCCTGAGCATCATGATCGGCGTCTTCAACCTCTTCCCATTCCCCGCGCTCGACGGGGGTCGCTTAGCATTCCTGGCGGTCGAGGCGATCCGCAGGCGGCCCGTGGATCCCAAACGGGAGGGGTTTATCCACCTCGTGGGGTTCATGCTGATCCTCCTTCTCCTCGTTGCCCTCACCGTCCGCGACATCGGGAGGTTGTGACACCCGCAGAATCCGTTCAGGATCTTCGCAGAGAAGGTGAACCGTCTCTCCCCTGTTGGGAGAGGGTTGCCGGATTCGAGGAGGACCTACCGCCCTTGACAGTACCCGTAGGCACGCCGCACAATGAAGGGGCAAAGCGGAAAAAGTATGGAGAGACGCAGACTCACGCGCAAAGTGAAGGTTGGAAACGTGGAGATCGGGGGCGGCGCTCCCATCTCGGTCCAATCCATGACCACTACGGATACGCGCGATGTGGAGGCCACCCTAGTCCAGATCTATGGGCTCGCGGCCGAGGGCTGTGAGATCGTCCGGGTAGCGGTCCCAGACGAGGAGGCAGCCCGGGCACTTCCGGAGATCAAGGCAAGGAGCCCCGTTCCCATTGTCGCGGACATCCACTTCGACTATCGCCTGGCGCTCCGAGCGATCGAGGCAGGCGTGGATAAGCTCCGCATCAATCCCGGGAACATCGGGGGCCCGGACCGGGTGCGGGCAGTCGCCCAGGCGGCCAAGGAGCGGGGGATTCCCATCCGCGTGGGGGCAAACGTGGGCTCCCTTTCCAAGGCGATCCTGCGGAGGTTCGGCGCTCCTTGCGCCGAGGCCCTCGTGGAGAGCGCCCTAGAGCAGGTCCGCATCCTGGAGGACTTGGATTTCTATGACATTGTCATTTCCGTCAAATCTTCCGAAGTCCCCATGGCCATTGAGGCGTACCAGATGATCAGCGAGCGCTGCAATTACCCCCTTCATGTAGGGATCACAGAGGCGGGGACCGCCTGGGCTGGCTCCATCAAGTCCAGTGTGGGGATCGGTGCGATCCTCGCGAAGGGCATCGGAGATACCATCCGCGTCTCCCTGGCAGCGGATCCCCTGGAGGAGGTGCGCGTGGGCTATGAGATCCTTAAGAGCCTCGGGTTGCGGACGCGTGGCGTCCAACTGATCGCCTGTCCTTCTTGCGGTCGGGCGGAGGTGGATATCCTCCGCATCGCTAGCGAGGTGGAGCAGCGGCTCAAACAGATCCAAGCGCCGATCAAGGTGGCGGTGATGGGGTGTGCAGTGAACGGGCCCGGGGAGGCGCGTATGGCAGATCTCGGGATCGCCTGCGGAAGGGGGAAAGGGTTGATCTTCCGGAACGGGGAGATCATCGCGAGCCTTCCTGAGGACCAGCTCGTGGATGCGCTGATGGAACATGTCGAGGCGTTGGTCCGGGCACGGGAAGGGGAGAAGCTCGCCCGTTTGTCGTAAGGCACGAAGCAAAGTGTCATATTCAAGAACGTGAAGAGGGAGGGAACGTTTCGCGCTTGACATGTTGACGTGGTGGGAGGTTACCATCCGGTTAATATTGGCCGTGCTCCTGGGCGGGGCCATTGGCATGGAGCGCCAGACCGTGGAGAAACCTGCCGGGTTCCGCACGCATATCCTGGTGTGCCTGGGGGCAGCTCTGTTTACTCTGCTCTCGACGCAGGGCTTCTTCGGTCCCACTGTGGACCCTTCCCGCGTCGCTGCAAACGTGGTGGTAGGCATCGGCTTCCTGGGCGCCGGGACGATCTGGCGAACTGGAAGCACAGTCCAGGGGCTCACAACCGCCGCAAGCCTGTGGACGGTGGCAGCTATTGGCATGGCTGTGGGGATCGGGTTCTACTTTGCCGCGATCCTGGGGACTGGGCTCGTGGTTATGGTCCTTATGCTCCTGAAGCGTTTGGAAGTCCGGATGCCGCGAAGGGGGCTAAGTACCCTCACCATGGTGATCCGTGATCGTCCCGGTCAGCTCGGGCGTATCGGGACCCTGTTGGGCACCTACAACGTGAACATCGAGGATGTCCAGCTCACCCATATAACCAACGAGAAGGTGGGGATCACCCTCGCTGTCCGTCTGCCCCAGCGGGCGAACCGGGATCAGATCCTCATGGATCTCGGGGGCGTGGACGGGATCGAGGAGGTCCGGTGGGAGGAGTAAGGTCCGTTGATCCCCCTGCGCGATATCAACCCTTCCAGGTCGCGGCCGGTGGCCACGTATTTTCTCATTGCCACCAATATCCTCGTCTTCTTGTACATGGCGTCCCTCCCTTCGGTGCGGGAGCTTGAGGCATTTGTGCGGACCTATGGCCTTACCCCTGCGGTGGTACGAGGGTTGATCTCGCATCCAGGGGGATTCCCTCCCTTCTTGACCTTCTTTACCTCCATGTTCTTGCACGGCGGGTGGGTTCATCTTTTGGGCAACATGCTCTACCTGTGGGTCTTCGGCGACAATGTGGAGGATGCCATGGGGCATGGCCGGTTTTTGATGTTCTTCGCGCTCACCGGGATCGTGGGAGGGATGGCACACGTGCTCACCAATCCTACCTCACCGGTTCCCGTTATCGGGGCCAGCGGGGCCATCGCTGGAGTCCTTGGAGGGTACCTCTTCCTCTACCCGCGCGCCCGCATCATCTCCTTCATCCCCCTTGGCTTCTTCTTCCAACTTGTGGAGATCCCAGCAATCGTTTATCTTCCCTTCTGGTTCCTTATCCAGTTCGCCAGCGGCCTGGCGAGCTTTGGGGTAGGGACGATGTCCTCTGTCGCCTGGTGGGCGCACATCGGTGGGTTCTTAGCCGGCTTCGTCCTCGTGAGATCCTTTGCCCGCAGGCGACGCTTCTAAGCATCCCGCCAAAAGTCTTTTGACTCTCGCCGGGGGCCCCTTCTTGAAACAATGGGGTTGCTCAAAGCCTCCCTCGGGCTGGTCCGCCAAAGCCAAAATCTCATTCAGGATGTTCAGGGAGTGGGCGCGAGGCTCTCTCCTGCTGTCCCGACTTGTTCGGTTCCAAAGGGCTCGTGAAGAGGAGAAGAGGAGGAAGCGTCGAATCCCCATGACGAGAATTTCCGCCGGAGCGATCTGGCCGCGAGGAGGGACGGGAATGCGCAATATCGTTGTGGAGACCCTGCCGGGCCTCCCGGTATCGGAGCACGAGGTGGAGCTTGTGGAACGGAAGGGCGTCGGGCACCCGGATTCGATCTGTGATGCCATCATGGAAAGGGTCTCTATCGCCCTCAGCCAGGAGTACCTCAGGCGCGCGGGGACCATCCTCCACCATAACATCGACAAGGCCCTGCTGGTCGCGGGGGAGAGCGAGATCCGCCTCGGCGGCGGTGTGGTCAAACAGCCGATGCGGTTGATCTTCGGGGACCGGGCGACCTACATCGCCGACGACGTGGAGATCCCCGTAGCGGAGATCGCCATCAACACCGCCAAATCCTGGATTCGCCAGAACCTCCGGTTCGTGGACCCGGAAGCGCATGTGACCTACCAGGTAGAGATCAAGCCAGGGTCCCCAGAACTTGTGGACATCTTCCGGCGGGAGGTCATCGTGGCGAACGATACCTCGGCCGCCGTGGGCTATGCTCCCCTGACGGAAACAGAAACCATCGTCCTGGAGGTCGAGCGGTACATCAACTCCCCCGAATTCAAAGCCCGGTTCCCTGAGTCCGGCGAGGACGTCAAGGTGATGGGGTTCCGCAAGGGGCGGGAGCTTCACCTGACCATCGCCGTGGCGTTCGTTGACCGGTTCATCGACAGTGAGGCGACCTACTTCCGACGGAAGAAAGAGATGCAGGAGGCGATCGAAGAGTACGTCCGCTCCCGCACGTCCTTCGAACGCATTTACTTCTACCTGAACCATCTCGACCAGCCTGGGCGGGGGCTGGGGGGCATGTATCTCTCGGTGCTGGGGACCTCTGCCGAGAGCGGGGACAGCGGGCAGATTGGCCGGGGGAACAGGGTGAACGGGGTGATCGCCCTCAACCGGCCTATGGGAACGGAAGCCGCCGCGGGAAAGAACCCGGTCTCCCACGTGGGGAAGATCTACACGATCCTCACCCACCAGGCGGCCAACAAGATCTATACGGAGGTCCCGGGGATCCGGGAGGTGTATGTGTGGATGTGCAGCCAGATCGGGGAGCCCATTGACCGGCCCAAGATCACAGCCTGCCAGCTCATCCTGGAGAAGGGGGTCCGCAAGAGCCGGGTGATTCGTCAGGCCCGGGAGATCTTAGATAGGGAACTGGCCAATATCATGCAGCTGACCAGGGAGCTGGCCGAGGGGAGGTACCCCGTCTGCTGAGGAGATCCCTCAGCAAAGCCAGAAGGCTCTTTGCTGGGTCCCATGCAAGATCCTGTCAGAAGATAGGCGAGAGGAGTTTCCCGATACCGAAGACTGGACAGCGGAAATGGGCGAGTGGTTGTTCCAAACCGATGCGTACGTGAAGGAGTTCCAAGCCAGCGTCATCGCCGTGAGGGGCAATGCCGTCGCTTTGGACCGGACCGCCTTCTATCCTGGGGGCGGTGGCCAGCCTCCTGATCGGGGCTTCCTCTCTGCCGGCGAGAGGACGTGGGAAGTCCTCACCGCCCGCAAGGAGGGGGAGGAGATCTGGCATGAGGTCGCTGGAGACCCCCCTCCGCCTGGGACCATGGTGACGGGCAGGCTCGACTGGGAACGGCGCTACGCGCTCATGCGCACCCACACGGCGATGCACATCCTCTGCGGGGTTATCTGGCGCGACTACGGCGCACGCGTCACCGGGGGGAACATGGAGCCGCTACGCGGTCGGATGGACTTCGAATTCGAAACCATGCGAGCTGAGCTTGTGCGGGAGATCGAGGAGAAGATCAACGCCGAGGTGGCTGCAGCGAGAGCTGTCGTAGTTCGCATCCTCCCCCGGGAGGAGGCCTTCGCCATCCCCGATCTCATCCGCACCAGGATCAACCTCCTGCCTGAGGGGATTCGACAGGTGCGGGTGGTGGAGATTGTGGGGCTGGACCTGCAGGCTGACGGGGGTACCCACGTGGCCAATACCCGGGAGGTGGGCAGGATTCACATCGTAGACTACAAGAGCAAGGGCCGCTTGAACAAGCGGATTGAGATTGCTCTGGAGGAGAGCCTCTAGGGCCGGGAGAAATTTTTCTCCTAAGAACTTTCAGCATGAGGGGTGGATTCTAACCATGGGGAGGGGAAATATGCGTATACACCGGTTCGTGTTGGCAATCGCCCTCGTCCTTACTGTCATCTCCCTTACCGGGATCCCCGCCTCCTCAGCACCCACTCTCCGGCGGATCTCCATTGCCACCGGGGGGACGGGAGGCGTCTACTTCGTTCTCGGAGGAGGCCTCGCGCGGCTGATCTCCCAGCATATCCCGGGAGTCCAGGCGACAGCGGAAGTGACCTCGGCTTCCGTAGACAACATGCGGTTGATCGGCGCGAAGCGGGCCGATCTGGCGCTTACTCTGAACGACACCGCCTATGACGCCTACAAAGGGCAGGCGGATTTCAAAGGGAACCCGATCCCCATCCGTGTGCTCGTGCCTGTGTACGACAACTACAACCACCTGGTGACCATTGAGGGGACGGGGATCAATTCCATTGCGGACTTGAAAGGGAAGCGAGTTTCGGTAGGTTCGCCTGGCAGCGGCACCGAGGTCACAGCGTTGCGGATCCTCCGGGCAGCTGGTATCGACCCGGACAGGGACATCCGCAAGGAGCGTCTTGGAGTAGGCCCTTCGGCGGATGCCTTGAAGGATCGCAAGATTGACGCCTTCTTCTGGAGTGGCGGGATCCCCACCCCTGCCGTGTTGGATCTGGCCTCGACTCCAGGGATCCGCATGCGGCTGATCCCCCTGGACACTGTCGTGGAGGCCCTGCGCAAGGAGTACGGGCCCCTCTACTTTAAGATCACAATTCGGAAAATTGCCTACCCTGGGCTGACGGAGGACGTCCCGGTGGTGGGCGTAGCGAACCTCATCGTGGTCCACAAGGACTTCCCCGAAGACCTGGCTTATGCGATTGTGAAGTTGATCTTTGAACGGAAGCAGGATCTCGTGGCTGTCCACAAGGAGGCCCAGAATATCTCCTTGCTGCGGATCACGGGGAGGACACCGATCCCGTTCCATCCCGGAGCGGTCCGCTATTACAGGGAGAAGGGCGTCCCGGGATTCTAACGAGCTCCGCGAAATCTTTTGACAACAGTTTACGAGGTGGAGCCCGGGACCCCAAGAATCCATCTTGCGAACGTGGAAATGGGGGGAGAGTCCCTTTGGGAATGAGAGGGTGAGGAGGCAGGCGCTCATCGCCCTCCTGGGAGTTGGAGCGTTTGTGGTAGGAGCCCTCTCCCTACCAATGCAACGCGTCCTCGAAGTGGTGGATTCCGATACATCGCGGGCGATCCTCGTGGCCACAATCAGGGAGGGGGAGAGCGTTATTCTGCGCTACCTCCACTCCCTCTACGGCGGGCATGTATGGGAGGTCTTGCGTGCGCGAGGGAGCCTCTTGGTTCTGGAAGAGCTGGAAGCAGAACGGGAGGCAGCCCTGGAGTATTACCAGGTTGAGGGGAAGGTTACGAACGAGAATGGCCGCTTTCGCATCGGCAGCCTATCCTTGC
Source organism: bacterium (assembly GCA_030550015.1). Lineage (GTDB taxonomy): Bacteria > Sysuimicrobiota > Sysuimicrobiia > Sysuimicrobiales > Thermofontiviventaceae > Thermofontivivens > Thermofontivivens primus. The sequence goes on along the minus strand of JAUQQG010000079.1, from coordinate 9,020 downwards.
CTGTGGGGGAAATCTCAGTGCGAGCGACAGGACTTGGGAGAAGGACCCTCATTTGGCGGGGAAGGGAGATTCCCCTGGCAGGAGCCGGGCGCGAGGGACACCTTATCCGAATCCAGATCAGCAGACGCTCTCTCCTTTGGCTCTTGTTGCGCCACCTGGTCTCAGAAGTCCCCTAATCGTCTTGTGATTTTACGGGGGTACTGAGTGGAATTGCGGAGATTTCGCCGAGACGATGGAGCGACCATGACACTGTCTGTTGGAGAGATGCTCCCGCACACATCGTGGTGAGAACCAGCAAGCGGAGGCGGTCTGGATGGGTGAACCTTTCAAAGAAGAGGAGCGAATTCCTAAATCCGAGGAAGAACTTGAGGAGCTCATTGAAAAGTTTGAGGGAGCGACGCGCAAACTTCAGGGACCAGTTGGGTGGATCGTCACAGGGCTCGCGGTGTTCACCTCCCTGTATGCCTTGTGGGCCGCGAGATTTCCCATCATCCAGCAGATCCACCGCACGCGCTTTCTCCTCCTCGTCTTGGTCCTGACCTTCCTCCTCTACCCTGGGTGGAGGGGTGCGCGCAGGAGGATTCATCCCGTTGATCTCCTGTTCATCGCCATGGCCGTCGCAGGTCTCGGATGGATCTTCTGGGATTTTGAGCAATTCGTCTACCGCCAGGTGATCCCCAATACCTTCGACATCGTCTTCGGGATCCTCACGATCATCGCCTTGCTTGAGGCCACGCGGAGGACAACGGGGTGGACGCTCGTCCTCCTCTCCATTGCTTTCCTGCTCTATGCCATTTACGGATACCTCCTTCCCGAGCCCTGGACACATCGAGGGTATGACCTCGCCAGGATCATCGGTCACCTCTATGTGGGTCTAGAGGGGATCTTTGGTGTCCCACTGGACGTCGCTTCGACATTCATCATCTTGTTCACCATTTACGGCTCGTTCCTGGAGCAATCGGGGGCGGGGAAGTTCTTTGTGGACTTGGCATTCGCCCTTGTTCGGGGACGTCGCACGGGTGCTGGCCAGGCTGTCACCATCGCCTCCTTCCTCCTCGGGGGCCCTTCCGGGAGCGGGGTTGCCACGACGGTCACAGTGGGCGCGATCGCTTACCCCTTGTTGAAGCGGGCGGGATATGACCGGGAGTCTGCCGGGGGCCTTCTCTCTGCAGGAGGCATTGGGGCGGTGATCTCACCCCCGATCCTCGGCGCAGCTGCCTTCATCATCGCGGAGATCCTCAAGATCTCCTACCTCAAGGTATTGATTCTCGCCACCATTCCCACAGTGCTCTACTACTTGACCATTTTCTTGATGATTGAACTGGATGCCCGGCGCTTCCAGCTGCGCAGGGTGGAGATCCAGGCCGAGGACCCCTGGCTTCTCGTCAAGCGGTACTGGTACCTCCTCACCTCGCTGGTGATGATCCCCCTGTTCATGGTGCGTGGGTTCACAGCCATTGCCGCGGTGTTCTGGTCTACCGTCGTCGCCTGGCTCACCTCGTACCTGCGGAAAGAAACAGCGCTTGTACCTTCCAAACTTGTTGCCGCGCTGGCCAATGGGACCAAGCAAGTTCTCAGCGTCGCAGTCACCTGCGCCGTGGCGGGCGTCATCGTGGGAGTGATCACGCTCACAGGTCTTGGGCTCAAGCTCTCGGGGATCATCATCGACCTCGCCGGGGGAAACTTGCTGCTCACGCTCATCTATTCTGGAATAGCCCTCTGGATCCTGGGGCTTGCGCTTCCCATCACCGCCACATACATCATCGCTGCCGCGATCATCGCCCCGGCCTTGATCCAGCTGGGGGTGAACGAACTCGCTGCCCACATGTTCATTTTCTACTACGCCATCCTCTCTGAAGTCTCTCCTCCTGTCGGCCTCAGCCCCCTGGCTGCTGCGGCGCTGACCGGTGGGAACACCTTCCGCACCATGCTCATGGCTTGGAAGTACACACTGCCCGCGTTCATCGTCCCGTTCATGTTCACGATCCATCCGGATGGCATGGGCATCCTGCTGCAGGCGCCTTGGCAAGTTGTCCTCAAGGTGACGACTACGGCGATTCTCGGGCTTGTGGCCATCAGCGCGGCTGTGAACGGATGGCTCCTTCGCCCGACCAACTGGGCGGAGCGCGCGATCCTTCTCGCCGCCGGGCTCATGCTCGTGTATCCTTCGACGGCTCTTGACTTGGTCGCCTTAGGTGCCTTCGGGGGCGTGTTCGCCGTCCACTGGTTCACCCGCGGGACGCCCGCAAAGATCACAGCCTCCGACTGACCCTGAGCTCCCACCTGAGGGAGAGGTCCTTGCATATTCCAGGCGCTTGCTGACCGTATGACAGTTTTACGAAGCGGTTTCCACATGGCAGAGCCACCTGTGATTGAAGTCAAGCCCGGACCGAACTGACCTTCGGGTATGAGTTCGGACAACCCTTCCTGTACCCAAGTGAAGAGATTCACCAGCTACCTCCTCGACCGTAAAGATCAAGTTCGTAAGGCAGCTAAGATTCTTTAGGCTATTTTGGAAGCCTGTTCTCAAGGCTATCGGAGGTTTCAGAGAGGATGCAGTTCAAGGGAAAGGTCGAGATTGAGGGCATCGTGATCTCCACGGCCCGGCGCGAGGTTCGTCGTCCGGAATGAGAAGGACCAGGTGGAGTATGCTGGTGGACCTCATCACGGAGGTCGAGTTCGAAGAGGATGACGACGAATGCTTCGCCCACGCCACCCTTCATGAGCTCCAGGTCGGCGACGAGGCGAAAATCAAAGGCCTCATCCTGGCCGATGGCCGGATCCTCGCCTTGAAGATCAAGGTGGAGCGGGAGCGGCCCAAATTCTGCCTGCCCGTCGCGATCTTCATCCACGGGTCATCATCGTTGTCGGTGACGGTCTCCTCATGGTAGTCACGCACAATAGGACCATCACCGTCGTCCATGCGAACACCTGAATCCTCGAAGCAGACCGCCGCATCTCTGCGCAGCCTTGGGCGTCGCAACATCGTCGTTGCTCGCGGGAACTGGTCCGGCACCCGCTTCTCCGCGGACGAGGTCAAGGTGGAGTTTGACGCGACAGACGGTGTACCCTTGAACGGTGGATAGCAGTGCTGTCTTGAGACTAATCCAAAAGGCGGAGGATTTCAAGGAGTTGGAGAAGGACTGCTGCAGCTAGCCTTTCCGCTTGTGCACCAATGGATGGTCACTGTCTTGGAGAGCCTAGATCAGGAGCTTGCGGCCACGCGCGAGCCATCCCTAGAGCTGATCCGCTCCGATGTCCGCACTTTTGAGATCGTGGGAGGTCCTATCCAGTTCTCCCGGCGCTATTCCCGCGATAGGGCTACGGGGCAATACCGGTACTTATTGGATGAGTTAGGCTCCGTTCCGCCTGGCGCCTGGTGGTTGGGGGCCACAGAGAGCAACATCGACAAAATATTTGCCGGTTCGCTACCAAAATTGTGGGATGAGCTGGCGAATTATTGACTAAGTCCAAGATCTAGTCTATAATCATCACGATGAGAGTAACTGTACACCAAGCGAAAACCCATCTGTCGCGGCTGCTACAGCGGGTTGCTGCAGGGGAGGAGATCCTTATCACACGTGGGGGCACGCCCGTAGCCCGTCTCGTCCCGGTTTCTGCCGAGCCCTCTCCTCGCCGGCTCGGCCTCGACCGCGGAAAGGTTCACATCGCCGAGGACTTCGACGCTCCGTTGCCTGAGGACCTGCTCGCCGCGTTCGAGGGCAGATGAGGATCCTCCTGGACACCCAGTGCTGGCTGTGGATGGAAGCAATGCCCGAGCGTCTATCAGCTCAGGCCCAAACCATTGTCCGTGATCCCACCCATGAACTCTATCTTTCTGCAGCGAGTGCATGGGAAATTGCCATCAAATACGAACTCGGGAAGCTACAACTCCCAGTCCCTCCGCAACGATACGTGCCGAGCAGGCTCAAGCGCAGCCGAATCACGCCACTGCCAGTTCAGATTGAGCACGCATTGAGAGCCGGCACCCTTCCCTCGCATCACCGGGATCCATTCGACAGGCTGCTCATTGCTCAGGCACAGATCGAGCGCCTCGTTATCCTGACCGCGGATCCACAGTTCGCAGTATACGACGTCCAACTCATCCGTACTTGAACGCAAAAGGAACCAGCCATTCCTGTGCGATACCACCGAGAGGTTCCTTGTGGTCCCTCGGGCTGCGCGACCTGGGTGATCTTCCCGTGCCAATCGAGCATGATGGTCGCCCAGAAGGGGTTTCGCCGGTTACATGCGCCAGAGCTGCTGGCCAGGGTCTACGCCGGCCCGCAGCAGGAGGACGGGTTTGAAGTGGCTAAGGGAGAATGTCACCGCCTCATGTAAATTTACGGCTCATGACGGAATTTTGTGAGAAGCCTTTGAAAAAGAAGCATCGGGTCGGTTATACTCCCCTTGAGTAATTGACCCAGACAAACGGGAGGGCCGGACCCGATGCAACTCTATTCCATCATGCGGCTTCTTGGAATTCAAGGCCATTGCATCGTAGAGATGAAGATCCAGCAACTTCGTGGGCGTCAGGCTGTTGTGCTGACGTTGAAGCGACTGCGTCGCCGCTTCGAATGCGGTCGGTACGGGCGCAAGCTCGAGCGGCACACTTCAGCTGATGGATCGAGGTGCAGCACCTCCCCTGGTTGGAGTATTTGACCTTCCTCCGGGTTCGGCGCTACCGCGTCAAGTGCCCGAACTGTGGACCCCAGCTGGAGCCTCTGCCCTTCGTGGCCGAGGGGGCATGGGTTACACGGTCCTTGGTCGAGGTGGTCTGATAGCAGTGCAGGCTGTAGCGATCTCCACTCGCTGCATAGGGGAACGGTGAAGGCCATCGAGAAATGGATCCTCCAAAAGCTCCAAGCCAAGCGCTCTTTGGATGGGATTACCGTCCTGGAGCCGATGAGATCGCTGTGGGCAAAGGGCACAACTACTGGACCCTGATCAGCGCCCTGGAAGGACCTCGTGGCCCGGAGATGCTCGCTGTCTACGAGGGACGATCGGAGAAGCACCTCAAGCGCTTCTGGCGCTGGTTCGGCAAGGAACGAGCCGCTCAGGTCACGCATGCAGCCATTGACATGTGCCGGGCCGCCGATGACAGCTTCCGTGCCCACCGCAGTAGGAATTCGCAGATCATCTACGACAAGTTCCACGTGGTCCGGCACCTCGACGAGGCTCTCAATGCAGTCCGCAAGAGCGAGCTTCGCAAAGCGTTGGGATGCTTCAGGAAGACCCTCTCGGGCAAGAAGTTCGTGCTGTTGGCGCGTATCCGTAGCAAGGCCCGGTAGCGTGAGTTGCAGAAGAAGTTGCTCCAACCTCTCAGGTCCACCGACGCAGCGGTCACACCTCCGATGGAACACTTCAATCACAGGTGGCTCTGCCATGTGGAGACCGCTTCGGAAAACTGTCATACGGTCAGGAGGCTTGAGAGTTGCAATTTTATGCAGATTTGCGTATAATTATAACAACTTTCCCGACGGGGAGGGGGGCATCGGTGAGGGTGAGAGTGAGTATCATCGGGGCGTCCGGATACGGGGGAGGGGAGCTCGTGCGTATTCTCGCCGGCCACCCTGAGGTAGAGATCGTCCATCTCGCCGCCGACTCCCATGCCGGCCAGCCCATGGATGTGCTCTTCCCGAACCTGAAGGCCTTCACCGAGAGGATGACAGAGAGTCCGGATATCCCTCGCATCGCTTCTGATTCCGACGTGGTCTTCCTTGCCCTTCCCAACGGGCTCGCCATGGACCTCGCCCCTCCGATCCTGGAAAGCGGGGCCAGGGTCATCGATCTTGGCGCGGACTTCCGCTTCAAAAAAGCGGAGGTTTACGAACGTTGGTACAAGACGCCCCACCGCAGCCTCCATTACCTGGAAGAGGCTGTCTACGGCCTCCCGGAGCTGAACCGCGCGGCGATCCGGGGGGCGCGTCTTGTGGCCAACCCGGGGTGCTACCCCACGGCGGCTCTCATCGCCCTCCTGCCGATCTTGCGTCATCCCGCGGCCTCACGCCGGGGGATTATCGTCGACGCCAAATCTGGAGTCTCTGGGGCAGGGCGGGGAATTTCCCTGGGGACGCACTTCTCTGAAGTGAACGAAAACGTCAAGCCATACAACGTGGCCGCCCACCGGCACACGCCGGAGATCATCCAGGAGCTTGAAAGCGCCCTTGGGGAACCTGTTTCCCTCACCTTTACCCCGCACCTAATCCCCATGACGCGGGGGATCCTGGTGACTGCGTACATCCCTCTTAGAGAAGATGTCACAGGCGAAGATCTCACGGGGGCCTACGAGGAGGCATATGCAGGTGAGCCCTTTGTCCGGGTGCTTTCTGAGGAACTTCCTCAGACCAAGGCGACGCTTGGGTCGAACTTCTGCGATGTGGCAGTCCGGGTGGACAGGGATGCCGGGATGGCCATCGCCATGGCAGCTTTGGATAATCTCGTCAAGGGCGCAAGCGGTCAGGCGGTGCAGAACATGAACCTCATGCTAGGTTTCCCTGAAGACCTGGGGCTTCGCTGGCCCGGACTCTACCCCTAAACTGTGAGGTGGCGGATGGACCGCGTGAAACGGATCGAAGGAACGGTAACGACCCCCAAAGGCTTTCTCGCCGCGGGGGTGCACTGCGGCATCAAGAAGGAGAGCCTAGACCTTGCTCTGGTCTACTCGACGTCCCTTGCCGCCGCTGCAGGGGTGTTCACACGGAACCAGGTGAAGGCTGCCCCGGTCCAGCTAAGCCGCCAACGCGTCCCTGGGTACGCTCAGGCGATCGTCATCAACAGTGGGAATGCCAACGCGTGCACGGGCCTGCAGGGCCTTGCGGATGCGGAAGAGATGGCCAGACTCGTTGCGGAATCCCTCGGGATCTCTCCCGAGCATGTCCTTGTCGCCTCCACAGGAGTGATTGGGGTCCCGCTCCCGATGGAGCGGATCCGCAAGGGAATCGAGGTGATCACCCAAGCGCTTGGGCCCAATGGGGAGGAAGCGGCTCGGGCTATCATGACCACCGATTCCTTCCCCAAGATGGCGGCAGTCCAAGTGGAGATCGGTGGGACTGTCGTCACCGTGGGTGGGATGGCCAAGGGGGCGGGAATGATTCACCCCTCCATGGCGACCACCCTGTGTGTGATGACAACCGACGCAGCCATCGAGCCGCACTTGCTCCAAGTCTGTCTAGAGCAAGCCATTGACCGCTCGTTCAATGCCATCAGCGTGGACGGGGATACGAGCACGAACGATAGCGCATTCCTCCTGGCCAACGGCCTCGCCAAGAACCCTCCGATCCGCAGGGAAGGGGAGGAATTTGCGCGCTTGCAGGCGGCGGTAGATGTTGTGGCCGGGGAGCTCAGCAAGCTCGTGGTGCGGGACGGGGAAGGGGCGACGAAGCTGGTGGAGGTCCGGGTAAAGGGTGCTTTAGAGCACACGGATGCGAGAAAGGCTGCAGAGGCCATTGCCACTTCCCTCCTGGTGAAGACGGCGCTCTACGGCGGAGAACCCAACTGGGGTCGGATCATGGCGGCAGTTGGTCGCTCGGGGGCGAGGATTCAAGAGGATCGCATCACCATCTCCATCTGTGGGGAGCAGGTTGTGGTGGGAGGTGTGGGGGTTCCCGGGGCGTTTGAAGCGGCGGCAGAGAAGTTGAAGGCGAAGGAGGTTGTGATCTCCGTGGACCTTGGATTGGGTCCGGGAGAGGCCACGATGTGGACGTGCGACCTCACCGAAGAGTATGTGCGCATCAACAGCGGGTATATGACGTAGGTCCCAGATACGGGATTCCTGATCGCTCCGGCGTTGGTGGCTGCACAAGGACAAGAAGGAATCGGAGATGCTGAACAGCGCGGAAGTGGAAAAACTGGGGCGTGAACTGGTTGCGGCGTTGCAGTACGTCAACGCCTGGCGGGGAAAGACCGTGGTGGTGAAGTACGGCGGCTCCGTGCTCGAGGAGAACGGGGTGGGCACCGTGCTCGAGGACCTGGTCTTGCTCAAGCAGGCGGGGGTTCATCCCGTCCTCGTCCACGGAGGAGGGCCAGAGATCACCCGGATGCTCAAAGCGTTAGGGCGACAGACCAGGTTCGTTAATGGATTGCGGGTGACTGATGCGGAGACCATGGAGGTTGTGGAAATGGTCCTAGCGGGCCGGGTGAACAAGGCCCTCGTTGGGATGTTGAGTACCCTTGGCGCGAGGGCCGTGGGTCTGAGTGGAAAGGATGGGGGGCTCCTGCGGGTACGCCAGCTGAACGAGGCTCTGGGGTATGTCGGGGAGGTGGAGGTGGCTGATCCGTCTATCCTCCATGTGCTCAACAGGGAGGGGTATATTCCTGTTGTGGCCTCCATCGGCCTTGGTCCAGACGGGCGGAGCTACAATCTAAACGCGGACACCGCCGCAGGAGCCTTAGCCGTGGCCATGGAGGCAAGTAAATTTATCCTTCTTACGGACGTGGAGGGGATCTACGGAAAGGGGGAGGATGGCCCGCAGCTCCTCTCCCAGCTCCGGGCGGCGGAGGCGAAGGAGTTGATCGCAGCGGGGGTGATCTCGGAGGGGATGATCCCCAAGGTGGAGGCATGCCTGCGTGCTCTGGAGGGAGGTGTCCAGAGCGCCCACATCATTAGCGGGAAGATCCCCCATGCTCTCTTGGTGGAGCTGTTTACCGAAGCGGGCATTGGGACTATGCTCATCCCGTAAGTTGGGATTGGTTCCCCAAGAAGCGAAAGAGGTTGGGTTCCCTCCCAAAGGAGGTGAGGCAGGGGGCTAGGTGGGCCCCGATGTGATCCTTTTGCAAAGGAGGGGAAAATGGACACGAAGACGACCATCGCGTGGACGGAGCGATACATCATGCAGACCTACCGCCGCGCCCCTGTTGCTTTCGTCGAGGGGAACGGGGTGCGTATCCGGGATGCCGACGGCAAGGAGTATCTCGATTTTGTGGCGGGGATCGCCGTCAACTCCTTGGGGCACAACCATCCGCGATTGGTCAGAGCGATCCAGGAGCAGGCGGCGCGCCTCCTCCACTGCTCCCACCTC
>JAUQQG010000023.1:4813-25457 GCA_030550015.1 bacterium | reverse complement strand
TCGATGAAGCGCTGGACTTGCTGAGGGAGACCGTTCGACGGGGGGTCACCCTTATCGTGGTGGAGCACCAGATGAGGGCGATCATGCAGCTCTGTCACCGTGTGATCGTTTTAGATTATGGAAAGAAAATCGCCGAGGGACCGCCTGAAAGTGTTGCACGTGATCCAAATGTCATCGAGGCCTATCTTGGGAGAGGGTATCGCCATGCTGTTCATTGAGCGCCTAGAGGCAGGATATGGAGAAGTGAAGGTTCTCCACGAGATCTTCCTGGAGGTGCACGAGGGCGAGTGTGTCGCCCTGGTCGGAGCAAATGGGGCTGGCAAGTCCACCCTGCTGCGAGCGATCTCAGGAATGGTGCGGATTTTTTCCGGGAGGGTCCAGTTCGATGGGGTTGACATCACCCGGCTTCCCCCTTTTCAGATTGCCGCTCTGGGGATTGCCCACGTGCCAGAGGGGCGAAGGCTTTTCCCAGAACTGACCGTAGAGGAGAATCTTTTATTAGGCGCATGGGTTGAGGAAGCCCGCCGGGTTCGTGCGGAGAGTCTGGAAAGGGTCTATACTCTCTTCCCTAGGTTGAAGGAGCGAAGGCGGCAGCTGGCTGGGACGCTTTCAGGAGGCGAGCAGCAGATGCTGGCCATCGGCCGCGGCCTGATGCTCCGGCCGCGCCTGCTGATGCTCGATGAACCCTCCCTTGGATTGAGCCCTCTCCTCGTCGAGCAGGTCTTCGATGCCCTTCGGGAGATCTCGCTCCAGAAGGTTTCCCTCCTCCTCGCCGAGCAGAACATCGTCCAGGCTTTGGGGCTGGCTACCCGTGCCTATGTCATGGAGACCGGGCGTATCGTCATGGCAGGACCTGGGCAGGAGCTGTTGCAAGCGCCGGGCCTGCGGGAAGCGTACCTGGGGTTATAACGATCCACGATCACCCTCGGTTCTCTGGACTCTGAACAGGAGGTGAATGAACATGGTGGAACGACGGGGAGTCCTCGTTGGCGGGGAGTGGCGTACCTCCGGTCGTTTAGGAGACATTCCAGACATCAACCCCGCCGATACCGCCGAGACCGTAGCTATTTTCCCAGCGATGAGCGCGGAGGAGATGGGCGATGCCATCGAAGCTGCTGTGGAGGCTCTTCCAGGTTGGCGCGCGCTCAATCCAGTGGCGAGAGGGGCCATTCTCCTGCGAGCGGCGGAACTCATCCGGGAAAGGCTTGAAGAGATCGCACGGGACCTCACTCGAGAGATGGGGAAGACCCTCACCGAGGCCCGGGGTGAGGTGGCCCGCACGGCAGATTTCTTCCAGTACTATGGTTCCCTAGGGCGCCTGCCCATAGGGGACCACCTTCCTGATGGTCGCCCAGGAGTGTTCACGTACACCGTGCGGGAGCCCATCGGGGTCGTGGTGGCCATCACGCCGTGGAACGACCCTGCGCTCACACCCGCGCGAAAGCTGGCACCTGCTCTGATCAGTGGAAACACCGTGGTCCTCAAGCCTGCTTCCCTAACCCCTCTCTCTGCTTGGCACCTCGTCCGCGTCCTCTACGACGCGGGCATTCCGAAGGGGGTCGTCAACCTTGTCGTGGGGCCTGCCAGGGAGGCAGCGAAGGTCTTGCTTTCTCATCCAGCTGTAGCCGGGATTACCTTCACAGGTTCCACGGAGGTTGGTCTAGAGATCGCCCGGCAAGCTGCTGGCCGGAACATCCGGGTGCAGACGGAAATGGGAGGGAAAAACGCTCTCGTCGTGTTGGCAGATGCGAATCTGGAACTGGCTGCAGAGCTCGCCGTCGCGGGAGGGTTCGGGCAGAGCGGCCAGCGTTGTACTGCGACCAGCCGGGTCATCGTAGAAGCTAGTGTACTGGAGCCATTTAAGACACACCTCCTAGAGCGGACAAAGCGCATCCGGGTAGGCCCAGGACTGGATCCCGAGACGACCATGGGCCCTGTAGTGAGTGAAGAGCAGCTCGCGAAAGTCCTCGATGCTGTGGAGCGGGGGAAGTCGGAAGGCGCAACGGTCCTGTGGGGCGGCCACCGGCTCCAAGGCGATCGCTATGATCGAGGCTATTTCGTAGCACCCACGATCTTGGAGGGGATGGATCCTAGGGCATTCGTGGCCCAGGAGGAGATCTTCGGGCCGGTGCTCTCCCTATTACAAGCAGCGGATCTCGATGAAGCTATTGCACTGGTGAACGGCACCCGTTACGGTTTGTCGGCAGCGATCTGTACCAAGAGCCTGGCAAATGCCCATGCTTTCGCTGCGCGGGTCGAGGTTGGCTGCGTCTCTGTGAACCTGCCCACGGTGGGTTGGGATGTCCACGTGCCATTCGGGGGGTTCAAAGAGTCAGGCTCACCCTTCAAGGAGCAGGGGCTCCCAGGGCTCCAATTCTATACGCGCCTCAAGAGTGTGGCCATGAGAGTTCAGGTTTAGGAGGAGGTGGGGATTGTGCGGATCGCGTCCATCCAGAGCCGAGCGCTTGCGGCACCCGTGGAGCGACCTCTTTACTTTGGGATCGGTCCCTTCCCCACATTCTACGCGACCCTCGTGGAGATCGCCACGGACACGGGGATCACAGGGGTTGGCGAGTGCATCGTCCGCAAGGCCCCCCAGGTAACAAAGCAGATTGTCGATGAGATCCTCGCACCTGTGGTGATCGGGCGGGATCCATGGGATGTCGAGGGTTTGTGGCAGGAGATGTTCGATCAGCTCCGCAGGTGGGGGCACTCCAGAGGATTTTTCCTGGAAGCCATCAGCGGGGTGGATATTGCCATCTGGGACATCTTGGGGAAGTCCGTGGGGTTGCCTGTGTCCAAGATCCTGACGGGGGTTGGCCGCGAGCGTGTCAAGTGCTACGCCTCCTCCATCTATTTTGCCGACCTCCAAAAGATGGTGGCCGAGGCAAAGGAGCAGGTTCAAAAGGGGCACACGGCGCTGAAAGTGAAGATCGGTCGTACGCCCGAGCAGGGTGGGCTGCGCATGGATGTGGAGGCGGTCCGGACGATCCGCGAAGCCGTCGGGTCAGATATTGAGATCATGGTGGATGCCAACGGCGCTTACGATGCGGCAACAGCGATCCGGGTGGGCCGGTACTTGGAGGAACTCGATGTTGCCTGGTTTGAGGAACCGGTCCCTCCCGATGACATGGAAGGGTATGCCCGCGTACGGCAGGCTCTGCGGATTCCCATCGCCTGTGGGGAGTCAGAATTTGGCGTCTTTGGCTTTCGGGATCTCATCCTGCGCAGGGGCGTGGACATCCTGCAGCCTGACATCGCGAGGATAGGCGGGTTTACGGGGGCGAGAAAAGTCGCTGCCCTCGCGGATGCATACCACCTTTCCATCGCCCCCCATACTGGGTTCTCCGGAGGCGTCTGCCACTTGGCGGCGCTGCATTTCGCAGCAGCAACACCAAACTTTCTCACCTACGAGGCGATGTTCATTGAAAATCCGCTGATGGACATCTTCACCGAACCGCTCCCTCAACCAAGCCAGGGGTATATCCCTGTTCCCCAGCGGCCAGGCCTAGGTCTGGACCTCGACCGAGAGAAGATCCAGCGGTTCACTGTTTCTTAAGTCTTTCCTCAGACCCCTCACCCGCAAGGTGAAAGGGAACGATGGGGGTTGTGTCTTCTCGGAGAAGGCATGAGCGGGGATCGGGTCGAAACTCGCTGGTGGCATCTCTTCATGGGAGGTGGACTGTGGTTCGCACAGGTGAGCAATACTTGGCCGGTCTGCGGGATGGACGCCGGGTGTTCTACCGTGGGCAACTCGTCGAGGACGTCACCCAGCATCCTATCCTCCGGGTACCATGTACCCACAGTGCGTTCCTCTTTGACCTCCAATTCGACCGTGACCTCTCGCCGCCCCTGGCCGTAGAGGACGGCCGCACAGGCGAGACAGTGTGTAGCTTCTACCAGGTCCCCACAGATAGGGAGGCGTTGCGTGGGCGCGCCGAGCTCATTGAGGAGACCACCAAACGATCAGGGGCTGTGTTCAACATCGTCAAGGTCATCGGCTCCGATGCCCTCTTCGCCCTGAGGATCGTATCACGAGCTTTGGACCAGGCCAAGGGCACAGACTACGCGGCCCGCGTTCAGGCCTACCATGAGAAGGTCTCCCGCGAGGACCTGGCGACGGTGGTGGCGCAGACAGATGTGAAGGGAGACCGCTCCCTGCGGCCCCAACAGCAACGGGATCCTGACCTGTACGTGCGGATCAAGGAGCGGCGGCCCGACGGGATCGTCGTGCGCGGGGCAAAAGCGCACATTACCCAAGCGCCCGTTGCAGACGAGATCATCGTCATCCCCTCCAGGGCTATGACCGATGCGGACTATGCAGTTGCCTTTGCCGTCCCGGCGAACGCCCCTGGCCTGACCATGATCTGCCGTCCCCTCTTGGAGCTAGAGGGAGCCAGGCATCCACTGGAGGGGCCGCGCGTGTTGCGCCATGCCCTGGTGGAGGCGCTGGTGATCTTCGAGGACGTCTTCGTCCCCTGGGAGCGGGTCTTCCTGGCAGGAGAGACAGAGTTCGCCGGCCCCCTTGCCCACATGTTCGCCTTGTGGCACCGCTACACTGCCATTTCCTACCGCGCCGCGCAAGCCGACCTGATCGCTGCCCTTGGGCTGGAGATCGCCGAGGCCAATGGGATTGCCGACAGGAGCCACATCCGCCGCGACCTTGTGGACTTGATCCTCTTCGCCGAGATCCAGCGCATGGCCGCGCGGGTGGCCGCCTCCGAGCACAAGGTCGATGGATTGACGGGGGTCTGCTACCCGAATCCCCTCTATGTCAACATTGGGAAACTCTACTCCAACACCCACTACCTGAGCGCCCTCCAAGCTCTGATCGACTGTGCGGGCGGCCTGGCCATCACAGCCCCAAGCGGCGATGACTTTGCCAACCCGAACCTCCGCCCTCTTCTGGAGAAGTACCTCGCCGGGAGCCCTCAGGTATCCAGCGAGAAGAGGTTCAAGCTCTTCCTCATGCTCCGAGAGCTCGTGGGGCTTCTTGGCGGCCTCGAGAGCGTGACCATGGTGCATGCCGAGGGCTCCATTGAGGCGAGCGTGATTGAGCTCCTGCGCACCTATGACTTCGCCTCCTCGCGGGTCCTGGTGGACCGTCTGGTAGGCGAGACAGCCTAAGAGGGGAGGAAACCCTCAAGGGCCCCACGAACCTTTGGGAGTTGGAGGGAGGGATATCTCATGGCTGTGGAGGTGCAAGTGTTCAAGAACTACATTGACGGGAAGTGGGTAGACGCGAAATCGGGGAAGACCTTTGAGTCCATCAACCCCGCTACGGGGGAAGTTCTTGCCGTCGTCAGCCAGTCCGGCCCGGAGGATGTCGATGCGGCCGTTCAGGCTGCCAAGAAGGCCTTCCAGAGCTGGCGGAAGGTCCCGGCTCCGCGCAGGGCGGAGATCCTCTTCCGTGCTGCCGAGCTGCTCGTCAAGCGCAAGGAGGAGCTGGCGCGACTGATGACCCAGGAGATGGGGAAGGTCCTCCTGGAGGCGCGGGGAGATGTCCAGGAGGCCATCGACATGACCTACTTCATCGCCGGCGAAGGTCGCCGCATGCACGGCTACACGACCCCTAGCGAGATGCCCAACAAAGCCGCCTACTGTATTCGCCAGCCCATCGGGGTTTGCGGGATCATCACCCCCTGGAACTTCCCTATGGCCATCCCCAGCTGGAAGATCATCCCTGCCCTGGTGTGCGGGAACACCGTGGTGTTCAAGCCGGCGAGCTACACCCCGGTCTGCGGGATCAAGTTCGTGGAGATCTTCGAGGAAGCCGGTCTTCCCCCGGGTGTCCTGAACATCGTCACGGGCTCGGGCGGGGTGGTTGGGGATGCCATTGTGGAGCATCCTGACGTGGCCCTCATTTCGTTCACAGGCTCCACCGAGATCGGGCTGCGTATCGCTGAGAAGTGCGGGCGGTTGGGTAAGCGCGTCTCCCTCGAGATGGGAGGGAAGAACGCCATCATCGTCATGGACGACGCTGACCTGAACCTGGCGGAGGATAGCATCATCTGGGCAGCGTTCGGGACATCGGGACAGCGGTGCACCGCAGCCAGCCGGGTGATCGTCCACGAACCCATCAAGAAGGATCTGACAGAACGGCTTGTGGAGCGGATCAAACGCCTGCGCCTTGGGGACGGGCTCCGTCCTGAGACGGATGTAGGGCCTGTGGTCAGCCTCTCGCAGCTCGAACGGATCCACAGCTATGTGGAAATCGGGAAGCAGGAGGGGGCGAAACTCCTGGTCGGCGGGCAGAGGGTGACCGAGGGAGAACTTGCGCGAGGGTACTTCTATGCGCCCACGCTGTTCGATGAGGTCCACCCCAAGATGCGCATCGCCCAGGAGGAGATCTTCGGGCCTGTGACCGACCTGATCCGGGCAAAGGATCTTGACGAAGCGGTGGCCATCCTGAACGACGTCCAGTACGGCCTCTCTGCCTCCATCTTCACCCGGGATGTGAACAAGGCGATGCGCGCTATCGAGGAGATCCACACCGGCATCGTCTACGTGAACCACGGGACCATCGGCGCCGAGGTTCACCTCCCCTTCGGGGGGACCAAGTTCACCGGGAACGGCCACCGGGAAGGCGGCGTCCAGGTTCTGGACGTATTCAGCGAGTGGAAGGCCGTGTACATCGACTATAGCGGGCGCCTCCAGCGGGCCCAGATAGATCGAGAGTGACCGCATAGGATTCCTATGCACTGGACGCGCGCGGAACTGGCCAAACTCATCGACCACGCGGTCTTGCACCCAACCCACACAGCGGAGGATGTACGCGTGGGTGCCGAGATCGCCAGGGAATTTGCGATTGCCGCCCTGATCGTCAAACCCTGCCACGTGGCTCTTGCGGCAGATCTCCTGGCTGGGAGCGGGGTTGCCTTGGGGGTGGCCATCGGGTTCCCTCACGGCAGCCACGCCCCAGAGGTCAAAGCCTACGAGGCACGTCTGGCCCGGGACCAGGGTGCGCATGAGTTCGACATGGTCATCAACCTCGGGGCCCTTTTGGGAGGGGAGGAAGACCTTCTCCGGCGGGAGATCTCCATGGTGGTGGAAGCCGCCGAGGGCGGGCTCGTGAAGGTCATCTTAGAGACCGCATACCTCAGCGACGAGCAAAAGGTGCGGGCCTGCCGCCTCGTCGAAGAGGCCGGGGCCCACTTCGTGAAGACCTCCACAGGGTTCGGGCCCAGGGGGGCGACGGTGGAAGATGTGCGCTTGCTGCGCCAGTCCGTCTCGAGCAAGGTAAGGGTAAAGGCAGCGGGAGGGATCCGCACCCTTGCCGACGCGCTGCGGATGGTGGAAGCGGGCGCCTCGCGGATTGGCACGAGTTCGACCAAGACGATCCTGGAGGAGCTGGAATACTAAGTTGTGGCGAGGAACCGCAGCATTGGAGGGAGGGACGCATGAAGGCCGTTCGCATCCATGAGCACGGGGGTCCTGAGGTCCTCCGGTACGAAGAGGTCCCCACCCCGGAGATCAGGCCGGATGAGGTCCTCGTGCGGGTCCGGGCGTGCGCCATGAACCACCTCGACATCTGGGTCCGGAAGGGCCTTCCCAACATCCCTCTCCCACACATCCTTGGCTCCGACGTGGCAGGGGAGGTGGAGGCGGTCGGGGATCTCGTTGGGGATGTGAAGCCTGGGGACCCGGTGGTGATCTCCCCAGGGTTGAGCTGTGGGCGTTGCCAGATGTGTCTTCTGGGGCGGGACAACCTCTGCCGGGAGTACAAGATCCTCGGCGAGCACGTGGATGGCGGGTACGCGGAGTACGTGAAGGTCCCGGCAACCAACGTGATCCGCAAGCCAGAGCGCCTCTCCTTTGAGGAAGCAGCCGCCGTGCCCTTGGTCTTCCTGACAGCGTGGAACATGTTGGTGACGAGGGCTCAGGTCCGGGCGGGGGAAGATGTCCTCATCTGGGGAGCAGGGAGCGGAGTGGGAAGCGCTGCCATCCAGATCGCCAAGCTGTTTGGCGCGCGCGTCATCGCCGTCGCAGGGGAAGACTGGAAGCTTGAGAAAGCGAGGGAGCTCGGCGCAGATGTTACCCTCAACCACCGCACCCAGGATGTCCTCCAGGAAGTGCGGCATTTGACGGATAAACGCGGTGTGGACATTGTATTCGAGCACGTTGGGGCAGCTACCTGGGATGTGAGCATCAAAGCCCTGGCCCGCGGTGGCCGCATGGTGACCTGCGGGGCCACGAGCGGGGCGCAGGCTCAGACGGATATCCGCTACCTGTTTAGCAAGCAACTTTCCATCCTGGGGACATTTATGGGAAGCAAGGGCGAGGTCCTTGAGGTGATGCGTTTGGTGGAGGAGGGAAAGCTTCGCCCCGTCGTCCACCGCGTTTTTCCCCTCAAGGAAGCGGCGAAGGCCCACCGGGTGATGGAAGAGAGGGAGCACTTCGGTAAGCTCGTCCTTGTGCCCTGAGGGTAGGTTGCAGGTTGCCAGGTGAGAAAGTTCTCATGCTAACTTGCAACCTGCCAACTTGTTAACTTGTAACCTGCCAACCTGCAACCTGTAACCCGCACTTCATTGGACCACCCACGCTTCTCCGCCTTCCCACACTTCCTTCTTCCAGATGGGGACCCTCTGCTTGAGGGTGTCGATGAGGAACTTCCCTGCCTCGAAGGCATCCTTGCGATGGGGGGCGGAGACGGCGATAGCCACGCTGACCTCCCCTACCTCCAGATAGCCTGTCCTGTGGACCATTGTGATCCCGCGGAGGTCCCAGCGCTCCTCAGCTTCGGCCGCAATACGGGCCATCTCCCGGAGGGCAAGCTCCTGATAGGCTTCGTACTCTAAGTGGTGGACATGTCTCCCGGAGTTGTTGTCCCTGACAGTTCCAAGGAAAAGTACAATGGCCCCCGCCTGAGGATGGGCTACAGATCGAAGGACCTCGTCCACGGAGATCGGTTCCGCGGTGAGTTGGATGTGGGCACCCCCGCTCACAGGTGGGACGAGCACGAGTTCATCTTCAGGGGATAGGCGGATCTCCGGGGATACGTAGGAATCCTGGACCGCAAACCCTGAAGGAGGAGGAAGATCGCGGAGCTTAGGGTAGTGGGAGGCAAGCACTTCCCATACCTGGAGCGGTGTTGCGCCATCCGGGACGTCGACCTCCACACGGTTTGTCCCCAGGGCCTCCCGGTACGAGGCGAACGCCCGCACGCGAACCCGCATCGCTGGCGCCTCCTGAAGTAGTTGTATCTGTGACCATTCTATCTGTCGTCTCCCGCGGATGCAAGATCGGTCTACACGGTCTACACAGTCTACACAGTCTGCACGGTCTCTTTTGGACGAAACCGTGCAGACTATGAGGAGAAGGCAAGGGATGGGTCCTCATGGAATTCTTAAGTGAAGGGTGGGAGTATGAAGCGAAGTCCACGATGGTTGGGCGCCGTCGTCGGGCTGGCCCTCGCCGTTCTTGTGGCGGGCCCGGCGTACGCGGAGCTGATCAGCACCCAGCAGGAGATCAACATTGGGCGCCAGGTCGCCCGCGAGCTAGAGGAGAAGTACGGGTTGTACCGGGACCCAGACATCCACAGCCGCGTGGTCGCCATCGGGGAGCGCCTTGCCGCGGTTTCCGACAGGCCGAACCTCCCCTATACCTTCAAGATCCTGAACACGAGCGAGGTCAATGCTGTTGCCGCGCCTGGTGGTTTTATCTACCTCACCCGCGGCATGGTCTTCTTCGTGCGATCAGACGATGAGCTCGCGTTTGTTCTTGCCCATGAAGTAGCCCATGCCGCAAGGCGGCACGGGGCGCAGATGATTGAGCGAAACTTCGCTTGGAGCCTGGGGCTCTTTATCCTGATCCGCATCTTCGGGGGAGACCCAACTGCGATCCAAATTGCTGATTTTGCCCGCTTCCTCATCACCCGGGGGTACAGCCGAGAGTTCGAGTTCGAGGCGGATCACTACGGGATTTTGTACATGCACCGTGCTGGGTTCGATCCCGCAGCCAGCCTTGTATTTCTGGAACGGTTGCGGGCGGAACAGCGCCGGGAGCCCTCCCAGTTTGAGATCCTATTCCGAACCCACCCTGCGCTCTCCGACAGGATCGAGCGTGTCCGGGCACAGTTGCGGGAGATGGGGATTCTCGGGAGGTCCTTCTTGCCCATTGGAGCGGTCCTCGTATGAACCAAAGGCCTACCCTGTGGATTCATGACCCCTACGCCACGCCGGGGACCTACCATAAGGTCCAGCTCCACTGCCATACCACCAACTCGGATGGTGCCTTCCCCGCCAGGGAGCTCCTGCACATGTACAGGGAAGCCGGTTACTCCTTTGTGGCGATTACAGACCACGAGCAGATCACCAGATGTGAGGAGTTGAATAGCGAGACCTTCGTGGTGATCCCTGGCGTGGAGAACACCATCGTCCGCGGGTTCTGGCCTCTTGGCCCACACCTTACGCGCCTGTGGGCGGCCCAGGACCGCCTCCGAGGTGCTCCGCAGGAATGGATCCGCCGGACAGTGGAGGAAGGGGGGATTGTGATCCTCAGCCACCCTTCCTGGAAGGGGAACCTGTGGACAGGGGAGTGGTCGCGCAAAGTCCTTTACCAGCTTCGGGGCTACCATCTCATGGAGATCTTCAACCCGCACTCCGATCCCGAGGAGGACGTGCGGCGCTGGGTGGATGTGCTGCGCTGGTGGGGGCCAATTGGCGCTGTGGGCGGAATCGCGGTGGATGACTGTCATCACCTCCGGCAGTTCAACATCGGGTGGATCATGGCGAAAGTGGAGGAAGTCTCTGCGGATGCGCTCCGCAAGGCCCTGATCAACCATTCCTTCTATGCGAGCACGGGACCGATGGCGGAGTTCGGGGTGGCCGAGGGGAAGATCTATTGCCGTCTTGGTGAGGTCGCCACGATCCGGTTCTATGACCAGTACAACCATGTCCTCCTGGAGAGCTGCGGGACCGTTGCAGAATACACCCCTCGAGGAGATGAGGGGTTCGTCCGGGTAGAGTGCCGCACCGCCGGAGGGAAGAGGGCCTGGTCCCAGCCGTTCTGGGTAGAGAGGGTGAGGCCATCGGTAGAGGCCATCCCAGAAGAGCTGGAAGTCGAGGAGCTTCGCTACGCCTAATTCAGGTATCAGGTCCTGGGTACCAGGTCTTAGTTCTCTAATGAACTACTGAGACCCGATACCTGAGCCCTGCTAGAGGCCAAGGCGCTGGACCACATAGGCGGCGATCTGTGCCGCCCCGCCCGGGCCGCCCATTCTCTCCCTTCCGGCCTCTCCCCTCCGCCGGCGCTCCCCCTCATCGTGGAGGAGCCTTGAGAGCGCCTCTGCTGCCTCCTTCCAGTTTCTCACCGGGACCAGTGCCTCACCGAGCAGCCGGTGCTGGAGGTGCAGGAATCCCCTGGTGAACTGCGGGCCAGGTCCGGGGAAGGCAACCACGGGTTTCCCAAGCCCCGCCGCCTGCTCGTTGGCGGTGCCAGCCATCCCCAGGACGACTGTGGCCCGGTGGAGGGCATCTGCAAACTTCCTGGTAATTTGGATCTCCGCCTCCTTGAAGGTCAGCCGGCGGCTGGTGGAGTTCCATTCTCCTCCCAGGGCCTTCGCGACGTCGTGGAGGAACTCGTCGCGGAAGGAGGGGGCAAGAGGGCAGAGGAATGCGACTGTATCCCCATGCACCCTGGCGAGGAGGTCGCACGCCCTCGCCATGAGGGCCAGGTTCCGCTTTGCCTCCTCGCGGCTCCCCGGCAGGAGCACCACCACAGGCTGTCCCGGGGGGATCCCGAAATCCTCCCCGGAGATATGGAGACAGTCCATCATCACGTTCCCGACGAAGCGGGCGTTGATCCCGTGAGCGCGCAGGACCTTTGCAGTGGGCTCATCCCGCGTGAACACGATCTCGCTGAGGCGCCGGATCAGGAGGATCTCGAACCAGCGGTGGCGTTCGTTGTACTCGGATTTGGCCGTTGGCACGAAGACCACCGGCGCCCTGGCTTGCGCGGCCATGAACAGGCAGTAGGCGTCGCCGATGCTGATGGTGAGATCCAGGCTTCCTTTGAGGCGCCGCAGGGTACGGAGCTGTTCCCGCCAGAACCCCACGAGCCCAGCCCGAAGATCCTCAACCAGGGCCTTTCCCCAAGAGCGGAAGGCAAAGCCACCGCTTGGGAACAGGCGCCGGGGTTCCAGCAGCTCCACCTCCCCGCCATAGCCCTCCCCAAGCCCCACCAGGGGATAAGCCACCACGGAGAGCCTTCCTTTTGGGAGGTGAGAGAGGATCTCCCTGGCCATGAGATCCTCGCCGTATCCGTTACTGACGACCAACAACCGCATGCAGGAACTCCCACCATTCCCTGGCGATTTGATCCCATCCGTACCGCTCCAGGACGCGCTCCCTGGCCTGCCTTCCCATGCGTTCCCTGAGGGAAGGGTCTCGCAGCAGGCCCACGACGGCTTCTACAAATGCGCGGATGTACCCTTCACTCCCTACCTTTCCTTCAATGAGGATCCCCGTCCTGCCATCCAAGACGGTCTCCTGGAGCGCATAGCGCTTGCTCGTGACTACAGGGGTCCCCGCCGCCTGTGCCTCCAGGGCAGCGATGCAGGAGGTCTCCGGGAAGTCGGTCGGATACACGAAGACGGCGCTTTGAGCGAGTTCTCTCGCCAGGAGGTGCTGGGGGAGCCCTCCCCGGATGATCACACCTTCCCGCTGCTTCCGCCGGTACTGCTCCAGGTTCCGGTAGCTGAACACGTGGAGCTCCGCCTCGGGCACCCTGGAGCGGATGGCCGGGAAGATCTTGTCCAGCAGGAGGTCGAGGCCCCGCTCCGGGACCGAGGTGTAGATCAACCGGAAAGGGTTCCTCATTTCTTGGAGGTCGCGGAAGTGGGAGAGCTCAAGGCCATTTCGCGTGACGAGGATCCGATCCCAAGGGACCCCGAGATAGTCGTGGAAGGCCTGGGCCAACCAGTGGCTGACCGTTGCCACCACATGGAGCCGGGGGAGGAAGAGCGGCTTCCCTATCCATTGCCACGCCCTCGCCACAAAGGTACCGAGGATGCCCTCGCGCTCTGGGTAGGCGCCGAGGTGGTCATGGGCCCAGAGGATCCGGGTGCGCCCGGGGAGCGGCTTGAGAACGTCGGTGATCTGGCGAAAGATGATCAGAACATCGGGGGGGTCCTCCTGCAACCTTCGGCGCCATTCCCCGCGCTGGAAGTCCATGTAGTGGACCTCATCGTAGATCCCTTCATCGGCCCCACAGCGGTTGATCACGGTGACCGCTGCGCCGCACGCCGCTAACTCACGGGTGAGGTGATAAAGCGCGGTCTCGCTCCCCCCAAGGGGTCGGCGGGCAACATGCCTGGGGGAGAAAGGGAGGGTGAGGGGGGCGTAGACGGCAATCCGCATGGCACTCCCTCACCTCCGCGGAGCGCTCTTTGCTTCGATTTCCGCAGATCGGCTCCTCCACGCTTCCTCAAGGGCCTCCAGGTACACGCGGTTGAGGACGCCCCGCATCACCAGGAAGTGAAGGGTTTTCCAGCCTCTCCGCTCCAGCGCCTCCAATACAGGGAGTGCGGTATCTGGCGTGAGGGTCCCGCCCCCAGAGAGGGCCCAGGCGATCGCCCGGTGGAGGAGGGTTCGCTGGATGGTCACTCGGGAGAGGAAGCAAGGGTACTTGCGGTAGAAGCGCACAGCGTTCCTGGCTCGCTCCTGTTCCTTGGCGATGAGCTCGGGCATCCTCTGCGCGGTCAGGGGGGGCTGCAGGTGATAGGCGATGGCCCGCCGGGAGGTCCGTTTCCTCAACCCCAGGCGGTGCAGGCGCATCCCCAAGTCGAGGTCCTCCCATCCATAGAAGGAGAACCCCTCGTCGAACAGGCCTGCCTGGAGGAGGTGGTCCTTGCGCACCGAGGCGTTGGCCGTATCCAGGAAGTTCGTGGACAGGTCAATGAGTCGGGCCCGCCTGGGGAACTGCCCGTCCAGGGTCGGGACCAGGATGACAGGACCGCGGCCGACGATCCCATTCTCCTCGTGGAGCCGCAGGTGTTCCTCGAGGAACCCCGGGGTGACGATGACATCGCTATCCACGAAGACCACCAGCCAGCCCTGGGCCTGCAGGATCCCGGTGTTTCTCGCTGCCCCAGGCCCCCTGCGCTCTCCCCTGCGGAGATAGCGGATCTTGCAGGGCCCGGAGGAGGCAAACGCGCCCACGACCACAGGGGTCTCATCGGTCGATGCGTCGTCCACCACCACGACCTCGTAGCGATCCTTCTCCAGGGTCTGGTGGCAAAGGGCTTTAAGACAATGACGGATGATCCTGGCGCGGTTGTAGGCGGGGACGATGACACTGAGCTCGGTCATGCGTTCCGCTCTCCTCACTCCACGAGCTGCAGGCGGGAGAGCCTCTGGTAGATGCCCTCTCGCCTCAGGAGGTCCTCGTGCGACCCCTCCTCTACGAGGCGGCCATCCATGAGCACGAGGATGCGGTGGGCATGCCGCACCATGGACATGCGATGGGCCACGATGAAGGTGGTCCTGCCCTCCATCAGGCGCTCCAAGGCCTCTTGGATCAACCGTTCAGATTCGCTGTCCAATGCAGAGGTTGCTTCGTCGAGGATAAGGATCCGTGGGTTATTCAGGATCGCCCTGGCGATGGCGATGCGCTGGCGCTCTCCTCCGGAGAGCTGGAGACCTCCCTCCCCGACCACCGTCTCGTACCCTTCCGCTAGCGCGGAGATAAACCCATGCGCGTTCGCGGCCCTGGCCGCGGCCACGATCTCCTCCATCGTGGCTTCGGGACATCCAAAGGCAATGTTCTCGCGGATGGTGCCGGAGAAGAGGACGACCTCCTGGGGGACGATGCCGATCTGCCTGCGCAGGGACTGGATCTTTACCCTCCTGAGGTCAACGCCATCGATCTCGACGACGCCCTGCGTGGGGTCGTAGAAACGGAGGATGAGGTTGATGAGCGTGCTCTTTCCCGCTCCGCTCGGGCCGATGATGGCAACCCGTTCCCCAGGGCGGACCTCGAACGTGATGTCCGTGAGGACTTCCTGTTGCCCGTCGTAGGTGAAGGAGACGTTCCGGAAAGCGACGTGGCCCTGGATGGGAGGGAGATCGATGGCATCGGGAGCCTCCAGGACCGTCTCCCGAGTGGCGAGGACCTCGGCAATGCGCTCCAAGCTGGCAGCGGCCTGGCGCATCCCGGAATAGAGGCGGGTGAGGTGGAGGACCGGTTCCACAGCGATCCCCACATAGGTGAGGAACGCCACGAGCTCTCCCGCCGTCATCACCCCCCTGGTCACATACTGCCCGCCTTTCCAGAGGACGAGGACGAGGCCGATCGTGGTCAGGAGCGAGACCACAGGGGCTTCGGTGGCCACAAGCGTGCTGATGCGCAGGTTCTCCCGGAAGTTGCGCTCATTCTCCGCGGCGAATCGGGCGATCTCCCTCTCCTCCTGGGTGAAGGCACGGATCACGCGCGCGCCAGCAACCGCTTCGCGTAGGAGCGTGGTGAGGTCGGCGATGCGTTGCTGAGCCCTCGCGGAGATCCGGTGGATCTCTCGTCCGAACAGGCGAGCCGTGCCGAAGAAGAGAGGGATCACCAGGACTGTGACGAGGGCGAGCTGCCACTGGAGCCAGAAGATCATC
Source organism: bacterium (assembly GCA_030550015.1). Taxonomy (GTDB): domain Bacteria; phylum Sysuimicrobiota; class Sysuimicrobiia; order Sysuimicrobiales; family Thermofontiviventaceae; genus Thermofontivivens; species Thermofontivivens primus. The sequence goes on along the minus strand of JAUQQG010000023.1, from coordinate 9,858 downwards.
ACGATGATCCCGAAGAGGGTCAACGAGACCCCCACGAAGTCCACGAGGCCGGAGAGGAGGTTGGTCTGGACCAGCTGGGTGTCCTGGATGGCCCGAGCGATGAGCTCCCCGCTGTGCCAGCGGGCGAAGCGGTCCAGGGACCAGCGCTGGATCTGCCTGAAGATCGCATTGCGGAGGTCGGCGACCACGCGGTGCCCGATGGAGAAGATGAGGTAGAGCTGGCCGTAGAGGAAGACGCTGCGCACGAGGAACGCCGCGAGGATCACAGCGGCAGTGAGGTTGAGTAGCTGGAGGTTCCTCGTCCGGATGATCGCGTCGATGGTATTCCCCAGGAAGCGGGGGACGAAGAGCTGGGCAATCGCGACGACGAGCGCGCATCCGAGCCCCCCGCCAAGGTGGAGCCAGTAGGGGCGAAGGAAATTTCTTAACTGCATGAGGTCACCCATCTCTCCCTAGGACTTCCTGGGCGATTCGCATCGCTGCCCCGCCGCCTTCTGGATGGAGATTGCGAAGGGCCTCCGCCATGTTCCTCCGTCCCTCTTCGTCTTCAAGCCAGCGCAGGGCTTCGCCGGCGACCTCCCCGGGGGAGAGAGGACCGATCATCTCCGGGACGATCTTCCTCCCAGCCAGGAGGTTCGGGAGCGCGACGAACCGCTTCCTCCGGATGTACCGGCGGATAGCTACCCATTTGATCCACGGGCCGATTCCCGGCACCCTGCCCACCCATTCCAGGAGCCCCTCCAGGGGGATCCGCCCTGGTTCTTGCAACGGCAACACGACGATCATGGGGATCCCCAGCATGGAGAGCTCGAGGGTATTTGTCCCCGGGATGGTGAGAGCCAATTCTGCGGAGGCGAGGAGATCCCAACGCCCCCCTTCCACAACTATGATCCCTGTATCCTTGAGCGTCTTCTCCTCTTTCCTCAGAGCCTCCTCCACCAGGCGGGGAGGGAGGAATGGAGAGATCGGGAGGGAGAGAGAAACCTCTGGCCTAGCCTGCTTGATTGTTTTGGCGACCTCCAAGAAAAAGGGAAGGAGCCAGAGAAAGCTCTGTGCCCTGCTGCCAGTCAACATGACCACTGAGCCCCGAGACCTGCTCTCTGATCTCGCGAGGGACCCTGAAAGTGCATCTGCCCTCAGATCCCCCACGACGCGTATCTTCGCTTCTGGGACACCGCTCTCTCCAAGCTCCTTGGCGAGGGGCGCGGTGGGAACGAACAGGCGTCTGAAAGGCCTGTGGCGGCGGGCCACGAGAGGGGTCTCTACATAGGCGAAAGCAGGCACATTCAGGCGGCGGGAGAGCATCTGGGAGTACCAGAGGTCACCTCCAAGATGAACCAGACATGCCCTGTGACCCACCGGGAACCTCTTCAAGCCGGCGATGACCTTCAGGCAATCCCACGGACCCTCGATGCGGTCAAACAGGTTCAGGGAGGCTGCGACATCCCTTTCCCTCCCGGTGCTGAACTGGCACGGAGGGAGGATCAAGGAGAGCCTCAGTGGAACTTTTTCAGAGGAACCAAGGGAGCGCAGCGCGCGGGCAAGCGGAACGGCCCACCCGGCGACTTCCCCAGGACCGTTCGCGACCAGGATGACGTCGTGGGGTGGGCTTTTCTCGTGGAGCATTCCGTGCGGTCTCCTTGGACAGGCCTAGCGACCTGTTCCTACAGTGGGCACGTTCTGCCTCTGCACTTGGGGCCTGTCCTACAGGGGTATTATAGGGAACATAAGGAGGGAAGGCAAATGCGCCGTCTTCGCTGGGTTGCGCTGTACCTTGCAGTTGTCATGGCTACGGGGGTCCCGCTTGTGGCCTACGCGCAGGATATCTCGGGACTCATCAAGCTCTTTGGCGTCGCCTACGTGGTAAAGCTCCTCGGGCCGCAGATCAACGATTTCATCAACAACCTGCTCCTAAATCGAAAGGTGGAGAACCGCCAGGAGACAAAAGTTGTGCCCATTCTCACCATTGGTCTGGGCCAGCCTGGGTACATTGGAGCTGCGCAGGTCTCCGGTCCCAAGGGCCTGCTGGACAAGGTGCAGGCGGTCGCGCAGATCGAGGCGAACTTCAGCCAGGCCTTCCGGGTCAAGGCCTTGATCCCCATCGACAGCATTAACCCCATCGCGGACGGGCTGCGCCGGGTCTACGGGGTTGGGGTGACTGCGATCATCGATATCCAAATCTAAGGATTCTCGGTTAGGCTTCGCGGGCCAACCTTGGTACAAAGAGGAACCCCCGCCGCAAGGGAGAATCTCACCTCTCGTGAGGCGGACAAAGCGGGTGAGGGTCTTATCGTTCTTCCTCGTTCTCATCCTCGCCGTGTCCTGGAGCCTTCTACCAGGGAAGACGCGCGCGAGCGCGGGCACTAAGCTTGCGCAGCCCCCACCAAGCTCCCCCCAGGTGGACACGACCCAGGAACAGCCCCTTCTTCTGGAAGCCGACAGGATCGAGTTCAACGCAGCACGGGACAAGGTCTTTGCCCAGGGGAATGTCCGCATCTCCTACAAAGGGATCCGCCTTGCCGCTCGTGAGGTCGAGATCGACCTGAGAAAAGAGGAGCTCGTCGCCCGCGGGGAGGTTGTTCTCATCGACGAGGGCCGTGAGTTGCGTGGACAGGTTGTCGTCTACGACCTCCGGAACCGCCGTGGGCGGGCAATGGAAGCGGAGACCATCCTGGACCGGATTTTTTACAGGGCGCGGTCCTTCGATGTCGCCCGGGACCTTCTCCTGGGCGAGGAGGTCATGGCGACCACCTGCAACCCCCAGCGCCCGATCTACCACATCACCGCCCGCAGGGTGGAGGTGATCCCAGGGCGCCGCATCATCGCCCGGGACGCTTCCTTTTGGGTAGGCGGGGTCCGAATCATCACCCTTCCCTTTGTACAGCTCTCTGCGGGCGACCCACGCTCCCTTGGCCCCCGGCTTGGCTATAACCCGACGGACGGGTGGTGGATCGACTACACCTATACCTACGACGCTGGCACTCTCCCTGCACTCCTTTACCTGAAGTACGGAACGAAGAGCGGGCTGCACTTCCGGAACACCACAACCTTCACGCAGCCGGGCTACAGCGCTTCGCTGGTGGTAGGCCGTGACCAGGACAAGGACCTGAACACCTTTGAGCGGGTGGATCTTACCCTCGCCACACCTGCCGTGCGTCTTGGCACCTACCCGATCTCGGTCACGCTCCAGACGAGCGTGGGGTACTTCCGCGAATCCATCACGGGCGCCTCCACCTCCAGGGTGGATGGCGTGCTCTCTTTCGCTACCGACCAGTTTCAGCTCGATCCCATGACCTCCTGGAGCGCCTCCGCGTACGTCCGCCGCTCCTGGTATGGCACCGGCGCAAACCGGCTGATCTCCAGCGGCTCGATTGGGCTCACGCGGTCCCTTGACCAGTGGTCAAGCGCCGGGTTAAGTTATACCCGGACCGTCGTCGAGGGGAACACCCCGTTCAGCTTCGACAGCGTCTCTGCCACGAGCGCAGTCAGCGTTGGATACTCCAGGCGGATCGGGGGCCAGTACCATGTCAACCTCGGTGTCAACCACGATTTCCTGGTCCCGGAGACCAAGGTCTCTGCCGAAGCTGGGGTACAAGTCGTCAAGGATCTCTACTTCACTGTCTCGGCTGTCTACAACGTGCGCACGGCATCTTACGAAGATATCGATTATGTGCTGGCAAAACGGTGTGACTGTGTGGAGTTCTCGATCAAGTACAGGCAGGTTCGCCAGGAATGGTGGGTTGAAATCGGACTGGTAGCGTTCCCTGAGACACGGTTCACGTATCAATTCCCGAGGCCTTAGGGGAAAGTGAAGGGTGACAGAGTGAAAGGTGACAAAGTGAAAAGTGACAAGGTGAAAAGCGATGAAGTGAAAACGTGAGGAGAGGTTTCTCATGGTCGTTGAAATCCCCGCAGAGATCTTCCGCGAGTACGACATCCGTGGGGTTGTCGGGGAGGATCTCACTCCCGAGGCCGCCGAGGTCATTGCACGGGCGTATGCCACGTATCTCCGCCGCTTCGGCGAACGCACCGTCATCGTGGGCTACGATAACCGCAGGAGCTCCCCGGCCCTGCGGGATGCGGTGGTCAGGGGGCTCACCGCGACAGGGATGGATGTGCTCGACATCGGGATGGTCATCACCCCGATCTTCTACTACGCCCGGATTCACTACGGCGTGGACGGGGGAATGATGATCACCGCCAGCCACAACCCTCCTGAGTACAACGGGTTCAAGCTCACCCACGGCTACGCAACGCTCTATGGGGAGGAGATCCAGGAGATCCGCCGGATCGCCCTTCGAGGGGATTTTCCAACAGGGAGCGGGACGGTCGATTTCAAGGATGCAGTGACAGCTTACCGGCAGATGATCCGAGAGAAGATCCGCCTCGGCCCGAGGAGGTTGCGTGTCGTCGTGGATTGCGGCAACGGGACCAGCAGCCTCGTCGCCCCCCAAGTCCTCTCCGATCTTGGGTGCGAGGTGATCCCCCTCTACTGCGACTCCGACCCTTCGTTCCCCCATCACCATCCCGATCCTGTGGATCCCAAGAATCTCCAGGACTTGATCCGCACTGTTCTTGAGACAAAGGCCGATCTGGGATTAGGGTTTGACGGGGATGGTGACCGCCTGGGGTGCGTGGACGAGCGGGGGAACATCGTCTGGGGCGATATGCTCATGATCCTGTTCTGGCGGGAGATCCTCCCCAAGTATCCAGGGACGACGGCCATCGTGGAGGTGAAGTGCTCTCAGGCGCTCGTCGAGGAGATCGAGCGCCTTGGCGGGAAACCGTTCTTCTACCGCACCGGCCACTCCCTGATCAAGAACAAGATGAAGGAGATCGGGGCGGTCTTCACGGGGGAAATGTCCGGGCACATGTTCTTCGCCGACGAATACTACGGCTACGATGATGCCATCTATGCAGCCTGCCGCCTCCTGCGCATTCTCTCCCATACAGATCAAACCCTCTCCGAGTTGCTTTCCGATGTCCCGCGCTACCCCATCACCCCAGAGACCCGGGTGGACTGCCCGGACGACCGCAAGTTCGAG
>JAUQQG010000023.1:3723-4803 GCA_030550015.1 bacterium | reverse complement strand
CGTTACCCGGTCATCGACGTGGATGGCGTCCGGGTGCTCTTCCCCAACGGCTGGGGGCTCATTCGGGCCAGCAACACCCAGCCCGTGCTCGTCCTCCGCGCAGAGAGCACCTCCGAGGAGGGCCTCGAGCGGATCAAGCAAGTGATTACAGAAGAACTTCGCCGCTTCCCTGAGGTTGGCGAGATCCCCTGGTAGGCACGCCAGGAGGAAAACCTGCAGGTCGGAAGAAAGAAATACCCCGTGCCCTCAGATTGCTCGAGATTTGCTGTAGGTTTGGGGAAAGGTTCCGAATCCTCCATACGGAGAATGGCGATGTCCAGGCGAGGCCTCTTCATTGCGGTGCTCTTTGTGCTCTCTGCAAGTGGCGTTGTATGGGGAGCTTCGGATCCTTTGCTCCAGAGGGCCTTTGACCGGCTCCTGGGGAACCCCAAAGAGCTTCGGGTTGACGCCATCCCGTATCCCCAAAGACAGGGGGAGTATGCCCGGGTGTACCTCTACGCGCGCGGCGCACGCATCGGGGGCCTCCTCGTGGACGAGCTGTGGATCCGGCTCGTGAACCTCACCGTGGATGTTCCAGCTTTGACCGGCGGGACGCTGAAGGTGAAGGACTATCTCGATAGCGCCATCTACGCGCGGATCTCCGTCCGCAGCTTGGAGCAGTTTTTCCTCGCTGCCAACTCGTTCAAGGACATCCGCCTCTGGATAGAAGGAGGATCCATTCACGGGATGGGGACGGTCCTCTTCCAGGGAGTCCCGGCAAAAATCCGGCTCTCCGGGTTCTTTGCAGCCAACGGGGAACCGGAGGTGTGGTTTTATGTGGAATCCCTCCACCTCAACATGCTCCCTGTCCTATCCCCTGTCATCTACCAGCTGGAGCGGCAGATCAACCCTATCCTGAACCTTCGTTCCTGGCCGATCGTCTTCAAAATTCGTAGCGTGAAGGTGACACGGGAGGAAATCATCATCGCCACGCAGGCAGACCTCTCTAAACCCTGCTTGATCTGCGGGGGAGGCGAGCCACCCGCCCTCTCACCATAACCAAAATTCCGTGTTCGAAGGTTTGAAAGTTCAGGTTGGCAA
>JAUQQG010000023.1:0-3713 GCA_030550015.1 bacterium | reverse complement strand
TATGCGGTTATATGCGGTCCACGAAGCGACCGGGGTTCAGGATCCCCTTCGGGTCGAACTGCTCTTTCAGCCTGCGCATGAGGTGAATACCAGCTGGCGGCTCTCCCCATACGTCGAGACGGGCTTTTAGCTCCACGGGGGCCGACAAAATCACGGCATGGCCCCCCAGGCGCCGGCTCTCCTCCTGGACGCGCCGGGCGAACTCTTCCGCCAGCCCGAGATCGGAAGGAGTTGCCACCGCGAGGAGGATTCCGCTTGCGGCATGGGAGAGGACTTGGAGCTCAGGCAAGTTTCCCCTCACCTCTTCCAACACCGAAAATGCCGCGGGGGTAGCGGAGATGGGAACAGCGACCTTGATGGAGAGGCCGCCTCCCCCGTACCCAAAGTTCCTCACTGCCTCCCATACCCTTCGGTGCCTCTCGCCCTCGAGGACATCGTAGGAAAGTCCTGCTTCCTTTGCCATGGAGCGGAGATCCCGGATGTGGCGATCCACGGATTCGCGAAATCCCTCGCTCGCGATGAGGACACCGTATGGATGGTCCGTCACCTGGACGTCGAGGGGTGCCAGCGCATGCCCTGTGACCACGGGGTTCATGACCTCCACGGCACAAGGCAATAGCTTGGATGCGAGGAGGAGGTCCACAAGGCGGAATGCGCGATCCCGCCCAGCTCCCCAGGCGACGAGGGTTTTCCCCTCTTCCGGCAGGGGGGCCATCTTGAAGGTGACCTCGGTGATGATCCCAACGGTTCCCAGGGAACCGACGTAGAGCTTGCACATGTCATAGCCGGCGACGTTCTTGACGACCTTACCGCCGCCTTTGATCACCTCGCCAGAGGGGAGCGCCGCCTTGATCCCGATGACCAGATCCCTGACTCCACCATACGCCAGGCGTCTCGGTCCAGTTGTATTCGTGGCCACGATCCCACCGATGGTGGAGCGCTCCGGGAAGGGTGCATCGATGGCCAGGAACTGGCCCCGCTGCCCAAGGGTGCGCTGCAGGTCGCTAAGCCGGATGCCTGCCTCCACGGTGGCGGTGAGGTTCGCATCGTCGTGTTCCACGATCCTGTTCAACCGATCCAACCGCACCACCACGTCGCAGGCGCGAGGGATATTCCCTAAGGAGATCTTCGTCCCTCCTCCCCACGGGATCACCGCCGCACCGGAGTCCTGGCAGAGGCGCAGGATCCGGGACAGCTCCTCCACGTCCCCTGGGGATACGGCAATTTGTGGGGCTTTCCCGTCGATCGCATAGGCCTGGAAGCCCTCGGGATGAAATGTAACATGGGCCTCCCCTGCGATCGCGCTGAATTCGCGGGCCAGGGCTCTGTAGTCCATCCTCTTGACCTAACGACCGAAACGCTACAAACGCAATGAACGCTACAAACGCAATGAACGCTACAAACGCAATGAACGCAATGAACGCTATGGACGCTATAAACGCTCTTGGTACGCTTGGTCCATGAGGTCCAACAGGTGGTACACTGGCATCTCCAGACCGGCGCGCTTCAGGCCGTAACGGATCTGCAGCATGCATCCTGGGTTTGGCGCAACAACCGCCTGTGCGCCGGTCCTCTGGATGTTCGCCACCTTCTCCTCCAGCAACCTCCTGGACATCTCTGGTTGGGTGAGGTTGTAGATCCCCGCGCTCCCGCAGCACCTGTCGGAGGCTTCCATCTCCACCAGCTCGATGCCCGGGATGGCCCGCAGGAGGGCGCGTGGTTGGGCGCGCACCCTCTGCCCGTGGGCGAGGTGACACGGATCTTGATAGGTGACACGCAAGGGGACATGTCCAGGCGGGGGGTTAAGCCCAATCTCCGCCAGGAATTCCGTGACGTCTCTGACCTTGCGCGCGAACTCCATGGCCTTGTGGACATAGGCCGGATCATCCGCGAGGAGGTGGCCGTACTCCTTCATCGCTGCCCCGCACCCGGCGGCGTTGGTGAGCACGTAGTCTGCACCTGTGGCCAGGAACGCGTCGATGTTGCGGCGAGCCATCGCCTTCGCCGCCTCGACCTCCCCGTTGTGGGCGTTGAGCGCCCCGCAGCATCCCTGGTTGCGCGGGATCACAACCTCGCACCCGTTTCTCTGGAGGACGCGGACGGTGGCCTCGTTGACGTCACTGAACAGGGTGCTCATCACGCAACCGCTGAGGAAGGCCACGCGGGCGCGCCTGTTGCCCATCGCTGGCAGGACCTCAGGGGGGTCGAAGAAGTGGCGAGGGATGGGAGGGAGCATGCTCTGGGCTTCCCAGAGGCGCTTGGGGAGGAAGACCCTCCCCAGGGCCACGAGCCCGCTTCTCTGGAGGAAGCGAAGGGCACGGATCAGCAGGCGCAAGCGATGGGGAAATGGAAGGATCGCATTCAGGAAGAGTCGCGTGAGGAAACGACCTGCCCCGGATCCCGGCGGGCCGATGGCGGCGCGAGCCGCTTCGGCGATGCGGCCGAACTGCACCCCGGCAGGGCAGGCTGTTTCACAGGCCCGGCATATCAGGCAGAGGTAGATGTGCTCTGCGAACCGCGGAGTCAGCGAGATGCGCCCATCGGCGAGGGCCTTGACCAGGTGGATGCGCCCCCGCGGCGACTCGGTCTCCAGGCGGAGGTCCCGATACGTTGGGCAGTGGTTGAGGCAGAGGCCACAGTGGACGCACTGGTACAGCTCAGGGAGGTCCAAGCTCGCCCACCTCGACGCTGCTTTGACCGCCCCTTGGGCGCTCACGAGCTCGCTCATGCGATCACACCCATAGCCCTGCGGGGATCTTGTGGGGTGCGACCCCGACCTCCCCGCACGAAGGCGGGGAAGGGAAGACCTTGGCGGGATTGAACCGGTTCATAGGATCGAACGTCCTCTTGACCTTGGCCATCGCTTCTAGGTCTGCTTCAGTGAACAGCCAGTGCATGAATTCCTTCTTCTCCACCCCGATCCCGTGCTCCCCGGTGAGGCTCCCCCCGACCTCCACGCACGCCCGGAGGATCTCTGCGCTTGCTTGCCGCACTCGTTCCAGCTCCCCGGGCTTCCGCATGTCGAAGAGCAGGTTGGGGTGGAGGTTCCCGTCCCCGGCATGGAAGACGTTGGCCACGAGCACCCCGTAGCGCTCGCCGATCTCCCGCACGCGGCGCATGATCTCCAGGAGCCGGCTCCGAGGCACCACCCCGTCCTGGACGAAGTAGTTCGGCGCCAGGGCCCCCATGGCCCCAAACGCTCCCTTCCGGCCCTTCCACAGGAGCTGGCGCTCCGCTTCATCCCTGGCCAATCGGAGCTCCCGGGCATGGCAGTTCCTGCAGATCTGCTCCACCAGCGCCATCGATCTCTCCACGTGTTCGGCCACCCCTTCCACCTCCACGAGGAGCACGGCCTCGGCATCGAGGGGATAGCCGCAGGGAGCGCCTTTCTCCACTGCCCGGATGGCTACCTGGTCCATCATCTCCAGGCTCGCCGGGATGATCCCGGCGGCGGTGATCTCGGTGACGGCACGGGTGGCGTCGTCCATGCGGTCGAAGATCGCCAGGAGCGTCCGGACAGCTTCCCGCTGGGGGAGCAGGCGGATGGCGATCTTGGTGACGATCCCAAGGGTCCCCTCCGAGCCGACGAAGAGGCCCGCCAGGTCGTACCCGGGGGCATCTGGAGCTATGGAGCCCAACCAGACCACTTCCCCGTCGTCCAGGACAACTTCCACGGCGAGGACGTGGTTTGTGGTGACGCCGTAGAGGGGCCT
>JAUQQG010000036.1 GCA_030550015.1 bacterium | reverse complement strand
AGCCCACGAGGATCGCTGCGTCAAGGCCCCCCACGTCGATCCCAAGTTCCAGGGCGCTCGTGCTCACCACCCCGATGAGCTCCCCGGTGAACAGGCGTCGTTCGATCTCCCGGCGCTCCTCAGGGAGATAGCCCGCCCGATACGGGCTGATGCGCCTGGCGAGCTCAGGCGCGTCTTCCAAAAGATGGAAGCGGGCATAGCGGTAAAGGAGCTCGGTGGTCTTGCGAGCCTTGGTGAAGGCAATGGTCCGGATCCCCCGGCGGACCAGTTCTGTGAACAGCCAGGTCGCCTCCGAGTAAGAGCTCCGTCGCAGGGACCGAGCCAGATCTAGAAATGGCGGGTTCCAGAGGAGGATCCGTTTGGGCCCTCGGGGGGAGCCATCCTCGTCGATCACCTTCACGGGGAGGCCCAGGAGCTTCTCAGCGAACTCTTTGGGGTTGGCAATGGTTGCGGAGGTCAAGATGAACACCGGGTTTGCGCCGTAGAACCGGAGGATCCTGCGGAGGCGGCGGATCACGTTGGCCACGTGGGAACCGAAGACACCGCGGTAGATATGCATGTCATCGATCACCACGAACCGGAGGTGGCGGAGGAATGCAGACCACAGACGGTGCTGGGGGAGGATCCCCAGGTGGAGCATATCCGGGTTGGTCAACACAATGTGGGCGGTCTCGCGGACAACCTTCCGCTGTTCCTGCGGGGTATCCCCGTCGTAGGTCCCAAAGCGCACCTCCGGCAGCCCGAACTCGTGAAGGGCATCGAGCTGGTCCTGGGCCAGAGCCTTCGTGGGGTAGAGGTAGAGGGCCCTGGTCCTGAGATCCTCCAGGATCGCCTCGAGAACGGGGAGGTTGAAGCACAGGGTCTTTCCACTCGCCGTACCTGTCACCACAACAACGTTCTGGCCGTCCCGGACCGACTCGATGGCCTCCGCCTGGTGTTTGTACAACCGCTGGATCCCCTGGTTGGTGAGGGATTCCTGGAGGCGCGGGGGGAGGGGCCGCCGGAGATCCGCGTAACGGGCCCGTCTCGCCGGGATGCGGTGCTCGTAGACGACTTGTCCCCTGTACGCGCGCTGCCCCCTGAGTTCGTCAAGGAAGGTCGCCAGATTCATAAAAATTCCCCAAGCGCCGAAATCCCGGAGTTCACTCCGGGGTAGTTGACGCCAGCCTCATTATACCACCGTGCCGGTGGCCGGTTTTGGGGATCGCTGGGAGGTTCCAAGTTGACAGGTTTATGGGTTCCCTGGCAGGGGTTCGCACATCCCGTCATCTTGACAGGGACGGATGGGCTTGGATATGCTTGTTGATGCAAAGTGCGGAAGTGGCGGAACTGGCAGACGCGCAGGCCTCAGGAGCCTGTGGGCCAAAAGCCCGTGGGGGTTCGACTCCCCCCTTCCGCACCATCCCAGGTTTCAGAGGTCAGACCTTAGGTTCGCAGGTGAGGTCCCCGTACCTGCTCCCATCCCACCCGCGCCGAAAGCGCTTTCCTGCTTTCATGCGCTCGGGCAATCGCCAGGAGGAAATGGCTATGGATGAGCGGCCTGCATCAGGGAAGGTTTCCCTCCATGTGATCTGCAAGGAGTGCGGGAGGGAGTTCGACACGAAGCTGCGGATGGACAGGCGAAGCTTTGAGCGCGGAACCCTAGCAGCGAACTACCATACTTGCCCCCACTGTGGAGTCCAGAAGACTTATTCGAAGAGCGATTACATCCTGCGTGGGGCCGATTGAGGAGCTATGGTGGGGGCGAGGCATACCTCGCCCCCACCATATTGCCCCTGAAACCTGAGACCTGGAACCTGATAACGTTTAGGCGAGCCCAGGAATGTTCATCCTCCGCACGCGCTCTTCGACCGCCCCCCAGTCGAGGTTCCGGAAGAACGCGTCGATGTATGCACCCTTGTTCGTCCCATAGTCGATGAAGAAAGCGTGCTCAAACACGTCCAGGGCGACGATGGGGGTGGCATTCCAGATGGGATAGGTGTTCTGCTCGTCCCCGATGTAGTTAAAGAGCCGCCCTGTGTCCCAGTCGTAGGCAAGCCATGCCCATCCCCTGGCGGCGATGCCTGTAGCCTTCAGGTCCTTCTGCCAGTTCTCAAAGGAACCGAAATCCCTCTCGATGGCCTCTAGGAGCCTTCCTTGAGGCTTTCCTCCCTTTCCACCGAGGATGTCGAAGTAGATCTCATGGTTCTTCACCCCACCAATGGCCCTCGTCAGCTCCACCTTGAGTTCCCGGATCTCCGAGTAGGTGGGGTTGGCCTTGGCCGGATCTGGCTCCATGGCAGCAAGCTTTTCCAGGATCTCGTTGGCCTTGTTCACGTAACCCTGGTAGAGCTTGTAGTGCTCCTCCATGGTCTTCTTGCTGATCCCGTCAAGCTCCACCTCGAATGACCGGAACTTCTTTGCCTCATACTTGGCGAAGTTCATAGCTCTCCCTCCTCATTCCAAGATTTCAGCACCCCCGGAAAGTCTTCTGACTTTGTCCGGGGGGCTCCTTTGACAAAGTGGGCCGCGCGAACCACGCGGCACGTATCCCTATTGTACTCGAAATAGGAAATTTTGGAAAGGGTTACTTTTCCAATTTCATTCTCTCCTGCCTCGCTCATGTCAAGGGGAACAGAGATCGGAAGGTTGACCTCCCCCACATCACCCCACCGGATGGAACTCTGGTGGGAACCCAGATCGTCCGCTCGTCGAAGGCTATTGCCGCATAGCGCGGCTCACATGGAAGATAAGGGCCTCCGTCTTCCGCGGGAAGTGGCGGAGGGGGTGGGATTTGAACCCACGAGGCAGGTTTGTGCCCGCCTACGAGCTCTCCAGGCCCGCGCCTTCGGCCGCTCGGCCACCCCTCCAGAAGAAGAGTCGACACTCTGACTCACAGGCGAGATCGCACAACGAGCGGTGCTTGGGGCTACCGCGTGATTTATAATAGTAGAGCCTCCTCTGTCTGTCAACGGAGGGGGATTGCACACTTGGAGAAGATGTGACCATGCGGAAGTGCGCAGGGTGGGCCGTCTGTACGGTTGCCCTCATCGTCCTGGCAGGCGTGTTGAACCCTTCCCGCGCTCATCCAGCCCTTGTGGTGCGCGTCACGCCTCTTGCGCTTCGACAGGGAGAGGTGGCGCAGGTCATTGTCAGGGCCCAGGTCCCGCTGTCTACCATCCAGCTCTCCTTCCGGAATCGATCCTGGCCTCTCTACCGCGTCCAGAGGGAATGGCATACTTTCCTTGGAACAGATCCCACCTCACCATCAGGTCGGCTCCCCATCGTCGTCGAGGCATTCACAATCCGGGGGGAACGCATTGTGGTTCACCGCACATTGACTGTGCGGAAAGTCTCCTTTCCCGTGCGCCGCCTCACCTTCGATCCTTCGAAGCAACCCCTCCTCTCCCCTGAAGTGGCGGAACTGGAACAGCGACGTGTCCGAGAGGCCCTGCGGGTTCTCGCCTCGGAGCCACTGTGGACTGGTCCATTTCTGGTTCCAGTCCAGGGGGAAATCCTCTCCCCGTATGGGGTATTGAACATCTACCAGGGACAGGTCTGGGGTTTCCACCGAGGAATAGACCTGGCGGCGCAGGCGGGGGCTCCCGTGCGAGCCGGAAACCATGGAATTGTCCGCCTCGCCGAGGCCCTCCCCCTGAGCGGGAATGCAATCCTCCTCGACCATGGACTGGGAATCGTAACTTCCTACCTCCACCTCTCCCAAATCAACGTCTCACCGGGGCAAAGAGTCAAAAGAGGCGAGATCATCGGCCTTGTAGGCAGCACGGGACTGGCCACGGGCCCTCACCTGCACTGGGGGATGCGCGTGAATGGCGTTCACGTCAACCCTCTCCCCTGGACGCGCTGACCCACACACGGGAAGACGTTTCAAAATTGACAGGTTTTACTGGCCTTTCTATAATATTGGCCAAAGGCGGGTTGCGCGACGCCACGTGGATGGAACCCACTGTGCATGGATTGGAAGCACGTCTAGACCACCGACCTCCCACAAAACCCTTTCACAGCGAACCGGACGAGTGCAGCGATCCGCTTCGAAGCATGGTGCCCGGCAAGGATCTTGGACGTGCGAGCCGGCCCTTTTCCAACAAGTGAGAATTCTTGTGATCGCAGGAATCTCCCTGAAGATGTCGCATCATATTTCCAAAGCGCCTCACCGAGACCGGCTTGGGGATTCTCAGGGGACTCGGCGAAAACCAACCGACGTTTGCCGGATACTTCAGCAAGGGGGTGGACCGGCTTGAAGGAGGGGGAGGATGCGCCTGGAAGGCACCTACACACTGGAAGCCCCACGCGATCGTGTCTGGGAACTTCTCAACGATCCTCATGTCCTCGTCCGGTGCACGCCGGGGATGAAACAGCTCGAGCCAGCCGAGGGCGACACGTTCAAGGCCACCATGGAGGTGGGCGTGGGACCGGTCAAGGGAACGTTCCAAGGGAAGGTCGAGGTCGCGGAACGAAAGGCGCCGGAACAGATCACACTGCGCGTGCAGGGGGGTGGGAGCGCGGGGATGGTGCGGGCAGAGGGAACCATCACGCTGCGCGAGGAGGACGGGCGGACAGTCCTCTCCTATGTAGGAGAGGCACAGGTCAGCGGGCTCATCGCCAGCGTCGGCCAGCGCATGATCGGAAGCGTCGCCAAGATGCTCGCCGACCAGTTCTTCTCGAACCTCATCAAGGAAGCTTCTGCCTCAAGGTAATTCTGCCTCAAGGTAAAGGGGGTGGAAAACGTTGCGGGTTCCAATCAGTGTCACCGTCAATGGGACCGTTTATCACCATGAAGTGGAACCGCGGTTGCTACTGGTATACTACCTCCGTGAGGTCCTTGGCCTCACAGGAACGCACATTGGCTGCGACACCAGCAACTGCGGGGCGTGTACTGTGATGATGAACGGCCTAGCTGTGAAATCCTGCACTGTCCTCGCCGTCCAGGCGAACGGCGCGGAGATCCTTACCGTTGAAGGGCTGGCACGGGATGGCCAGCTCCACCCTATCCAAGAAGGGTTCTGGGAGGAGCACGGGCTCCAGTGCGGATACTGCACGCCTGGGATGATGATCGCCGCCCTCCAGCTCCTCCAGAGGAACCCAGACCCTTCTGAAGCGGAGATCCGCCACGCTCTGGAAGGGAATCTTTGCCGCTGCACAGGGTACCAGCATATCGTGAACGCCGTTCGCTATGCTGCCCGGAAGATGAAAGAAAGTGGCGCCATGCCCGTAGGGGGGAGATAGCATGGCTGTGACGCGCGTGTTCGGGGCCAGGATCAAGCGCAGGGAAGACCCCCGTCTCATCACCGGGACGGCAACCTATACCGATGACATCGTGATCCCTGGGATGTGCTACACCGTCATCGTCCGCAGCCCTTACGCGCACGCCCGGATCAAACGGATCGACGTGGAACGGGCCCGGAAGCATCCCGGCGTGGTCGCGGCCTTCACAGGGAAAGATCTAGAGGGGAAGGTCAATCCCATTCCCTGTGCCTGGCTGATCCCCGGGAGCGACCTGAAGACCCCACCCCATCCCGCGCTGGCTGTAGACCGCGTGCGCTACGTGGGGGAAGGGGTCGCCGTTGTGGTGGCAACCAGCAGGCACGCAGCAGCAGATGCCGCATCCCTCGTAGAAGTTGAGGTTGAACCCCTGCCAGCAGTGGTCAACCAGGAGAAGGCCATGCAACCAGGGGCGCCGCAGATCCATGACGGTGTCCCCAACAACGTGGCGTTCCACTGGAAGGTCTCCAGCGGGGATGTGGGAAGGGCCTTCCAGGAGGCGGATGTGGTCATCAGGCAGCGCATGGTCAACCACCGCCTGATCCCCAACGCCATGGAGCCACGATCGTGTGTCGCCGCGTACAACCGAGGGTCCGGGGACCTGACCATCTGGATGACCTCCCAGAACCCACACATCCACAGAGTGCTGCTCTCGGGGATCCTGGGGATCCCGGAGCACCGCCTCCGGATCATTGCCCCCGAGGTCGGCGGGGGATTCGGAAGCAAGATCCCCTGCTACGCCGATGAAGCCGTTGTGGCGTTCTGTGCCATGCAGACAGGACACCCGGTGAAGTGGGGAGAGGACCGTCGGGAGAATTACCTCGCCACCGCGCACGGCCGCGACCACATCGTCGACCTCGAAGTTGCCGCAAAAAAGGATGGCACCATCACAGCCATCCGGGGAACCTGCTACGCCAACCTCGGCGCGTACCTCTCTACGGCCGCCCCGGGCGTCCCCACGATTCTCCACGGGCTGATGATGTGCGGCCCTTACACGATCCCCAACATCGATTACGAAGTGTACGGTATCTTCACCAATACCACTCCTGTGGATGCCTACCGCGGTGCCGGTCGGCCAGAGGCTACGTACTATGTAGAACGCCTCGTGGATATGGTGGCCCGGAAGCTGAATATGGATCCCGTGGAGGTGCGCAGGAAGAACTTCATCCCCAAGGACAAGTTCCCCTACACCGTAGCCACGGGGATCACCTATGATAGTGGCGACTATGAGGCCTCCCTGGAGACCTTGCTGCGCATTATCGACTACCCCAACTTCCGCAAGGAGCAGGAGAAGGCCTGGAAGGAGGGGAGATACCTAGGGATTGGATTCTCCACCTACGTGGAGATCTGTGGACTGGGCCCCTCCCAGGTCGCCGGTGCAGTGGGGTTCCAGGGAGCGCTGTGGGAGAGCGCCTTGGTGCGCGTCCATCCTACAGGGAAAGTGACCGTCCTTACAGGTGCAAGCCCCCACGGTCAGGGAGAGGAGACGACCTTCGCCCAAATTGTCTCTGAGGAGCTCGGGATCCCCATCGAGGACATCGAGGTGCTTCACGGGGACACCGAGATGATCCCCATGGGATGGGGGACATATGGCAGCCGCACTACAGCCGTCGGAGGGGCTGCCCTCTTCGTCGCCTGTCGCCGGATCGTGGAAAAGGGGAAGAAGCTTGCTGCCCACCTCCTGGAGGCCTCTGAGCAGGACATCCTGTTTGAAGGAGGGCGGTTCTTCGTCAAGGGTGCACCCGACCGGGCTAAAACCATCCAGGAGGTAGCCCTCCAAGCTTACCTCGCCTGGAACCTGCCAGCAGGATTTGAGCCTGCGCTCGAGGCCACGGCGTTCTACGACCCGCCGAATTTTACCTATCCCTTTGGGGCGCACGCCTGCATTGTAGAGGTCGACCCGGAGACGGGTACGGTCAAGATCCGACGTTATGTGGCCGTGGATGACTGCGGCCGGGTGGTCAATCCGCTTATCGTCGATGGACAGGTCCACGGGGGGCTCGCCCAGGGGATCGGACAGGCGCTTTACGAGTACGCCTACTACGACGACTTCGGCCAGCTCCTCACCGGTTCCATGAGCGACTACGCCGTGCCCAAAGCAAGCCAGCTCCCGCCCTTTGAGACAGCACGCACGGAGACGCCCTCTCCTCATCACCCACTGGGCCTCAAGGGGGTCGGGGAGACGGGGACCATTGCATCCACTCCGGCAGTAGCGAACGCAGTGGTGGACGCCTTGCAGCCGCTTGGCATCCACCACATCGATATCCCCTTGACTCCGCCACGGGTGCTGGCAGCGATCCGGCAAGCCCAAGGGAGGTGAACAGAATGATCCCGGCTGCGTTCGAGTACTATGCCCCGGCCACGGTTGAGGAGGCTCTCCAGCTCCTCCGAGAGCTTGGCCCTGAGGCCAAGCTCCTCGCCGGAGGACACAGCCTCCTGCCCATGATGAAGCTCCGCCTGTCCACACCGAAGGCTCTCGTCGACATCGGGCGCATCCCTGACCTCCGTTACATCCGGGAGGAAGGAAACACTCTGGCCATTGGGGCCACCACCACACACTGGATGATCGAGTCCTCCGAGGTCGTCCGCAACAGGGTCCCCCTCCTCGCTGAAGCGGCAGGGAGGATTGGGGATGTCCAGGTACGCAACATGGGCACCATTGGGGGAAGCCTGGCCCACGCCGACCCTGCCGCGGACTACCCTGCGGCGATCCTGGCCCTGGAAGCAGAGATTGTCGCCCAAGGTCCCCGGGGGAAGCGTTCGATTCCCGCTGCCGAGTTCTTCAAGGGGCTGTTCACTACAGCCCTAGAGCCTGACGAGCTCCTTGTAGAGGTCCGCATCCCTGTCCCGGTGGAGAAGTCCGGGGCGGCCTACCTGAAGTTCCCCCACCCTGCCTCGGGCTTTGCAGTGGTGGGGTGCGCCGCTCTGCTTACGCTGGACGGGGGGAGATGCCAGAAAGCCCGGGTGGCGTTCACAGGGGTAACCGAGAAAGCCTTCCGCGACCGGGCTGTGGAGGATGCTTTGACTGGAAAAGCACCAGACGAGAAGACCATTGCCAGCGCCTCCCAGAAGGCAGCAGAGGGTGTCGAGCCTTTGAGCGACATCTTCGCCTCGGCGGAGTACCGGAAGCACCTCGCCAAGGTGTTCGCCAGGCGGGCCCTGATGGCAGCGGCATCGCGGGCACATTAAGAAGTACCCCGGCAAAAATCTTTGACTTTTGCCGGGGGCCCCTCTTGAAATAACAGGGCCCCAGCAATCTCGACAAGGGATTTTGCTGGGGTTACTCGATCTATCGGGTCGTTGGACCGAGCAAGTGGAGGGGCAGGTATGGGGCCTGCCCCTACTGACAAGCTTTCCTGTGCATAGTAGAATGATCCTGGGTGTGCGGAGGGATGACGCTTGAGGATTCCTCCGCTTGTATTGATTTCTAGAAAAAATGGAGGCAGCGATGGCCAACCCAGAGGTTCAACGGATCCAACAGATGCTCGAAGAGCAGGGCTATATCACCGACAGATCCATCGCCACTTCCATCTACCTGGCGATGCGCCTGGGCAAACCGCTCCTGGTCGAGGGACCTGCAGGAGTAGGCAAGACCGAGATCGCCAAGGTGATGGCCTCTGCTCTCAAGACCGATCTGATCCGCCTCCAGTGCTACGAGGGGCTCGACGCCACCACGGCGCTCTACGAGTGGAACTACCAGCGACAGCTCCTCTACCTGAAGATGGAGGAGCACTCAGATCGTTCCGTAGAGGAGAAAGAAGCCACGATCTTCAGCGAGCCCTTCCTCCTCAAGCGACCTCTCCTTCAGGCCATCACCCACCACCGCGCTCCCGTCCTTCTCATCGACGAGCTGGACCGTGCCGACCAAGAGTTCGAGAGCTTCCTCCTCGAGGTGCTCTCAGACTGGCAGATCACCATCCCGGAGATCGGGACGATCAAAGCCACCCATATCCCCTACGTGGTGATCACGAGCAACCGGACCCGGGAGCTTTCTGACGCCTTGCGCAGGCGTTGCCTCTACCTTTGGATCGATTACCCTTCCTTCGAGAAGGAGCTGGCGATCGTGCACACAAAGGTGCCTGGCCTAGAGGAACGGCTTGCCAGGCAGATCTGCGGGTTCATGCAGATTGTCCGCCGATTGCATCTCGAGAAGGTTCCAGGGATCGCCGAGACGCTGGATTGGGCAGCCGCCCTTCTTGCGCTCCACCGCGACCACCTGGATCAGGCCACCATCGAGGAAACCCTGGGTGTGATTTTTAAGCACCAAGAGGACGCCCAGCAGATGAAGAGCAAGTGGCTGGGCCCGGTCCTTCAGGAGCTACGCGCACTGGAGGAAGGAGGCGGGGAATGGAACCAGTCCGCCCTGGTAGAAATTGGACAGAGACTTGGAGCCAGGCGCTCCTCCACCACGGGGATCTGATCTCCAACGTCGTCTCCTTCTGCAGGCTCCTTCGGAGCCACGGCCTCTCGATCGGGCCCAGGGAGGAAGTGGATGCCTTGCGGGCGCTGGAGCTCATCGATGTGGGGGATCGCGAGGAGTTCCGCCTGGCCCTCCGCACGGTGCTCGCCATGAGCCCTGAGGCGCAACGGGTATTCGACGAGATCTTTGAGAGGTTTTGGGGGCGCCGCTTCGAGGAGGAAGAGAAGACCGAGCATGCGGAAAAAGAACCACAGGAGGAGCGCGAGGAGCCCGTCGACCTTGACGGGCAGGGGGAGCTCGACCGTATGCTCCTGGACTGGCTCGAGACCGGGGAGGAGACCGAGGGGAAGGAAGCTATGTACTCCTACAGCCCCCTCGAGGTCCTCTCCCGGAAAGACTTCAGCTCCTTCACTCCCGATGAAGTTGAGGAGATCACCAAGCTCATCCTCCTCCTCGCCCGCCAGCTGGCCACGCGTATGAGCAGGAGGATGCAGAGGGCCCACCGTAGCCACCTCATGGACCTGCGCAGGACGATGCGCCTGAGCCTGCGCCGCGGAGGGGAGATCCTGGACCTGAGCTTCAAGCGCCGACGCATCCGCAAGACGAGCATCGTGCTCCTCTGCGACGTGAGCGGCTCCATGGATCTATATAGCCGGTTCCTGATCCAGTTCGTCTATGCCCTCCAGAACGCGTTAGGGAAGGTGGAGACTTTTGTCTTCAGCACCTCCCTCCACAGGGTGACCGAAGCCCTCAAGGGGAGGGACTTGCAGGAGGCGCTGGCAGAGGTCTCGCTGCTGGTGCCGGACTGGTCAGGGGGGACAAGGATCGGAGCGTGCTTACAGGCATTCCTGGAGGAGTACGGCGATCGCCTCCTCAACCGCCACACGGTGGTGGTCATCGCCTCTGACGGCTGGGACACCGGGGATCCGGACCTGCTCCAGGAGGCGATGGCAGCGTTGAAGCGCCGAGCCGGAAAGATCATCTGGCTCAACCCGCTTCTCGGAAGCCCAGGATACGAACCTATCTGTCTGGGGATGAGCGTTGCCTTACCCTACGTGGACATCTTTGCCCCTGCCCACAATCTGGAGAGCCTGAAACAGCTGGCCCGCCACCTGGGAGTGAGTTAGGGGAAAGTGAAGTCTCGAATCATAAGGGGAGTGAAGGGCGGATGAAGGAGTTGCAGGAGATCCTCTCTGCCTGGAGGGATCACCAGGAGGGAGGCGAGGAGACTGCACTGGCCACGATCGTGAAGGTCTCCGGGTCCACCTACAGGCGCCCCGGGGCCAGGATGCTCCTCACCCGGAGTGGCCGGATGGTGGGATCCATCAGCGGGGGCTGTCTTGAAGGGGACGTCCTGGAGAAGGCTCGGGAGGTGATGGACTCTGGCCAACCACGCCTCCTGGAGTACGATATGACCGCAGACGATGACCTCGTATGGGGGCTCGGCCTCGGGTGTAACGGCACGGTCTATGTTTTCCTGGAGCGCGTCCCCACGGGACGCCCCGTTGAGCCCATGGACGCGCTCGCGGAGTGTGTTCACAAGAACAATACGCTTGTGCTCGCCACGATCTTTAAGGTAGAAGGAACGGAGCGCGCCCGCCCCGGGGAGCGCTTCCTCCTGCGCCACGACGGCTCGTCTATCAGGGATATTGAGGATGCGGAGCTGGCGGACTACGTCCTGCGGGATGCCCGCGATGCCCTTGCGAAGGGTCTCTCTCGGGGAGCCACCTATACCTTGGGTTCCGGCACAGTCGAGGCCTTCATCGAAGTGGTGCAGCCTCCCCTTCCCCTTGTGGTCTGCGGTGCCGGACACGACGCCATCCCCGTGGTTCGCCTGGCCCATGCCTTGGGGTGGAGAGTGACCGTTGCGGACAGCCGGCCGGCCTATGCCACAAAGGAACGGTTCCCCGAGGCGGAGGAAGTCATCCTCACCCCTCCCGAGGAGGTGGCGCAGCGGGTCCCCCTCGACCACAGGACCTTCGTGGTGATCATGACCCATAACTACAACCACGACCTCAAGCTCCTACGGGCAATCCTCCCTACGCCCGTGCGCTACATTGGGGTCCTCGGCCCAAGGGTACGGACCGAGCGCCTTCTCCGGGAACTCCGGGAGAAAGGCATGGAGATCCCTGAGGACCGCTATGAGAAGATCTATAGCCCCGTGGGCCTGAACATTGGCGCCGAAACTCCTGAGGAAATCGCCCTGGCCATCTTGGCGGAGATCCAGGCTGTACGCACAGGCAGGAACGCTGGCTTCTTAAGGGATCGCACGGGCCGCATCCACGATGAGGTCATCGTCGGATCTTAGGACCATCGAGCCCTCGCGTCGTCACGTCCGCTGAAGGAGCGCAGTGAGGCAAAGCGCAGGGAAGTGCCGTCCATCGATGATCACCGCGATTGTCCTGGCCGCAGGGGCTTCCACCCGCATGGGAGTTCCCAAGCTCCTTCTCCCCTTGAAGGGGAAGAGCATCCTCCGGCACGTCACAGAAACAGCGCTCACCTCCACCTGCGACGCCGTTGTGGTCGTCCTAGGAGCTCATGCAGAACAGCTTCGGGGGGAGGTGGAAGGAACAGGGGCTTCCATCGTGATCAACCCAGACTGGCAAGAGGGGTTAAGCACCTCGATCCGCGCTGGGGTGGAGGCTGCGTCTTCCCTCTCGGAGGATCTGGAGGCGGTTCTCCTCCTTCTGGCCGATCAGCCGCTAGTGACCGTTGAGACTATCGACAGGTTAATCCAGACCTTCCGGGCAACCGGAAAGGCGATGATTGCCTCCGCGTATAGCGGGACGATGGGCCCGCCGATCCTGTTCGCGCGACCCCTCTTCATTGAGCTCCTGACCCTTGAGGGGGACAAGGGTGCAAAAGACGTCCTTGCGCGGTATCCAGAGCAGGTAGTCACCGTCCCCGCCCCTGAGGCAGCAGTGGATATCGACACCATAGAGGATTACCGGAGGGTCATCGACTCCGGGGAGATCCGATGAATTCCTGACAGAGCGCGAGAACAAGCCTCGCATCTCTGAGCGCTTCATCCGAGTCCTGCTGGGTATAGAGCTCTTCGGCGGGAGCCCCGTCTCCTCATCGCCGCAGAAGCTGACTTCCCGTTCCTCCCGCAGCCGCCTGGAGATGGAAGCCACATGGTCAATCTCCTCGGCCAGCCTCCCGCAAAACCTGTCCCTGTACTGCTTCAAGAATATCCCGATATCACGGATGCGGGGAACCTCAAGGCCAGCAAAACGTAAAGCCCCCTTAAGCGCCAGCTCCACAGCCTCTTGGCTCACAACCTGGTCCGCACCCTCCACAACCTTCCTCCGGGCAAACCTTCCCCTGGGCAGCCCCTCAAGGATCACCAGGAGGTTATGTCGGAGCACGAAGTGGCCTCCTCCCTGACAACGGAGCCGAAGAGCATAACCGAGACGAGGCGATCGGCGAACTTCTCTTTGAGCGCCTCGGGATACGCAACGGCGATGACTTTGAGCCTCTCGCTGAGGTTCCTCGATGGATGCCCTCTCTTCACAGCTCCCAACGGGATTTCCTCCTTGCTTTTACGCCATTCTGCCTCCCAACCACCGATTCTTTTTTAGTTCTTGGCTATGCCAAAACTTCTGCATAAGATGAAGCTAGGAGGGACTCATCCTGAAGGCCGAACCAGGCTGAAAATTCCGCGGACTGAGGGGACGGCGTATGAAGTCCATGATCCTTCAGGCACCGAAGCCAGCAGAGGAGTCGCCCCTTTCCCTCCTGGATCTCCCTGTACCCCGTCCTGGGCCTGGGGAACTTCTTCTCCACGTCAGCGCCTGTGGCGTTTGTCACACCGACCTCCACACCGTGGAAGGGGAACTTACCCTTCCTAAGCTTCCTGTAGTTCCCGGCCATCAGGTAGTAGGGAGAGTGGAGGAGGTGGGGAAAGGTGTGCAGACGTTCCGACCTGGTGATCGTGTGGGAGTCCCGTGGCTGTATTCCTCCTGTGGCCAGTGTGCGTTCTGCCGCCGGGGAGAGGAGAACCTGTGCGAAAACGCCCAGTTCACCGGGCTCCATGTGAACGGCGGGTATGCAGAGTATATGATCGCACGCGCCGACTTCGCCTATCATATCCCGGAGCGCTTCTCGGACATTGAGGCAGCCCCCCTCCTATGCGCAGGGATCATCGGCTACCGGTCCCTGCGCCTCTCTGAGGTGAAGCCAGGCGAACGCCTGGGATTGTTTGGGTTCGGTGCCTCCGCCCACCTTGCGATCCAAGTCGCCAGACACTGGGGATGCGAGGTCTTTGTATTCACCCGCAGCGAGGAACACCGGCGTCTG
The DNA here is from genome assembly GCA_030550015.1 of bacterium. Lineage (GTDB taxonomy): Bacteria > Sysuimicrobiota > Sysuimicrobiia > Sysuimicrobiales > Thermofontiviventaceae > Thermofontivivens > Thermofontivivens primus. The sequence goes on along the minus strand of JAUQQG010000036.1, from coordinate 11,519 downwards.
GCGCAAGAGCTCGGGGCAGTATGGGTCGGCGGACCCGATCAGGAACCCCCTGCATCTTTGGACAGGGCCATCTTGTTTGCTCCTGTCGGGAGCCTCGTCCCTCAGATCCTGCGGGTCCTGCGACGGGGAGGAACTCTCGCCATCAACGCCATCCACATGAGCCCGATCCCTGAACTCCCCTACTCCCTGCTGTATTGGGAGAGAACGATCCGCAGCGTGGCCAACAGCACGCGCCGCGACGCACAGGAGTTCCTCCAGGTGGCCAGCGAGATCCCGGTGCGGACCACCGTTGAAGAATACTCCCTTGAAGAGGCAAATCGGGTCTTGATGCTTCTCAAGCGTGGCCAGATCCGCGGTGCCGCCGTTCTCAAAATCTAAGTCACCTTTTCACTGGTCACTGTTTTTACCCTCCCGCCATAGCCGGGATAATGGAAATCTCCGCAACCTCTGGAAGGACGGTTTCCAGTTCACTAAGGAGGCGGGCGTCCTGCTCGTTGATGAAGATGTTGACGAAGCGGTGGAGCTTTCCCTCCCCATCGACGAGGCGCTCCCGGATCCCTGGAAACCGTTTGTCGAGTGCGTCGATCACCTCAGCGAGGGTTCTTCCCTCTACCTCCACAGTTTTCTCGCCCCCAGTCAACTGCCGGAGGGGAGTAGGGATGCGTACCTTGACCGCCATTACCCAACTCCTCCTTTCTTGAAAAAAGGCTTACCGGTTCAGCGATCCCCCAACGTCCCTGCCAGATTCCCAGGAACGCGTGACAACACCGATTCCTCGAACGCACGCAGGGAAGGTGGAATCCGGATTGGTGCTTCTACAACTCCTTCGACTGCCTCAAGGGTCTTCAGGCCCATCCCTGTGATGTAGGCGACGACAACCTCCTCAGGATCGATCAATCCTTGGGAGGCAAGCCTCCTCAGAACCGCCACCGTCACGCCGCCCGCGGTCTCCGTGAAGATCCCTTCCGTCTCAGCGAGCAGCCGGATCCCCTCCACGATCTCCTCCTCCCCCGCCATCTCGACGATCCCACCTGTCTTCCGCACAATGGAAAGGACGTACACCCCGTCGGCAGGGTTTCCAATGGCCAGGGATTTGGCAATGGTGCTGGGGCGCACCGGCATCACGGTATCGGCATGCGCGGCAAATGCCCGCGCCACAGGCGCACATCCCTCCGGCTGGGCCCCGTGGAACCGAATGGGATGGGGCGGGATGAGCCCCAGTCCCGTCAATTCCTCGAACCCCTTGTGGATCTTCACCAGGAGATTGCCAGAAGCCACCGGAACGATCACATGATCAGGAGCCCTCCATCCGAGCTGCTCGGCAACCTCGAACGCCAGGGTCTTTGCCCCCTCCGAGTAATACGGGCGAAGGTTTACGTTGACAAAAGCCCAGCGGTACTCCTCAGCAAGCTCCGCGCAGAGGCGGTTGACGTCATCGTACGTCCCCTCCACCTCCACGACCACCGGCCGGTAAATCCCTGTGGTGAGCATCTTGGGGCGCTCGAGCCCAGAAGGGACGAAGATGAACGCCTTCATCCCACCCCTGGCTGCATGGGCTGCCACGGCATTCGCGAGGTTGCCCGTGGAAGCGCAGGCGACCGCCTCAAATCCGAAGGTCCTCGCCTTTGTCACGGCAACGGAGACGACGCGGTCTTTGAAGGAGTGCGTAGGGTTTGTGGTATCGCACTTGAGATAGAGATGTTCCATCCCAAGAAGCTTTCCCAGGCGAGGAGCGTGCAGGAGGGGAGTGTACCCTACCCCGAGGTCCACGGGTTCCTCGTCCTCCTCAAGGGGCAAGAGCTCGCGGTACCGGTACATGGAGGGAGGACGCATGGCGATGCGCTCTGGATGTAACCTCTCCCGGATCGCCGTATAATCGTAGGAAACCTCCAGAGGGCCGAAGCAGCGCTCGCACACGTACCGAGGCTCTAAGGGATAGCGCGCCCGGCACTCCCGGCAAACCAGGTCCCTCGCGTACCCCATCATCCTCACCTCCTGTGATCCCTCAGGATACCTCAGCAACTTCGCTTCGCTCTGTGGCCCCTCTCTATCAGAGGCCATACGACGACACTGTCCACGAAGCCCCTCGCTGACCCTTTAAAAGTCTTTTGGCTTTTGCCGCGGCCCTTTCTTTGGTCCCTCGCAAATCTTGCCCAGAGATCACGCTCGCGCTCCTCACACTCGATCGATCTGATCAAGGTTGAACGCCCGGTGGACTGCCCTCACCGCACGCTCCACATCCTTCTCATCGATGATGCACGAGACCTTGATCTCTGAAGTGCTGATGAGCTGGATGTTGATTCCCTCCTGGGCAAGGGCGCCAAACATCTTCGCCGCCACACCTGGATTGGTGACCATTCCCGCGCCGACAATGGAGATCTTGGCCACGCCCCCCTCCCACATGACGCCGCTGGCCCCGATCTCCCGGGCGACTTCCTGCGCAACCTCGGCGGCAGCCTCTCCGTCTGTCGCCGCCACCGTGAAGGAGATGTCCGTCACTCCCTCGCGGCTCGCGCTCTGCACGATCATGTCCACGTTGATATGCTTGGCGGCAATGGCAGAGAAGAGCCTGTGAGCGATGCCCGGGACATCCGGGACATCCGTGATGGTGATCTTGGCGACGTTGCGATCATGCGCGACTGCAGTAACGACCCGTACCTTCTCCATTGCGGTAACCTCCCCTATCCTCGTTCCTTCGGCTTCGCTGAACGTGGACCGGATATGCAGGGGCACGTTGTACTGTTTGGCATACTCGGCAGCCCTCGTCTGCAACACCACCGCGCCACTGCTGGCCATCTCCAGGATCTCGTCGAACGAGACGAAATCCAGCTTCTTGGCCTCCGGCACGATCCTGGGGTCAGCGGTGTAGACTCCCTCCACGTCGGTGTAGATCTCGCATGCCTGTGCATCGAGCGCAGACGCCAGGGCTACCGCCGTCACGTCGGAGCCTCCGCGCCCCAGGGTGGTGATCTCGTTATCCGGAGTTACCCCTTGGAAGCCTGCCACAATCACAATGTTCCCCCTTGCGAGCTCCCGGTGGATGCGCTCCCGGTCCACCTCCAGGATGCGCGCCTTGGTATGAACCCCGTCAGTGAGGATGCGGACCTGGGCGCCGGTGAGGGAGATGGCTGAGTGGCCGATGGCATGGATGGCCATGGCCAGGAGGGCAATGGAGATTTGCTCTCCCGTCGCAAGGAGCATATCCATCTCTCGTGCGGGAGGCCGCTCGTTGACCTGCTTGGCGAGCTCAATGAGATGGTCCGTCGTGTCTCCAGGGGCGGAGACGACGACTACGACGTCGTTCCCTGCAACTTTCGTGTTCACTACCCTGCGGGCCACGTGCTTAATCCGCTCAGGGGTGGCTACTGAAGTTCCTCCGTATTTTTGAACAATCAGGCCCATCTCTCTCCTCCCTCCGGCCTCTCCCCCTGCCACACGTTGACCCTTGCACCATGGAAATCAGGCTCTGTCTCTACGACCCGGCAGTGGATCCCCCGTGCTTCGAAGGCTTCCTTCATGGCCAGCCCCACCCTGCGATCCTCTGCGAAAGCTGCCACAGTTGGCCCAGATCCGCTCAGCACAGCTCCGAATGCGCCAGCCTCCCTGGCAGCATGGATCACGTCAAACAGCCAGGGAACGAGGGGGAGGCGGTAGACCTGGTGGAGCCTGTCCGCGGTAGCGGTCCAGAGCAGGTCCATCCGTCCTGCGCTGAGCGCGGCCAAGAGCATGGCCGTGCGCCCCACATTGAACACGGCGTCACGGAACGGCACCGACTCGGGAAGCACCCGGCGTGCCTCCTCCGTGGCAACCTCAAGGGCAGGAATGGCGAGGATCACCCGCAGAGAAGGATCGACAGGAACCTTCACCCACCGCACCCTGTCATCTTCCACCGCGCTCACCACGAGACCCCCGAGCATGGACGCGGTGACATTGTCTGGGTGGCCCTCCATACGCCAAGCCAGGTCGATGAGATCCTCCTTGGAGAGCCTTCCCCCGGCGAGGGCGGTGCCCGCGAGGAGCCCTGCCACGATTGCACTTGCGCTGCTCCCCAGCCCTCTCTTGATCGGGATCGCGTTCTGCTGACATAACCGGATGGGAGGAACGCGAACGCCATGCGCCTTCATGACTGCCTCAATGGCTCGATAGGCAAGGTGCGTCCGGTCCCTCGGGAGATCGTCTTCCCCCTCCCCACGGATCTCCACAGAGAACTCCTCCCCGATCTCCACCGTGAGGGAGTTGTACAGGCGCACCGCCAGGCCAAGGGCATCGAACCCAGGACCGAGGTTGGCGATCGTTGCTGGGACCTGTACCTCAACCTTCATCCGCCAATGACCTCCCTCACCGCGCCGGCAACCGCATCCAGGGTAGGCGGAACGGGCACCGGCGTAGGGAAACGTGAGAGAACGATCTCCACATCCTTGAGCCCATGACCCGTCAGGAGGCACACAGCGACCTCCCCATGGGGGAGGACACCGTTGCGGGCGAGATGCAACATCCCAGCCACAGAAGCGGCGGAGGCAGGTTCTACGAACAGCCCTTCCTCCCTGGCGAGTCTCAACTGGGCTTCTAGGATCTCCTCATCGCTCACGCGAGCGATCAGCCCCTCGGACTCCTCGATGGCCTTCACCGCTCCTTGCCAGCTCGCTGGGTTCCCAATCCGGATCGCCGTCGCCACTGTCCTGGGTTCACGGATCGGCCTCCCCTCCACAATGGGTGAGGCTCCCTGGGCTTGAAACCCTAGCATCCTGGGAAGCTTGCGGATCCTTCCCAGGCGGTGGTACTCCACAAAACCACGCCAGATCGCTGTGATGTTGCCAGCGTTGCCCACGGGTAGGGCGAAGAGGTCGGGAGCGTCCCCGAGTACATCGCAGATCTCGAACGCTGCTGTCTTCTGTCCCTCGAGACGGTAAGGGTTCAGGGAGTTCACCAGGGTGAGCGGGAGGCGGTCTGCCGCCTCGCGAGCAAGGGAAAGGGCCTGGTCGAAGGTGCCGTCGATGGCAATGATCACCGCGCCGTGGGCGACTGCCTGCCCAAGTTTACCCGTTGCCACCGCCCCGCTGGGAACGATGACGAAGGCCGGAATGCGAGCCCTGGCGGCATAAGCGGCTGCGGACGCGGAGGTGTTCCCCGTGGAAGCACACACGACGCCCCGCGCCTCGATCTCCAGGGCCTTCGAGATGGCCACCGTCATCCCCCGATCCTTGAACGAGCCTGTTGGGTTCGCCCCTTCGAATTTCACGTACACCTGGATCCCTAGCTCCCGGGAGAGGCTTTGAACCGGGACAAGCGGCGTGTTCCCCTCATACAGGGTGACCACTGGGGTCTGCGGGCCCACCGGGAGATGGTCACGGTATTCCTCAATGATCCCCAGCCAGCTCATCCTTCCGAATCCTCCACCCTGATGACGTTGCTGACCTCTTTCACCACGGGGAGATCCCGCAGGCGATCGAGAACCCTTCGCATCTGGCCCTCCCGCGTCTTATGCGTGATCATGATCACTTCAGCTGTCTCCCCGCGGCTCTTCTGCACAATCGAGGCGATGCTCACCTCTTCCTCGCCAAAGACCCCGGCGATCCGGGCAAAGACCCCTGGCCTGTCCACAACTTGAAGGCTCAGGTAGAAAGGGACCTCCACCTGTTCGGCGGGGAGGACCGGTTTCTGTCGGTAACAGGTGCAGCGGATCCGGCCGTTCGCCCGGAATCGGATGTTCCGGCCGATGTCCACGATATCCGAAATCACCGCACTTGCCGTGGGGAGCCCACCCGCGCCACGCCCGTAGAACATCACCTCCCCAACGGCATCCCCCCGGATCAGGACGGCGTTGTACTCGTTGGAAACGGTGGCGAGAGGATGGTGGGAGGGGATGAGAACAGGATGGACGCGCACCTCCACGTGATCGTCGGTATTCCTGCCGATGGCCAGGAGCTTGATGGTATACCCGAGCTCCTGGGCGTAGGCGATGTCGCGCGGGGAGATCTTTGCAATCCCCTCCCTAGGGACATCGCTTGCGGTGACCCTCGTGTTGAAGGCGACCGAGGCCAGGATGGCCAGCTTGCTCGCAGCGTCGTGCCCGTCGATGTCTTCCGTCGGATCCTGCTCCGCAAAGCCCCGGCGTTGCGCGTCGGCGAGGGCTTGGCTGAACGTCCACCCCTCCTGTGCCATCTTCGTGAGGATATAGTTGGTCGTCCCGTTAAGGATCGCTAGGATCTCGGTGATCCTGTCTGCGGCCAGAGACTCTTTGAGGGGGCGGATGATTGGGATGCCGCCTCCCACGCTCCCCTCGAAGTAGAGGTCCACACCGCGGGCCTCCGCGGCATCGAGGAGCTCCCTCCCACGGTTGGCCATCAGCTGCTTATTCGCCGTGACCACGCTCTTCCCCGACTCGATGGCTTTGAGGAGGTAGGAGCGCGTTGGTTCAATCCCTCCCATTACCTCCACGATGACATCCACCTCGGGATCTTCCACGACCTCCCAGGCGTTCCCGGTGAGGAGGTCCCGATCCACCGGCACCGGCCGTGGCTTCTCTGGGTGCGCGACGGCGATCCGCCGCACCTGAAAATCCACGCCCGCGCGCATGGCGATATCCTCGGCGTTCCGGTGCAGGACTTCGTACACGGCGGAGCCGACCGTCCCGAGCCCAAGGAACCCTAATCGCACGACCTGCTTCCCCATGACATTCTCCACAAGAAGCCCGCCCCTACTCACCCCTTGGCATAAAAAACCCCTCCAATTCCTCGGAGGGGTTGCGACGAGGCGACCCTCTTATCTCTCGGAATTGGATTCCGCGGGAGTTGGCACCTTACCCTCGCGGGACGCAGGCGAGAGCAGGTTGCCGGGCGTCATTGGGCCCGTCCCTCAGCCACTCTGGATAAGAGAGAATCCACAATATTCGGTTGTTGGCACAAACTTTACCACACCCCTTTCCCTCTGTCAAGATCAAGTCCCCAGCGTGTCGTCGGTCTGTGATATTGTCACCCCGTAAGCGGTCTGAGAAAATGTCACCGCAGGGATTGCGGACAAGCAAACCCCGCCACACGGCATGGTGTAGGGCTCCGTAGAGCATCACGAAGGAATTGCGTACGGTCGTTGTCGAAAGACCCCATTGCTCTTACTGCTCAGCTACCCCTGGTTGTCTACGGCGAGAGCCGGAGCAAATGCGATGCGGCCTAACGCGAGAATCAGGATTTTTCTACAATGTCGTCGGAATCGACCTCTTCCATGAAGCTGGGTGGGAAAGCGTGCCAGGTGCGCTTCCCGCTGAGTCCTGTGAGAGTATCGTTTGTACCTCCTGGTTCCAGACACCTGGGAGTCGCTTCGCCGTCAATCAAGACTGTGCCATGGACTGGACTCCGGAGTTGTTGCCCCGACTTATGTTCTGGTTGGGGTTTCCTCGTGAGAGACCCCGCAGGAAACGCCAAAAATACGCCGGTACACATCTTCACCATAGGTGGTGGCCAGCGGCTCACCTTTGAGGATTCGATAGGTGCGGCGTCCATCTTGAAGCCGCTCCGCGCGGAGGAAGCACGCGCTTTCCGGCCCCTTCTCGTAGAAGGAGCGGGCGAGCTCGTAGAAGTGGGTAACGAAGTAGACCCGGACCCCCAGTTCTGTGACTGCTTGGATGAGTTGACGGGCGATCTCCGATCCTTCCCGTTCGTTGGTCGCCGAAAAGGACTCGTTACAGAGGAGAACCGCTCCGGAACGCAGGTGATCCACAATGACGCTCATACGCGCAAGTTCCCCATCGAATTTACCGCTTTGGAGCCGAATGTCCTCCTCACGCCGAAAGTGGGTAAAGAGGCCGGAGCAGAGGCTTGCGGTGAAGGACTGTGCAGGAACGAACGCCCCGGCCTGCATCAAGAGCTGTGCGATCCCGAGGCTGCGAAGGAAGGTCGTTTTGCCTCCTGAGTTGGGGCCGGTGATCATGAGGAGCGTCTTCCCATCCGCGTGAAGGTCGTTGGGGATTACGGGCCGGTCTACGGTCAGAGCAAGGCTTACGTCGTATAGGCCGTGGAAGGAGAGCCGGTGTTCGGAAACCGGTGCAGGTTGAGGGAAGCAGGTGTGGTACCCGCGACGGGTGAGTGCTTCATGGAGGTTGAGACAGCCGATGTAGAAGGCGAGCTCTGCCCGCAGCATGGCGAAGAAGTCACGCACGTGGCTTGCGGCTTGCCCTAGAGCCTCCGCAGCAGAAGCGATAGCTCGGCTCCGGAGCTCCCCGAGCGCCTGCGCTCCAGCCTCATCACGGGGAGAGAGTTCGAACCGATAAACCGGTGGCTTTGCCTCGAAGAGGTCCCGCCACCAGTCCCAAAGGCCTCTGCGGAGTTTTGGGACCCGATGAAGGCGATAGCGGGTGCCTTTATGGGCGGGGCCTAACTCCGCGCTCAAGAGCACGCCATGAGGGAATTTCAGTTCGTGGAGGTGACCCTCTACCTCCGTGAGGTACTCCGCACTCAGATTCACCTGAATGGTCGTGAAGAACTGCTTCCAACCCTCCGCGCGGAAGCAAGGCGCATACTGGGCCACGAGCTGGTGCAACGCACGGAGGGGGCGAAGGAGATCCATGAGCGTCTCAAGGGCGTCCCGGAGGACCCAGTCGGGGTAGCGAGAGAGCACACCCAGATGGTGGCCTCTCCTTCCCTCCGTCACCTCCACCGCGAGGGTGTAGAGCTGGCGGGCCACGTCCGGCTGCTGGAGGCAGTCCTGCAGGACGGCTTGGCGGTACCAGATGATCTCCAGATCAGCCTGCACGGCCTCCAGCAAAACCCTCCGGCTCACCTCGAAGATCCAGTCATCGTCCTGGGCCATAGCAGAGAAAAGGGGGGCGAGATCCAGGTCCCGCTGAAGATCCTCCGCGTTCGGGGGGAGACCCGCGCAGGGATCAACGTCAGGAAGCTGACGGGAGCGAATACTCGCGCGCCGATTGGCGCGCTCCGCGGCCGCGAGCTGTGCCCACCTCCAATCAAAGTCCATATTGGGATAGAGCAGACGGGCTTTCACGGGCGGAGGCGCTCCCGGATCATTTCGTAGGTGAGGCGGTGCTTGCGAGCAAGCGTCATAGCATAGGCAAGGCCATCCGCAGGCCGGCGCTCGATGCGGAAGGTGCGCACCTCGGGATTGTGGGGGTCCACAGTGGCCACCATACTCACAGTCTTCTCGTTGAGGGAGGCGAGCTCGTCCAGGAAGGTGACCCACACACAAGGGGCGCCAAGGTCCAAGATGGCGGAGACGATCCGCTTGCTGAGGAAAAGGGCATCATGGAGGGACGTGGAGGAGAAGATCTCGTTGATGATCAGTAAGCTCCGAGAGGTAGCGTCTGCGAGAATCTCGCGGATCCGCAGGAGGTCATCCTCGAGTTTGCCCACAACGCCCTCGGGGTGCTCTCCCTGCTCGAAGTGGGTGAAGATCCGGTCCGGGAGGTAGAGCTGGGCCTCGGTTCCTGGCACAGGACACCCCAGCGCAGCGAGGTGATGGAGCTGCCCGATGCTCCGGGCGAAGGTGGTCTTCCCACCCTGGTTGGGGCCAGTGACCACGAGCATACGTTCAGGGCCGTCGAGCGCGAAATCGTTGCAAACAGGAAGGGAGCCTTCCCGGACGAGTTTGGTGGCAAGGACGAGGTCAAAGCACTGCCTGGCGTAGATCCGGCTGGACGCTTCCGTGATGTGAGGGTAGCAGAAGGGAAGCCCTGCCTGCTTCAACGGGGCGATGTAGTCGAGGTAGCCTAGGTAGAACTGGGCCTCCCGGTCAAAGACGGCAATGGTGGGATCTACGAAGGCACGGTGGACCTGGCGGAAGGCTGCGAGACGGGAGAAGACCTCCGGATACAAGGTGGCCACACCGTCTAGGATCTGAGCTTCCACATGGTTCATCTCTGGGGAGTCCTTGAAGAGAAAGTTGTAGCCAGGGACGTCCGCTTGGCGAAAGCGTGCGAAGGTACGGGTGATCTCTGCGCTGTAGTCCTCCTCCCCGGCATAGGCTCGTACCTCTACCCGCAGTCCGTGGATCCGGACAGCATACCGGATGGAGGACAGGAGATGGCGAAGCTGTAGCGCCTCCTCCCTGAGCCGTAGGAACTGCGCCGAAGCGGTGTAGTGAAGCAGGAAGTTGCGGAAGGCCACGAGGCCTGTGGATCGAAGCCGAGTGTTGGAGAGGCCCTGGGTGAGGCCCAGGACGGCATCACAGTAGGTGGAAACGGCATCTAAAAACCAACGCTCCTGCTGTCGCTCGTAGTACGTCTTCTGGGCGTGTGCGAGGTTTTCTCGGACAGTGCGCATGGCCGAGGCGAAGGCTGTCAACTGGGCGTATACCTCGAGGTCCTCGATGTCCTTCATAACCTCCTGGCGGTAGAGAACTGCGGAGACATCGGTAAGGGGTGTATAGAAGAAGGAATTGAGGTCGTACTCCTCTCGGCCCGCAGTGATGGCGTTTACAACTTGGTGCAGGAAGAGGTCAGGGAAATAGGGCGGGGGATCGACCCGGAGGGTGGGCCTGGGCGTATCCAGCGGGAAAAGGACGCTCGGGGAGGCAAAAGTCAGAGCTTCCATCAGTGCACCACCATCACAGGACAGTGAGCATACCACAGCACGTGCTCGGAGACCGATCCCAGCATCCACCGCTGCACCGGCGTCAACTCTCGGCGGCCGAGGACGATGAGATCGAAGCCTTCCTCCTGAGCGATGCGCACCAAGACCTCTGCCGGATGGCCTACGTGGATCCGAAGGGTGAGGTGTACGTCTGCCCTCCGGGCCTGCTCCCGAGCCCACCGAAAGGCCCCGGCGAGGGGACCTCGAGCTTCCACAAGCGCTGTGTTCACTTCAGCTTCCATTTCAGCGAACTCCGGCGGCTGCAATACTGCAACGGTCATCAGTTCGGCGTTATACCTCCTTGTGAGGTCTAACGCAACCTGTAATGCTTTACGGGCAGGATCCGAGCCGTCGTAGCCGACCAATATGCGGCGGGACATCATCCACCTTCTGGGCTAAGCAGAGTTCCTATCGAGGTTGAAGATTGATCAATAGAGTGTTTCGGGAGAAAGAATCGGTTGGCGATCCAGGTTGGGATCACAGCACTCGCGATCGCTGTAGCTACGAGAAGGGAATACTGCGCCTGACCGATGATACCGTGGGTAAGGCCGTACAGAGACGAGATCGTGCCGAAGGTGAGCCCCGTGGACATGAAAAGCGTAGTGTACATGGTTTCGTCTCGCGCATAGCCGTATTTCCGCGTGAGGGGGAAGATCCCAGTGAACTTGCTTACTGCCTTCTCAGAGAAGAGCGTGAGGAAGGTCCCGAACCCCTCGAGGACCACGGGTACCTGGACTAAGGAGCCAGCCCGGATGAAAGAGAACGGGGTCAAAAGACCGAAGGTGAGAGTCCGCAGTCGACGGATAAGTGCGTGGTCCCGGCCGACACGGCCTGCGAGCGTCATCCCGATGAGGTAGGCCGGAAGTACCGCCTCCGAACCCACCCACGCCGCGAGACCACCGAGAGCGAAAAGACTCAACAGGAGGAACGTTGCCTCCACCG
>JAUQQG010000126.1 GCA_030550015.1 bacterium | reverse complement strand
CTCAGGCGCGTCAGCCAGAGAGATGGAGATCTTCAGGCCCCTCCCGGGGGTCTTCGGGAGCTCAAGCGGGAGCTGGGGAGGGATCAAGTGGAAGCGCATCCCGTGGGTGTGGGGGATCTTCACGTGTATCCAGTAAGCAGCTTAGATCACATCGAAAAGGCGAGGCCCGTCTTCAGCGATCTTTCTCCTTTCCTGCGCCGCCTCTCCCTCCGGCGCAAGTCCCCCCACCTGATCGTTACGTGTACTCTTCCTGTGCGTAGTACTCCCCCGGCGAGGGAACTCTTTGAAAAGCTCCGGGAGATCGCAGGGCTCGTGCGGTAGAGGAGGATGTTGCCCACTCTCTCGAGCACAAATCAAAGGACGAAGCAAATGATCATACGTCATGCAGATACGAACAAGGAGGCGAATGAAGGACGGTGGGCAGGCATGGTGATCCAGGCGACATCCAGCCAGGAAGTCATATCCACCTCCTCCTGAGGACCGTGGTCCCTCCAGAGGATCTGGGGGCGATTATCGTAGAGCCCATCCTGGGGGGAGGGGGGTACGTGGTACCCCACCGAGCTTTCTCCCTGGGTTGCGCAGGATCTGTGACGAGGTCGGAGCGCTCCTAATCGCGGATGAGGTTCAGACGGGTCTCGGCCGGACCGGGCGCTGGTATGCAGTGGAGCACTGGGGCGTCGTTCCTGATCTTACGACTTTCGCGAAACCTTTAGGGGGAGGTTTGCCTCTGGGCGCCGTGCCTGGACGGATAGATCTGATGGACCGCTGGCCCCCAACGCGCAGATCTCTAAGCCACTTGCCGATAAGCGTGTCCGGCAGGCCATCCGGGATGCCATCGATTCCTCATCACTCTGATTGGGCTCGTCCTGACGTACCTGATCCCCGCTGATCCCCTGGCGATGGTGCTCTCCGAGCGCGCCATGGCCAACCCGGAGATCGTCCGGGCGTACCGCGAGCGATGGGGCCTGGACAAACCTGCCTATGCACGCTACTTGACCTATGTGACCAACTTGACCCGTGGGGATCTTGGCGAGTCCATCGCCACCCAGCAGCCGGTGAGGAAGGACCTCCTGCGGTTCTTGCCGGCGACGGTGGAGCTTGCGGTGGCGGCAACGTTCGTGGCGATCGCCATAGGGATCCCACTGGGCATTGCCGCCGTCGTCCACCGGGACAGGTGGACGGACCACCTCGCACGCATCGGATCGCTGATCGGGGTCTCGGTGCCGGTGTTCTGGTTGGGCCTCCTTGCTCTCGCGGTCTTCTACTACCGTCTTGAGCTGTTTGCAGGGCCTGTGCGCCTTGACCCTTCGATACCTGCTCCTCCTGTGCGCACCGGCCTTCTGACCATCGACAGCCTCCTGGCAGGGCGTTGGGACGCCTTCCTGAATGCCCTGCGTCACCTGGCGTTGCCAGCACTGGTGCTGGGCGCGTACTCCATGGGAGTCATCACGCGGATCACCCGTTCCAGCCTACTGGAAGTGCTGGCTCAGGATGATATCCGAACGGCACGGGCAAAAGGACTTGCGGAGCACGTGGTGTTGTTGCGCCACGCCCTCCGCAATGCGTTCATTCCTACGGTCACCATCATCGGGCTGGCCTCCGGGAACCTGATGGCAGGGGCCGTCATGACAGAGACGATCTTCGCTTGGCCCGGCATCGGCCGGTACGCTGTGGACGCAGCGAGCAAGCTCGACTATCCCGCCATTATGGGAGTTACCCTGTTGGTGGCCTTTGCCTACGTGGTGATCAATTTCTTCGTCGACCTTTCCTATGCCCTCCTGGACCCCCGGATCCGTCTCGATTGAAGAGGGGAATCAGGCCATGGCCTTTGGAGTCGCCGAGCTGGGAACCTATCAGGTCAGCCCGAAGCGGTCTGGGTTTATTGCCCTGGTGCGGGAGTTGCGGCGGAGCAAGGCCGCGATCATCGGGCTTGCCATCATTGCGTTCTGGATAGGGGTGGTGATCTTCGGGCCATTCCTTGCCCCCTATCCTCCTAACGAGCAGCGTCTGGAGGAACGGTTGTCTCCGCCGAGCTGGCGGCATCCCTTCGGGACCGATGAGCTCGGGCGGGACGTGCTCAGCCGGGTCATATATGGCGCCCGGTTATCTCTCCCCACCGGGTTTGTGGTTGTGGGACTCACGGCTGCGCTGGGGTCTACGCTTGGGGCGTTTGCGGGTTTCTCCGGAGGGCTGGTCGACGAGATCATCATGCGCCTATGCGATGCGGTGCTGGCCTTCCCCTCTCTCGTCCTGGCCATGGCCATCACCGCAGCCATAGGCCCCGGACTGCTGAACGCACTACTTGCCATCGTCCTTGTATTGTGGCCAGAATACGCTCGGCTCATTCGCGGGCAGATCCTCACTATCCGGGAGATGGAGTACGTCCTCGCCGCGCGTGCGGTTGGCGTTCCTGAGCGGCGTATCCTCTGGCGCCACGTGGTCCCCAACACCTATCCGGTGCTCCTGGTCAAGGCTAGCCTAGATGTTGGGAACGCCATCCTCATTGCAGCCGCCCTTTCCTTCGTAGGGCTCGGTGCAGTACCCCCGACGCCGGAGTGGGAAAGCATGGTCGCTGCAGGGAGGCTGAAGTTCTTTGAGTGGTGGATCGGGACATTTCCAGGGCTGGCCATCTTCAGTGTGGTGATGGGGTTCAACTTCCTGGGGGATGGCCTGCGGGACCTCACGGATGCCCGCCTCCGCGGGATGAGAGGAGGATAAAGGTTGAGCGTGATCGCGATTTCGCATGGCCCCCACGGACCAGTGATCAGTTCTTCGTCACTCGTGACCAATCCCTCATCACTGCCTAGTGGCACTCTACTCCCTGGAGAGCCTCTAATGTCCCTCACGAAGTTGAAGTAACAAGATCTAATAGATAGAATATTTCATGAGCATTCTTTGTCAAAGGTGGTTCGATGATGGTAACGGTCTGGAGACCCAAACGGCTGACGCCAGCCCAGATGGAGGAGCGGCGCATGGCGGCGGCTCGG
>JAUQQG010000014.1 GCA_030550015.1 bacterium | reverse complement strand
ACAGAAAAGATCTCTTCTCATTGCTCTCTCCACGAGTTAGAGAACCTCATCGCACTCCCTCTTTGGCGGGAGGGCTCTCTCCTCATTCCCGCTCCCCTTGTGGGAGCGGGTGCAGGGAAGGGGGGATACGCATTGCGCCGGGGCTACTTAAGGACTCTTGCCGGAGCTCTCGAGCGCCTGGTGGAGGCGCTCTGGAGTGACAGGGAGCGTGGTCACCCGCACCCCCACGGCATCGGCGATGGCGTTGCAAATGGCGGCGGCCACAGGAATGACGGGAGGTTCTCCCACGCCCTTAGCGCCGAAGGGGCCGAACGGGGAGGGAACCTCTACGAGAACAGTGTGGATCTGCGGGACATCCGCTGCCTTGGGGATAGCGTAATCGGAGAATGTGGTGGTCAGGAGCGTACCCTGGGAATCGTAACGAACCTCCTCAAGAAGCGCCCACCCAATGCCCTGAGCAACGCCCCCGTGGATCTGTCCTTGCACTTCCGCAGGGTTGATGGCGCGCCCAACGTCCTGGACTGCCAGGTATTCGAGGACGCGCACCCTTCCGGTTTCCGGGTCCACTTCCACCTTGGCGAGGTGTGCCGCGAACCCTGGGGACTGCCGGGTGATGCTGGATTCCCCCCGGCCGAAGATAGGGGGATACTTGGCCCCGAACTGCATGGTCAGCTTGGCGAAGTGGGAGATCGGGAGGGCTTTCCCTGGAACCCCCTTCACTTGCACATGTCCATCGACGATCTCCAAATCTTCGATTGCGGCTTCCAGCTGGTCGCTGGCCACAGTCAGGAGCTGGCGCCTTGCCTCCTCGGCAGCCTGCTTCACCGCAGCCCCCACGGTATACAGCGTCTTGCTTCCTGCCGACATCCCGGCATAGGGGCTCTGGTCTGTATCCCCCGTGATCACCTGGATCTGCTCCACGGGGACGCCGAGGACCTCCGCAGCGATCTGGGCGAAGGCTGTGGCCGTTCCTGTGAGGTCCACTGCTCCCACGAGGACATGGAACGTTCCATCTGGGTTGGCGCGCACACAGGCGCTTGCTGGCTCGATCCCGCCGGGCCAACCTCCAATGGCAAGGCCATAGCCCTGGTGGGGCTCTTTCCGTCTCTCTTGCCAGAGGACATGGTTCCGCAGGGCTTCCAGGCACTCCCGCAGGCCGATACGTGGCCAAGGCTTCCCGTTAGGCATGGGATCTCCTTCTTGGACGATGTTCCGAAGGCGGAACTCTACTGGATCGAGGTCAAGGGCGCGGGCAACCGCGTCCACCAGGGATTCGATGGCGAACGTCGCCTGGACCGCGCCAGGCCCCCTGTATGCCCCTACAGGTGCCTTGTGGGTGAGGACCTCGAACCCCTCAATCTCGAGGTGGGGAAACCGGTAGTACCCTCCCAAGAGGAGGGCCGCCACGTTCAGAGGGGTTCCCGGTTCGGCCCCTGAGTCGAACACCAGGCGCGCCTGGAGGGCAACGAGTGTCCCGTCGCGGCGTGCACCGACCTTCCCCGTGATGACCGCCTGGGGCGCGGGAGTCCCAGCCAAGAACTCCTCCATCCTGGAGAGGACGAGGCGCACTGGACGCCGCGTGACCAACGCCAGCGCAGCCACAAGGGGCTCCAGGTGGAGGATCTTTGCACCAAACGCCCCGCCCACGGGCATAGGGATCACCCGCACCTTCGTCTGCGGGAGGCCTAGCCTTCTACTCACCTCAGACCGCACGTAGAACTGTCCCTGGACGCTCGCCCACAGGGTCAGGACTCCGGTAAAGGGGTCATAGCTCGCAATGGCGGCATGAGGCTCGAGGTAAGACTGATGGACGATGGGGGTACGGAAGGTCTCCTCTCTCACAACGTCCGCTTCGGCAAAGCCTACCGTCACATCTCCTCTAGAGAAATGGACATGGGCGGTGATGTTAGGCGCTTCCGGACCACCAGTCTCCTGGACATCGATCGTAGCATGTGCCTGTGTTTCTCCGGTCTCTCCGCGTCTCCTTGGGCGGACAATGGGGGAGCCGGGACGCATTGCCTCAAGCGGATCGAGAGCAGCTGGCAGTTCCTCATAGAGGATCCTCGCGCGGAGCATCTCTGCAGCGTCTTCGGCAGCTGCCTCGCTCTCCGCAAGGACCACAGCAACGGGCTGGCCGCAAAAGCATGTCTCCTCGCGCGCCAGGAGAGGCGCGTGGGCGTCCTCGGGGGAGGGAGGCAGATCCTCGGCGGTGACCACCTGGGTGCCGGGAACCCCCAAGCCCTCCTTGGGGATGTGGACGATGCGGGCGTGGGCGTAAGGACTCAGGACCAAGCGCGCGTGGAGCATTCCAGGGAGGGAGAGGTCACCCGCATAGCGGGTCCTGCCTGTCACCTTCTCCGCTCCCTCCAGGCGTCTGAGGGGTACCCCAATGTTGGGTTTCTGCATCGCTTCTCCTCGACCTCTGAGGCCTAACACGTGAGATCTGAAAAAACGTTCACGAGGGACTCAAAGGAGAGCGGTCCCTGCAATCTGCCCTCCATTGTAGGCAGTGATGCGCTCCGCTGCAACCCGGATGTGATCAGAGAGGCGATCCATGGGATAGGTGGCTGGGGCGTAGATGACCATGAGGCATCGCCGTGTGTGGAGGGTGATCATCGTCCGTTGGGAGTCGCTGGTCGGGCTCCCGCATGGGCCCAGGCGATCGGCTAAGGTGAGTTTCCCCTCCAGGGAAAACCATCCTCTGCCGATGGCTTCGTATCCCTCCCCCGCCACCCCGCGGCGAAGGAGGAGGTCCCCCTGGATCCTGTCGAGGTCGTGGAGCCCGATGGGGAGGAGGAAATCCAGGGAGCACCAGGTGCACACATCCACGAGGGTATTGATCCGTGGGAGCCCCTGGTCCTTGAGGATCCGCCTGAGGAGGGCCTCGGAGGAGGGGCGGTAGCGGGTGGGGTCCATCCCCACTCGCTTATAGAGCTCCCTGGCAGGTGCCAGGGCTTCCACCTGCGAGGGCTCGCGGCCAGCGTAGAGGG
>JAUQQG010000018.1 GCA_030550015.1 bacterium | reverse complement strand
CCAGCAGGTCGGGCAGGTAGACCCGCAGGTAGCGACGCAGCGCCCTCCACATGGCATCCCTCTCAGCGATGAGGGAGGGAAGGCTTGCCCCTGCCCAGTGCCCGGAAATTGCCTGCAGGGCAGGGGGCCACTCCTTCTTGATCGCGTCCAGCCAGTGCTTGTGGCGCTTGACCTGCCCGGACAGAGCCTGGTGACGGCGGTAGAGGAGGGTGAGGACGGCGATGGCTTCATCCTCATCGGTAGCAGGGATAAGACGGGTGGATGGCAGATTAAGCATTGTCCTGAGCCTGTCGTGTGCGGAGAGATCCGCTCCTGAAAGGTACGGGGGCACAAGGAGGACTGGCCTGCGCTCCATCAGCAACCGCGCCCTGACGATGGCCGGAACATTGATTGGAACCAACAGTTCTTCCTCACCAGGAAGGCCACGTGCGAGGAACTCGCGCAGGGTCATGTCCCATACCATCGACCCATCGGCGATGTAGACCCTCCTGCGGACCGTGATCAGCGCCCTGCGGGCGCGGTCGACGACTGATGACCTAGCTGTGGTATCGATTACCTGGGCCGTTCCGCCGCCCGCAGGGACATTACGAATCATTCGCAGCACCTCCAGGAACGTAGAATCCGCGCTCGTCCGGGGCAAGTACGGCGCGAGAGGCAAGATCTAGGCGGTACGTACACCGCAGGCCGTCTCTGTCGAATAAGTACAGGTGCTGACGTGGTGCAACGGCCTCCCGGAACTGCCGGAGGGTGTACGCCGTCGCGCCAACCCAGGACCCGCTGACAAGCTGCTCCCCTGGCGGAGTCTGGATCTGTGCCGCCCGGTGAAAATGGCCGAGATGAACGTAGTCGACCGCCCTGCCGATGGTTTGCCCCCACTCCCGCGTCGCTCTATCCACCCCGTAGTAGAGGACCCTGATCGGGTGGTTCCGCAGCGCGCGCAGTGCTCCCTCCACCAGCCTCGAAGCCCTCCTGCGGCACTCCTCCAGGTCGTAGGCGTTCAGTCCCCCGGTCTCCTCGGCCGTGACGAGCTCACCAACGTGCACATCCCTGAGATCGAGCATAGCCACCAGCGGCTCGCCGTCCTGTGCCGGCTCGACTTCCGGCTCCCACGATGGAAGACGGTGGCCAGGACCTCCAGAGTGGTCCTGGGTAACTTCTCCGTGCAGGCCGCTGAATGCTACGCTTCGAACGACTGCAGGAGGTACAGCGCTGCCGTACCTGCTGCGTTCACGGCCAGGAGCGCGAGCTGTGGCGACGGGATCGGATCACCTGGCGCTCGCCCGTGCGCGTCCCCAAGCTTGTTCCTCAGCTCCGCCACTCCTTGAACGATACTCATACAGCCCTTTATGATCTGGCGCACGGCCTTTCCGCTACCTGTCGGCGTATCCACCAGCTCGAGCGCCCGGCGGTACACGCGGGGAAGTTCGCCCTCCCCATCGAAGGTCGGGTCTAACTCTCGGAGCACGTGCTTGCAGACAGACTCCAGCATGGACCGCGCCGCGGTGATAGCCCCTGCCGGGTCCCGATGCACCTGATCCCTGGCCCGCTGCCATTCCTGAATCACCCGCTGCCAGTCGAGTCGCTCGGCAGTGTCCCGCACATCCTGGAAGGCGGGAGCGTCTATACCCTGGAGCATGGTGAGCAGATTCTCCTTGAGCTCGCGGGAAGGGGCACCGTGCTTCATTGGGCCCTGGTAGTGAATTAAATCGTGCAGGATCCGCATCTGTTGTTGAAGTGGGAACCTCCGCAAGAACATGCGAAACAAGTCCTTACGCGATGGCGAGCCCCCTCCCCATGCGTAGTCCGGAATGCTCTCGTTATACTGTGCAAAGAAACGATGAATCTCCGGCCCGCTAAATCCTGAGCTGCCGGCAAACATCTCGACCGCAAGATCTACGACCGCGAAGGGCAGCTGAGCCCCTCTCTTCCCACGCGCTGCGTACACTGCATACCCCCCTCCGACCACGCCCGGGATATTGAGGCCTCCTGAAGGGTGAGGGCTAGAACCCAGTCCCCATCGCACGGAAGCCCTGATGAACGTCTCACCCGCGCTCTGTCCCGCATGGGACGCGGGTTATAGAAGGGATTTGCAGAGATTTGCAAAATTGGCCCTTCGTGAAAAGGGCCAATCGCCGAAACCCGCGTCAAATCTGGAGCCGGCGAGGGGATTCGAACCCCTGACCTGCGCATTACGAGTGCGCTGCTCTACCACTGAGCTACGCCGGCAGGATTCCCGGCCTCATTCTACCAGGGAGCCTAGGGAGTGTAAAGTGACCACCTTGAGGGGTGTAGCCTGTGGGCAT
Organism: bacterium; assembly: GCA_030550015.1. Lineage (GTDB taxonomy): Bacteria > Sysuimicrobiota > Sysuimicrobiia > Sysuimicrobiales > Thermofontiviventaceae > Thermofontivivens > Thermofontivivens primus. The sequence goes on along the minus strand of JAUQQG010000018.1, from coordinate 23,310 downwards.
CCGGTCGACACCCGAGCCGAAAAGGGTGCAAAGCGTGGCTTAGAACCGTACCTGTCGGATGAGTAGACCAAGCCATCCCCGCGCCATGGCTACCCCGAAGAGCACAAACAGTGCTCCCAAACCTTGCACCAAGGTCAGCCGGTCACTTAGCGCCACCACCGCTGTCACCACACCTATGAGGGGGATGAGGAATCCATACAACGACCCCCGCAACGCGCCGATGCGGGGGATGTTGCGGTACCACAGGATGTACCCGAGCGAGCCTGCGAGGAAAGCAGCGTAGAACATCTCCAGCCACGCCTGGGTGGAGACCTGCTGCCAAGGAAAACGAACCATCTGTGCCCAGGCGAAGGGCTGGATCAGGATGGATCCCAGAACAACAGCGACACCCATCACCGTAGCCCCGTCTGCTCCTGCCAAGTACCGCTCTGCCAGGGCAACACCGGAACCAGTAGCCACAGCGGCTCCCAGCGTAAGGACATCGCCAAGTAGAACATCTTTATGTGAAAGCAAAGATGTGGGTTGGTCCCCCAAAGTCAGGAGGGCAACCCCGGCGAGGGCAACCACCATGCCGACCAGCTGAACATCCCGGGGTCTATCTATGCCAAGCATGGCGACGACGAGGGCGGTGAACAAAGGACTTGTCGCCACGAGCAGGGTGCTCTTGGACGCTGTGGTGTACTGTAGCCCGAGGCTGAAGAGGATCTGGTATCCAGCGACTCCCAAGACCCCGATGGTAAGAGCACCCGTCCATGCCTTGCGCGTCCGAGGTAGGTAGCGGCGATTCCAGATCAGGAAGGGGATCATGCTTGATCCCACCAACAGAAAGCGCATCCCAACAAAGGGGACGGCAGGGATCTCCCGGTAGGCATCCTTGATCACCGTAAAGGAAACGCCCCAGAGGAACGCGACGAACAGCAGGGCCAGGTCGGCAGGAGAGAACGCAGCCCCCCTATCTTTGCGGAGCTCTTCTTGCTCTTCCATCATCTGGGTGCGGGTAGACGGCATGGCCTTATTATACAATGGTAAGCTGAGCGGACCAAAACCGACTTGCTCGTTTCGGGGATTCTACAGCAGAGGCGGCGTTTCCCGGTTATATGCGATCGACATTCTGGAGGCTCGCGCGGATTGCTCCCGCTGCGTTGATCGCTTCTGGGATCTGAGCGGATGACATTCCCCAGTATGGCTCCAGGATCACGTGCCGGCACCCTGCTTGGAGGTACTCTCGGATGCGTGCCAAGCAAGTATCCGGGGGCCCCAGGAGCACCGTTTGAAGGGCGATCTCGTCAGGAATCAAATCGGCAAGCTGCTTCCAAAGCTTTGTGTCCGCTGCCGCGTGATGACTATGGATCCCCTCCGGGACTCCCGAGGGCAGAAGGCGGCGGAGGATATCCGGATAAAACGCCAACATGATTTTCGCCGCGGGGAGGATCCCCTGGCGCTCCTCCTTCTCCATTCCGAAGGGGTAGAAGATCAGCGCCACGCACCAATCGAATGGTTTCCCCGAAGGCTGCCGGAGGCGCGCTACTTCTACGTGAGCGCGTGCTTCCCGGTATGTGTTTGGGGTATGAGCTTCGGGGATCCAGCCATCGCCCATCTCCCCGGCGATCCGGAGCATCCTTGGACCGTACGCTGCGACGTAGATAGGGATCGGTTCCCGGGGGAGGATCGGCAGCGCGGCACGGTGAAGCTGGAAGAACTTTCCCTGGTATTCTGCTGGCGTTGCCGGGGTTGCTTGCCACAGAAGGCGAATGACCTCGATCCCCTCGCGGAGGCGAGAAGCTGGAGCATCAAGGGCAATGCCAAAGGGGAAATGGCTGGTGCCGCCTCCCGCGCCGAGCCCGAGGACCACGCGCCCTGGAGCGAGGTGGCTGAGGGTGGCAAAGGCATGGGCGGTGATCATAGGATGTCGCCTGTGTACGTCGGTGACCAGCGTGCCAATAAAGAGGCGGACAGTTGCGCGGGTGAGGAGGGCGAGCGTGACGGTGAGTTCGGGGATCGAGCCCTCCGGATCACCAGGGCCTTGGTGATCCATCCACCACACCCCATCGAGACCTGCTTCCTCGCACGCAATTGCCTGTTCTTCCAGGTCCCGGAGAGACTTTCCCAGAAGAAGCCAGCTTACGCGGATCATCGATGTATGCCTTTCCTCAAGACCATTGGCAGAGCGCTCTGCGCGGCGATGCTTATGACGCCTATCCATAGAGTTCTTCACCCGTAAGGTACGATCCTGGTTCAGAGAGGAAGGACATCCCACATACCCTTCCGGAAATACTACTCTGAACCGATTGCCTCCAACTTGAAAAGGCTAGCATGGAGGGTGAGATGAAGTCCGGAGACCGAGCGATGCGACTGTCTCGCCGTAAGTTCTTAAGGGCTGCCGCTACCATTGGAAGCGCAATGGCTTTTGGCCTATGGCCCCGTCGCAGCCCTGCCGCTCCCCCTAAACCAGGCTCGACAAAGGTTGCCTTGGTCAAGACCGATCAGCACCGCGACGGCGTGCTCCGTGCGCTCGGTCTCCTGGAGCCACTCTCGCTCCGCGGGCGTTCGGTCGTCATCAAGCCCAACCTGAACAGTAGCCACCCGTTCCCCGGCTCTACCCACGAGGAGACTCTAAGGGTACTCGTGGAGGTTTGCAAGACCGGAGGTGCCCGGGAGATTACCATCGCCGACAGGAGTGGGATGGGAGATACCCTGCAGGTCATGCGGGAAAAGGGACTGGATGTTCTTGCGAAGGAGCTCGGAGTACGGCTCGTCGCCTTGGACAGACTCCCGCCCTCTCAATGGAGACAGGTCCATCTCCCGGGGTGGCACTGGAGGAGAGGCGTCCTGTTTCCCATACTCTTCGAGGAAGCTGAGGTAATCATTCAGACGTGCTGCCTGAAGACCCACCGTTTCGGAGGTCACTTCACTCTTTCCCTGAAAAACTCTGTTGGGATGGTGGCACGGACTGGTCCCGACGGGTACGATTATATGCTGGAACTCCACAGCTCCCCCTTGCAGCGAACCCTCATCGCGGAGATCAACGCTCTTTACCGCCCTACCCTCGTAGTGCTCGATGGGATCGAAGCGTTCGTAGACGGCGGGCCAGAAGTAGGAAAACTCGCGAGGCCCGGCGTGGTCGTGGCGGGAGCAGACCGGGTGGCAATAGATGCCGTCGGCGTGGCCCTTCTGCGAATGCACGGGGTCACAGGCCCAGTGGCTACCGGCCGCATCTTCGAACAGGAACAGATCCGCCGCGCCGTCGAGTTGAACCTTGGCGTTTCCTCCCCTGCTGCCATCGAACTGGTCACCGATAGCCCGGATGGACAAGCGGTGATCCAAAGGGTTCGTGCTGAGCTAGCCCGCGGCTAACACCCCTACCCTGAATCGCGCTAGTGGCTATCCACATCCTGCCTTGGGGAAAAATCGGGTGCAGACCTGATGGGAAAGGACCCTCCCTCGTTGCTACGCTAGAAGCGGGTCCTCTCGTCTGCCCTTATGCAATTCATCCATCGCAGGCTGCAGGACGGGAGACGGACCGATTTCAGGGGAGGTAACAAAAATGCGGCCCATTCGCCCTTCCACGATCCTGCTGGCCTTGGTTGCTTTCGTAAGCATCCTGCTGAGCCCACCCCCCACCGCCGAGGCGCAATATGAGGACATCATCGCCCGCGTCAAGCCGGCGGTCGTCCTGGTCCAGGTCAAGCACATCCTTGGAGGGGAAGGACACGGCTCGGGGTTCTTCTACAACCCTTCCGGTTTCATCCTCACCAACCAGCACGTGGTCGCCGGGGCAAAGAGCATCACCGTGGTCCTCCCGGCCGGCCGAGGGTTGCCGCCTGCCCACCGCGCGTGGAGAGGTGGATTGACGCAGCGGTCCTGAAGGTGGAAGGGGAAGGTTTTCCCACGATTCCCATGGGGGACTCGGGGACCCTGCGCCAGGGCCAGGAGGTCCTCGTGCTGGGATTCCCAGGTGGTGTCGGGACAGAGGAAGTGAGTGTCACCAGGGGGATCGTAGGCGCTGTCAGGACTGGCTGGTTCCAGACCGATGCGACGATGCTCCCTGGGAACAGCGGGGGACCGGTGGTGGACAGGGAGGGAAGGGTGGTTGGCCTCGCCACCTTCGGCACCGGCCAGTTCTTCAAGATCGGGGGAGTCGTGGCAATTAACAGCGTCCGGCGGATGGCTGAGACAGCTCTCGATCCAGGTGCTCCGAGGGCGCAGGAATTCCGCGTCACAGGTTCTGAATACATAGGCCCTATCGTGGTCGGGCGGAAGCGTGCCTACCGAATCACTTACGACCCAGGAACCACCGGCAATAAGCCCGGATCTGCGGAGTATACAACCGAGGTCACCCAGGTAACAAATCTGGCCGGGGGAATCCTGTACACCATCAAGGATAGTGATGGCGATGAATACTACAACTACCTTGATGCAGACGGACTCTTCCGAGTGGCTGAGAATGTGAAGCCTTGGAAGGTCTCCTATCGCGACCCGCGGCGGATGCTCCTCTTCCCTCCATGCCCCGGAATCGCTTGGAGAAATCAGTGGCTCCGCCAGAACACCTCCAGCGGTGCGGTCTTCCAATACACACAGAGCTCCAGGATCGAGAGCACAAACGAGCAGGTCTCCATCCCCGCGGGGAACTTTAACCAGGCCCTCAAGGAAGTCAGTGCCATTGAAGTGATCGAAGCTGGGAGCAATCAAACCCTCCGATTCCTGATTGCGAGCTGGTGGGTGCCAGGCTTCGGCTCCGTACGCTCCGTGCAGGAAAATCCCCAGACAAAGGAACGGTGGGTCAATGAACTCCTCTCAGCCACGACCCAGGCACCCTAATGGGTTTGGAAGATTATGGAGGCAGGAGCAGGTGGTGGGCCGTGAGGGACTCGAACCCCCGACGCCCGGGTTAAAAGCCCGGCGCTCTGCCCGCTGAGCTAACGGCCCACTGTGGATTTTACCAGGGCCTCCCTCGGGTGTAAAGGAGAAGGAGGCCTGGCCGCAGGGATCGCTTCCCTCCCAATCGAACTCCTCCAGGGATCAGTCGGAGGAATTCTCCTAGGGCTCTGAGAGAATCCGTTGCAGGGTTCAGGTGGGGCGAGTCGAACGTGCAAGGAGGGGAAACTATGCTGCTCAAAGGGAAGAAAGCCCTCATCATGGGAGTGGCGAACAAACGTTCCATTGCGTGGGGGATCGCCACCTGCTTCCACCGGGAAGGCGCGGAGCTGGCCTTTACCTACCAGAACGAGCGACTCAGGGAAAACGTGGCAGAACTCGTCGCCGAGCTGCCAGGCGGGGAGAACATCCCGCTGCTGCCGTGCGATGTCACCTCCGACGATCAGATCACTGAGGTCTTCCATGAACTGGCCGAGCGCTGGGGAGAGCTCCATGTCCTCGTCCACTCCCTGGCGTATGCCGAAAAAGAGGACCTCAACAGGGCGTTCGTAGACATCTCCCGCAGGGGTTTCGGTATCGCCCTCGAGATCAGCGCCTACTCCCTGATCCCCGTCGCCAGGAGGGCGAAACCCCTCATGGAGAAGGCTGGAGGGGGAAGCATCATGACCCTTACCTATAACGCCGTGGAGCGGGTCGTCCCCAGCTACAACGTGATGGCCGTCGCCAAAGCCGCCCTGGAGTGTGAGGTACGCTATCTCGCCGCAGAGCTGGGTCCCTCGAACATCCGAGTCAACGCTATCTCTGCCGGTCCCCTCAAAACCCTAGCTGCTAGCGCAGTGCGGGGCTTGTCGCGCTTCCGGGACATCGTCGAAGAGAAAGCTCCTCTTCGCCGGAACATCACCCAGGAGGAAGTCGGGGATGTGGCGGTGTTCCTGGCGAGCGATCTCTCCCGCGCAGTCACAGGGAACACAATCTTCGTGGATAGCGGCTTCCACATCATGGGGCTTGTGGACTAAGCAACCCCCGGTATTTTAAGAAGGGACCCCTGGCAAGAATCCACAGGCTTTTGCCGAGGTACTGAAGGGGTAAGAAACCTTTGGGCTTTGGCTTTGCTTAGGGTCCTAGAGAAGAGTTACTTCTACGGCTTCCTCCCCCAGGATGATAGAGGCTCCTCCGTGGATCCCGTCACCCATAGTACAGTTGACCACCGTGGTCTCTCCGAGCTTGGCGACGCCGGGAGATTCATGGACGTGGCCACAAACCATCACCCGGGGGCGAAGCCTCTCCACGGCATGGGCGACCTTGGAAGAGCCAATGTGCCGGCCAGTTGGGATCGTGTCCAGGACTCCATAAGGGGGCTCGTGGGCCACGAGGACATCGCACCTCTCTATCGGTGCGTCGGGTCCGCAGAAGAGAACCCCCTGAACCTGGACAACATCCGTGAGGATGTCCTTCGCCTTGCTTTCGGCAATGGCCTTTGCGACGAACGGCGGGTCCATGTTCCCCGGAATGGCTAGGACGGCGCAGGTGAACTCGTTGAGCAGATCAAGCACATCCCTCCCCCGCCCGGCGTGGGTGAGGTCGCCAGCAAGAATAACCACATCAGGGGACAACTGCCGGACAAGCTCCCTCACCCTCTGGACCCGTTCAGGGAACCCGTGGATGTCTGCGCAGGCATAGATCTTCATACCCTAGCGCTGTTCCAGGGGAATGAACTCCCTCCGTGTTGGACCAACATACTCTGAGAGTGGTCGGATCAAGCGGTTATCCGCGTACTGTTCCAGGATGTGTGCCGTCCATCCGGAGATCCTGCTGATGGCAAAGATCGGAGTGAACAGGTCCATGGGGATCCCCATATAGAAGTAGGTGGAAGCGGAGTAGAGATCCACATTGGGATAGAGGCCTTTCTCCCGGAAAGCGATCTCTTCCACCTTCCGCGTGATCTCCCACCACTTCAGCTCGCCGGCCTGCTCCCCAAGATCCCTAGACAGGCGGCGCAGGAATTTGGCGCGCGGATCTTCGGTCCGGTATACACGGTGGCCGAACCCAGGAATCCTACGCTTTTGGGCAAGCATCCCCATGACGTACGCCTCAGTCCTCTCCGGAGTAGCGATCTCCAGGAGCATCTTCATTACCTGCTCGTTGGCACCCCCGTGGAGGGGGCCCTTTAGTGTACCAATCGCAGAGGTGACCGCGGAATGCATGTCCGAAAGGGTTGAAGCCGTGACCCTCCCGGAGAATGTAGAGGCATTCAGCTCATGGTCGGCGTGGAGAATCAGGGCCACGTCGAAGGCTCGGGCACTGAGAGGATCGGACTCTTTCCCCTTGAGCATGTAGAGGAAGTTGGCCGCGTGTGCCAATTCCTCCTTGGGCGGGATAGGTTCCTCCCCGCGGCGGATCCTGTCGAAGGCAGCAATAATAGCAGGGATCTGGGCGGTCAGACGGATTGCCTTATTGAGATTTGCCTCTGCGGAATTCTCAGAAGCCTGCGGGTCGATCACCCCCAGCGCCGAGACAGCCGTTCGCAGGATATCCATGGGAGCAGCTTCCTTCGGGAAAAGGCGCAGCAACGTGAGAATTTCCTCCGGCAGGGCTCGGGAGGCGTTGAGCTGCTCTCGGAGAGCTTGTAGCTGGCTACCCGTCGGGAGCTCACCATACCACAAGAGGTAGCAAACTTCCTCAAATGTAGCCTTCTCGGCAAGGTCAGCAATGTCGTATCCCCTGTAGAGCAGCCTCCCTTCCTTCCCATCGATGAAACAGATGGTGGAAGTTGCCGCCACAACGCCTTCAAGACCTGCAAGCACTTGGGATCGTGGTTCCTGCGTCATAGACGCCCCCCTGATTGGTCTATTGATAAGGTAGGGGAAATCCCTTGGACTGTCAACGTGAAAGCGCGTTCCTCGTATCAGGGGGAATTCTTCTCCCCCGCACCTTCGCGCCCGCCTTGGAACTCCGGAAAAGCTCGTCGGAACTGGACGCGGATCCAACCCTTGAGATCGAGATCCGCTTCCTCCCAGAGACGGCGAAGGTAACTGATCATAGCGAGGAGCTCGGGGTCCATGCCCACCTCTAAAAAATACTCGCCTTCCTCCTCCAAGACATGCGGGGGAGGGGGGAATTTCAACGTCTTGAGACTGCGGTGGCGGGATCTATAGTCCTCATAAAGTTGCAGGCCCCGTGCGTAGGAAGGTTGGAATTCGGAGAGGAGTTGAGGGATGACCTGAGGGTCCACTCGTCTGGCCATCAACCGCTCGAAGGCAGCGCGTGATGGCTGTACGGATCCCACCGGGAGGCCCAAGGAAACGCACCAAGCCAGGACTTCTCCAAAAGCCTCCATCTCGAGGGTAAACCCGTCTCGTACAATGAGATATCGCCGAAGAGGGCGTGCGAACAGGAATCCGCAAGTCCCTGGACCCTCCAAGATGTAGGCACGCAAAGGGCGTTCCGTCGAGAGGAACAGTCGGGCCGCAAGATGGCAACTCTCCAGATCGCCTCTCCGCCCAACACCGAACACAGGAAGGGGCAGAAGGGCCGGCCCAGCCTTTTCCCCTCGCAGCACCCAGTCAGCGCTCACAGAGTAAACCTCACAGAGACGGGCGAGGTTAGCTGCCGAGGGCCGGTTGCGGTCGTTTTCCAAGCTGCTTAAGTTCCCTCTCGAGATCCCCGTCAGCCCAGCTACCTCAGGAATGGTGTACCCATGGATCATCCTTGCCAACCTGAGGCGCTCCCCAATGGTTTTTGTCTCAATCTGAAATCGCAACTCTAACCTTGACATGGTTTTGATTTTAGATATACTAGGAGAAAAAGATTGGTGTTGCGCGCATTCTCGACACGCATGCGCCCAGAAGAGATCAAAGCGCGTCTCATTCTCAAAGGGATCACCCAAGCGGAAATTGCGCGCCGTTTAAAAGTTAGCCGAGGTGCCATCTCCCAGGTGATCAGCGGACGGGAGAGAAACCAGAGGATCCGTAAGGCCATTGCTCGCGCCCTGGGCCTGAAAGTTTCGGATATATGGCCTGAGGATCGGTAGGGATCTGATTTCCGTACCCGCATGGCTCAACATGTTAAGTTTATGGTACCATACCCCGGGCACATCCGTAAACAAGAAAGGAGCGAAAGATGGGCTACGTCATCTGCGGCCGTTGTAACCGGATCTCGTACACGGCGAGTTCCACTGGAACCGTCCGATGTGCCTATTGTGGAGAGCCAATGGAACTGAGCCTTTGGGACGCGGGAAACTTCCCCCAGGAGCAAATTGCCACAAAGAACGGCGACTCCAAATGGAAGGAGAGGTTATTTCGAAAGAGGGGGAACCCTTACCCGTGGCCTTTTGATCCGAGGGACTGAGTACCCTAACGCCCCAGGAGGGACCACCAGTCATAGAGGTTAAGGTACACAAGGTCAAAAACCATGAGCCCACGCGTCCTGCGGAAAGCCGTCTGAAGTGCAGCGCGGGCCCGTACCGGGTCGTCCCTGTAGATGTCCAAGAAGACACCTCCGAGAACCGGCGTCCCATCGACCACTTCTCTCGCCAGGAGGGCCCCGCCAGATACTGAACGCCAGAGGGGGACTCTCCTCAGGAACGCTTCCCCCACGGTTACTTCGCGGTAGTAGAGGCCTACGAGCAGGTAATCCAGAAGATCTGCGATGGCACCGTTCTGCCAACCCGGGCTTGCCCATGGAAAAGGCGGGAGATAAGCAGGGCTCGCCCAGTTGACACCCTCGTTCCAATAGTGAGGGTACCACGCTCCTACGTATGCGGCCACGCTGACACCGGGCCGCACGTGGTGAACAATGCTTACCGCTGCCTCCACGAACCTCCGAATCACAATCGCCCGCCATGCCAACCATTCCCTGTACAGCGGCCCCGGTCTCCGGACGATCCAGAGCTCCGTCGGCTCGTAGCGGAAGATATCTTCAGGCCAGTTCCTCACCTTGCGTCCTAGATAGTCCTCAAAGCTTCTCCTGCTGATCTCGGAGAAGTCGGCCGTAATATCTGGGAAGCGAATCCTATCCAGGATGATGCCGTCCACAGGGTACCGTGTGACGACCTCTGTGATCAACGCGAGCATGCGCAGCCGGACAAGGGGGTGGACAGGATTGGCGAAGGCGATGAGGCCGTACCGCGTGGAGGGAATGAATTTATGTTCCACAGGTCCCAACCGGACGACGGACCATGGGCGAAAGTGTTCCTGGAGCCACTTCCCGGCGTCTCCATGGCCCACGAGGGTGAACCCACCCACCGGCCCGGAGATGGGACCAGTTCCTTGCTTCACCTCAGAAACCCGCCATCCTTTGACGGTCATGATGGTGTACACCCCGCCCTGAACAACTGACCCACTAGGTGTCAGCAGGGTGAGTTCGTTTCGCCCAGGGGACCGGTCGACCCCGGCCAGGGGAAAGGAACTGCCATCAGGAGCGAGGACGGATCTCGTAGCTAGATAGTGCACAGCTTGCAACTCTGGGCGGTCGTACAGGAGTCCAACCTGTGCGCTCGTGAGGGCCTCTCCGAAGGCATTGATGGCCGCATGGACCTTCATTCCCCTGGCATGAGCTTCCCGGGTCACCACGGCCAGAAGATCATAGTCTTGGGGAAACCACTCCCGAGGTGGTGGGTACTCTGGGGGCCATGGCCTCGGGACAGGAGAGGTGCCGATGAAGGGAGCAATCTGACTCGGGTAGGTGACATACCCCCAGGCATTCTTCGCCTCCGGCACCACAGTGTCGAAGCCGTTTTCCCTCGCCCGGTCTAGGACCGCTCGCACCCCCTCCTGGGTGCTTAGGAGTCGTAGGTTCGCACCTGCCTCCATCCAGAGGACCCTGCGGGGGATACGCTGATTGCCTGCCAAAACTCCCTTTGGGAGGGCAAGAAGGAGGAGCAAGACGATACAAAGGACCAGTCTCCTCACAGCTAGGTCCGATCAGGTCCGGTGTCGCTCGAGGTTAGCGAACCTGTTGTATTCCTTGTGGAAGTACAGCTCCACCTGGCCAACGGGACCGTTCCGGTGCTTGGCGACGATAATCTCCGCAACATTCTCTTTGCCTTCTGCCCGGGCCCGCTCCGGATCATAGTAATCCTGGCGATAGATGAACAGGACAAGATCGGCAACCTGCTCCAACTCCCCTGATTCTCTGAGGTGGGAGAGCATGGGACGCCGGGTCCCGGTGAGCTCCACCGCCCGGCTCAGCTGGCTGATGGCGATGACGGGCACATTGAGTTCTTTTGCCAGGGATTTGAGCGCGCGGGCAATCTCTGAGATCTCCTGTGTGCGGTTCTCGGTCCGCTTGTAGCTTTGGATCATCTGCAGGTAGTCCACGATCACAAGCCCGAGCCCCTGCTCAGCCTTCAGCTTGCGAGACTTCGCCCGCATCTCAACCACAGTGATGCTCGCGCTGTCGTCGATGAAAATAGGGGCCTCCGAGAGGCGCCCCATTGCCCGCGAGAGCTTGGGCCAGTCACTGTCAGAGAGAAATCCTGTACGCAGGCGGTTGCTGTCGACCTCCGCCTCGGCACAGAGGAGACGCTGGACGAGTTGCTCCTTGCTTGTCTCCAAGCTGAAGATGGCGACTGGATGCTTGTGGTGGATCGCCGCATGAGCAGCGATGTTGAGAGAGAAGGTGGTTTTGCCCATGGCCGGGCGTGCAGCGACAATGATCAGGTCCGAAGGCTGGAGGCCGCTCGTCAGTCTATCCAAGTCCGTAAACCCTGTGGGAATCCCGGTGACTATCCCTTTATCCTGGTAGCGGCGGTCGATCTGTTCGAAGCTCTCTTTCAAGATCTCCCGGATATGCAGGAACTCCTGGGTCCTGCGGCGGGTGGCGATATTAAACACTAGCTTCTCCGCGCGATCCAACACCGTATCAATGTCCTGGTCCCCTTCATACCCCATCTGGGCGATTTCCGTCCCTGCCCGGATGAGTGAGCGGAGGATGGATTTCTGGATGAGGATGCGGGCGTAGTACTCCACGTTGGCTGCCGTGGGGACGGCGTTGACCAGCGTGGAGAGATAGCTCGCCCCTCCCACCTCATCAAGCCGCCCTAGATCGCGTAGGCGCTCCGTGACCGTGAGGAGATCCGCTGGCTCCCCGCGTTCGAACAGGTCGACCACTGCTTCATAGATGATCCGGTGGGAGGGGCGGTAGAAATCCTCAGGGCGGACGATCTCCACAACCCTAGCGATGGCATCGCGTTCCAGGAGCATGGAACCGAGTACCGACTGCTCCGCCTCGATGCTTTGAGGAGGGACTCTCTCAACGGTCGATATACTCATGGGGTTTGCTCCTTAAGCAAAGTAAACAAAGGGCTGGCACGATTATACAAACATTTGTTCGCTATGTCAAGGGGCAAACCAGAAATCCACCTACTAGGGCAAGTCCCCTCGCCTTCCATCAACATGGACCATACACTTTGCGCGCGGGGCTGTGAATTCCTTGTGAACAGGCAGTGTGAAACTGCACAAAATTTGCGAGAAACCTGTGGAAATCCTGGGGAGAAGGCCCTCAGGAAATCCGTTCTAAGAATTTTTTGAGGTGTGTTAGGCAAAAATATGCGGGAAAGCTTCTTGGACGGTGTTCACATGCACCACCTCGATCCCCCGCAGGTCCGGAGGGACGTCGTGGTGGTTTTCCTGTGGAATGATCACCTTACGCATTCCTGCCTGCCGCGCCCCGTAGATCTTCTCCGCAATCCCTCCTACCGCCTTGACCTTCCCCTGGATGGAGACCTCACCCGTTACGGCGACGTTTTGCCGAAGGGGCCGCTTTTGGATCGCGGAGAGCATCGCGAGCACCACCGCCAGCCCAAGGGACGGGCCGTCGATGAGTCCCCCACCTACTACGTTCACGTGAAGATCATAGTTGGCGAGATCAATCCCTGCAATCTGGCGGAGGACGGAGGCTGCGTTGAACACCGAGTCCTTAGCCATACTCCCTGCCGTCTCATTAAACCGGATCGTCCCCTGACCCGTGCGGAGGGCGGGGAAAGCGGCAGCCTCGATCTCGATGATCGAACCAAGGTAGTGGCTCACCCCCAATCCGAAGATCTTCCCGACCTCCGGCACCTCCGAGGCGCGCGAGGGGACATGGGGCGTGAGACGCCCGATACGAATCACTTCGTAGAGGTCCTCCTCTGTGATGCGCACACGTCCCCGGCGCCCTTTCTTGCGGAAGAGTGCCATCCCATACGCATCGGCGAGAAGGTTGACAGCTTTCCTGCCGTCTACGGTATAGGTAGCGATGATCTCTGGGATCGCCTTCGCCAGCTCCACCCCTAACCGCCTCGCCGCTTGCCGGACGATGCGCTCGATGTGCTCTTGGGTGAGCGGCTCGAAGAAGACCTCCGCGCAACGGGAGCGGATCGTAGGGCTAATCTCCTCGGGTTCGCGCGTGGTGGCCCCTACCAGGATAAAGTCCGCCGGAGCACCCCGCTCAAACAAGAGCTTGATGTATCGGGGGATTGCCGGGTCGTCGGGATCGTAGTAGGAAGATTCGAAGAAGACTCTCTTATCTTCCAAAACCTTGAGGAGCTTCCCCTGGATGACGGGGTCCAGTTCTCCGATCTCGTCGATGAACAGGACCCCCCCATGGGCCTTGGTGACGAGCCCCAGCTTGGGTTCGGGGATCCCCCCTTCTGCGAAGTCCCTCCGGCTCCCCTGGTAGATGGGATCGTGGACCGAACCAAGCAAGGGGTTGGTAATCTCCCTAGCGTCCCAGCGGAGCGTGGCGCCGTCGACTTCCACAAACGGCGCGTCGGGGGGGAATGGCGTCCAGGGAAGTTTCTTGGCCTCCTCGAGGACAAGCCTAGCCACAGTAGTCTTCCCTACTCCCGGCGGTCCATAGAGGATCACGTGCTGGGGATATGGGACAGCGAGCTTGGCCATGAGCGCACGGATGGCCCGGTCTTGTCCCACCACCTCCTTCAGTTTCCTGGGACGGACGAGCTGGTGGATGGAGTGGCTGAGCTGGATTTTCTCTAGGCGCTCCAGAACCTCGAGCTTTTGCCGAGTCAGCGCGGTCTCCGGGTCGAACTCTTCCTTGAGAACACGGCGGCGGATCTCTTGAAGGACCATGTGTTGGTGCTCCCGGATCCGATCAGCCACACGCCGTTCCAGCTCCTCTTCCACTGTGCGCTGCACGATCAAGTCGGCCAGCCTGTCCTCAACGGCGTCAATGATCCGGGGGATCTCCTCCTCCGTAGGGAGTTTATCGAGCGTGGGATCCTCGTAGACAATCCGTTGCAGGGCAAGCACCCGTTCAGGAAGTCGGGAGGACCGCATAAGCCGCAAGGATTTCAGCTTGCTTGCCTTCATCAAAACCTCATCCGTCCCATACACGTTGCTGAGGAGGCTGAAGATAGCGCTCACTTTGCGGGCAAGCTGCTCCTGGCGGCTCAACCTGTTGATGAGGGGAAGCGGACGGGGGAGGCGCCGTGGGGTCCTCATCGCTTCACCTCCTTTGGGCCTACACCTACGATGTGAACGGATACGTGGGCAACAATGCCCGAGGACAAGCGCACGGGGACTAGGTAGGTTCCTACGACTTTGATTGGCTCCTCCAACTCCACCTGTTTCTTGTCGATGGGGAAGCCCCGCGCGCGCAACGCTTCGGCGATATGTTGCGAGGTGATCGAACCAAAGAGTCGCCCCGTCTCCCCGCTCTGGACTCGGAGCTCAACCGCCGTCTGGCCCAGAGCGGCAGCTATCTGCTCGGCTTCCCTCTGTTTGCGGGCTTCCTTCTCCCGGGCAACGCGTTGGCGTTCCTCCCAGCGTTTGATCTCCCCCTCCGTGGCCTCTACCGCGAGCCCACGGGGGAAGAGGTAGTTACGGGCGTACCCCTCCTTCACCTCATGGATCGTGCCAGCGCGGCCAAGAGAAGGAACATCGCGGAGAAGGATCACCTTCATGCAGGTTCCCTCTGCACCCCGAGACGACGGTAGTTAAACCAAGTATCCAGGAGGCCAACCCACATCAAGACAAGCCAGGAGACCCCAATGGACAGGACGAGGACGACCAGGATCGCCTGGAACCACCGGGGAACCTCCAGCTTGCGGAGGTAGTACAGGCCGATGAGCAACCCCTGGAATCCAAAAACTAGGACATCAAGAATCTGTAAGTTCACAAAAACCCTGCGGATCTCTGGCCAGCGTGCCCCCATAACCCCTGAGAGCACTGTGAGCCCGAGCAAGAGCCAAACAACCTTTGTTTGGATCCTCCAATGAAGCATCGGCGGAAGGGAGGGAAGTGGATACCCAAAGCGCCGAAGGAGTAGGCCAGCTACGAGGTAAATGAAGTAAGCCCAAATCCCCGCGCCCAGGAGGAAGGCTACAGGGATGATCATACGGAGGAACTCCGGGAGTTGCGTGAGGGTCTTCTCTAGGGCCTCCGCCTGCGAAGAGGGGGCGCCAAGCCGGCGCTGGAGAGCCAGGGACATCTTCCAGGCTTCGATCTGGGCCTGGATGGTCTCCTCGATAGGGTTGATCCCCATGAGACGCACTGTGAGCCAGAGGGAGAGAAGACTCATGACGAGAAGCACAGCGGCGGTCACAAGGATCGTCATCGAAGCAGGAACTCCTTTGCGGATCCCCCACCCAAGGGCGAGCCCTGTGGGGGCAAACACAGCCCCTGCAAGGAGCGCCTGTACAGGTCCCACGATCCAGGCTAGGATCAGCGATGCTACGATTGCGGCCAAAACCGCTACCCTACCTCCCCAGCGGATCAGCAACCAGGCCACGGGGATGGGAGCAAGGAGCAAGGCGAGGGAAGGCAGGAAGAAAACTCCTACAACGACGATCACGACGATCAGACCAGCAAGGAGTGCTCCCTCGGTGAGCCCGCGTGTGGCAACGTTCCGATGCGGCATAGCCACCCCTCCACTGGTCTAGCCCACTCAAAAATTTGCCTTGCGAAATTTCGGGGACCCCGAGTTTGTCGATAGACGCGCTTTCTCAGATAGACACCTGGTTCAGCCGAAGCTCTCCAGAAACCCCTGCAGGAATTTACGTGGAAGTGTAGGGCAACAGGGCGAGCTCGCGCGCCCGTTTGATGGCCAGGGCCAGACGGCGCTGGTGCTTCGCGCAGGTCCCAGTGACGCGCCGCGGGAAGATCTTCCCGCGCTCACTCAAGAACCTGCGCAGCCTGTTGACATCTTTGTAGTCAATGATCTCGATCTTCTCAGAGCAAAAAGGACAACTCTTTGGCTTGGGCCTGCGACCTCGGAACTCTTTCTTTGCCATACCGCAAATCCCCCTCACGCGAAGTGGAAGTAGCTCCAAAGAAAGAGGGGTACCGCCACGGGATCCATTTCTCCCGTCGCACACCTCAGACCAGGCTCAGAACGGAACGTCTTCCTCCTCTTCGACCGGTGGCTCCATCTCCTCGGAACCAGAGGGAACGGTCTCTGGAGCAGGTGCCTTCCGGTCTAGGAACCGGATATTTGTTGCCACGACCTCGGCAACCTTCCGCTTCTGACCATCTGCCGTCTCGTACGACCGGATCTGCAGCCGCCCCTCTACGGCAACCAGGCGTCCCTTGCCGAGGTATTGGGTCACCTGCTCGGCAAGCCGACGCCAAGCCACGATATCGATGAAATCGGTCTGTTGTTCCCCCTGCTGACTTGTGAATGGCCGGTCTACAGCCAGCGTGAAGCTGGCCACGGGCTGTCCACTCGGCACGTATCGGAGTTCTGGATCGCGCACAAGGCGCCCAATCAAGATCACCCTGTTCAGCATCAGGATCCCTTCTCTTCGTCGGATTTCTCCGCACCTGCAGGTCCCGTATCCCCTTCCGGCTCCTCGAGACCTAGGGCGGGAGTTTCACCCTTTTCCTCACTGTATTTTTCTCGTTCACTTGGCTCTTTCCCCTTTAGTGGGGGTCCTTCGGCAACAACGATCATGGACCGAAGGAGGTTTTCGTTCAGCTCCAGGAATCGCTTTAGCTCGGAGATTTGGGCGCCGTTGAACGTGAACCTAGTGACCACGTAGTACCCTTCGCGGAACTTCCGGATCGGATAGGCAAGGCGGCGCATCCCCCACCGGTCTTCAGCCTCAATAGAACCTCCCTGCTCAACGATCCGTTGCTTGATGCGATCGATGATGGACTCCAGTTGCTCTACTTCCAGATCAGGGCGAAGGATATAAACAAGCTCGTAGCTCTTCATCGTTTCCTCCCTTCGGGCTTTCCGGCACCACCGGGTTGGCCCTACCTATGTGTACGGCAGGGCAGGGAGAACTTACTGCCATGGGGCCCGGGCAAACACTATTGGAAGATTGTGCCCGGGTACCTAAAGCAGGGCTATTTTACCACACTCCCCCTGGGTTGGCAATCTCAGGTTCCTCCGGCCAACTCCTTTGCCCTTAGGGCCGCGCGGGCGATGGCTTCCACGAGGGTGGTAGAAAATCCCCTCTCCTCTAGCACCTGGAGGCCAGCCATGGTCGTCCCGCCAGGAGAGGTCACCCGTTGGCGCAGGGTCCGGGGATCCTCCCCAGTTTCCCGTACCAACTTAGCAGCCCCGAACACCGTTTCGGCAGCAAGGAGAAGAGCAATGTCTCCAGGGAGGCCGAGGTTCGCCCCTGCCTCCGTCATTGCCTCCATCATTCGGTATACGTAAGCAGGCCCGCTCCCAGCTAGGGCTGTGATGGCATCCATGAGCTCCTCAGAAACCTCGACCACGCGCCCTAGGGCCTCAAACAGGGCGCGCGCCACCGCTCGATCCTCTCCCCGCACCTGGCTCCCGTAGGTCATCGCGGTGACGGAGGCGGCTACAGAAGTTGCAAGGTTCGGCATAGTGCGGACGACAGAAATCTTCGGAAGGGCTCCTTCTAACCTTGCCAGCGGGACCCCTGCTGCCACAGAGATCACCACCTGGTCAGGACGGGCAAGATCCCTGATGGCTTCTAAGACCTCCGGGATATCCTTGGGTTTCACAGCAAGAATCACCACATTCGCTCTCGCCAAAAGCTCCGCTTTCGATGGTGTGGTAAAGATGTTGTACTGCCAGCTCAAACGGGCAAGGCGCTCCCGGTTCTCTCGATTGGTGACAATGATCCGTGCAGGGACCACTGTTCCGGTGGTCACTAACCCCCGGATCATTGCCTCAGCCATGTTGCCAGCGCCGATGAACCCGATCACTCGCTCACCCAGCATCCTTACCACCTCCGCCTTTGTCCGCACCCGTTCCATCAGATCGGACCCAGAAAACAAAAGACCCCTCGCCGGCAAGGGCGAAGGGGTTCCTCCGCGGTACCACCTTCCTTCCGCACGCCTGCAAAGGAGCAGCCGTGCGGCACTTTCCCTGCGCTATCGGGCAGGACCCCGGTCGCCTTAGAAGGTGAACATTGTGGCTTGCCACCTTTTTCGGCGACCGCTCAGGGGTGGGTTCGAAGGACCGCTTGCCACAGGGCTCACAGCACCACGGCCCTGCTCTCTGAGGCAGGGTTCCTCCTACTTGGCCCCGTCATCGCGAAGTAGGCTTGTGGGGTGTATCCTAGCACGAACCGAAACAAACGTCAATAGGGTCCCTAGCGTGTCACTTTGCTTCTCTCGTCAGTTCAAACCAGACCTTGTCTAGGGTGTTGATCGAGAAACTGCACCAAGTACCAGAACAGGTCACCGGCACCTCCG
Source organism: bacterium (assembly GCA_030550015.1). Classification (GTDB taxonomy): domain Bacteria; phylum Sysuimicrobiota; class Sysuimicrobiia; order Sysuimicrobiales; family Thermofontiviventaceae; genus Thermofontivivens; species Thermofontivivens primus. Next base: position 4,819 of record JAUQQG010000018.1, on the reverse strand, counting down.
TGACCCGCTCTCCCCGGCCGTTGAGGGCGAAGACGCGGAGTCCTGGCGTCCCTTGTAGGGTAATCGTTGCTCTGACAGGCTGCAGGAGCACTGGGCCCGTGCCCCAGTCCGCAAGACCCCTTTCATCCTCTCGCCAACGCTGACCGGTGTTCATCTGGCGTGCCACGGCGGTAAGGAGCATCCTCTTGGACTGTGCGAGAGGCCTTCCGTCAAGAGAGGTAAGGACGATGGCAGCGTCGGTTGCCGATCGAATCTGTACATCGCCGAGGTGTATGGGAGTCCTTGAGAGAAACCCCACTGCACCTTGGGTCCGCGGGGTGTCGATCTTAACGATGCCAGCCTCCCCATCCCAGGTGAGTTGGCCAGTATCAGAGGAATACACGTTGGCGGGCGTCTGGATTAGCCCTCCCCATGGCTTTTCCCTATCGAAGGCCTGGCAGACGCGATGTTGGAAGGAGAGGGTCATGGGGAGCCCGGAGGCACCATATGTAGGGGCTCCCCCAAATTCCCTGATTCTTTCGAAGACCTCCTCGTCTGTGTGCACGATCATGACGGTCTTTCGCGCAGAGGAGACATCGCCCCGGAGGAACAGGAGGGCGCCGACGGGCAAGAGAGCGAGCTTGATAGGATTCGCGTCAATGTCGAACCAACCTGTGATGCCCTGGCGGTCCCAGTTTTCCCTGTCGTGGCGGTAGGTGTATGCGAATAGACCATCCCATCCCTGGAAGGCGCCGTATGCTGCCACAAGGAGAGGCATCTCGTACTCGTAGGCGTTGGGGAACGGCTGGTTCCACTCGCTCACTGTGAGAGGTTTCCCGCAGACCGATGAGAGGGTCCACCGGGGGATAGGGCTGGAGTTGAAAGCCGTCTGCCGCATCTGCGCAGGAGTGAGGATGAGGGAGCGGTTCGCGATTCGGAAATCCAGACGGTCCCATGGGCGGTTCGGGAAGATGGGGTGATCCCAGTATCCGTGCGTGTCCATATAATCGGCAGCGGATTGGCTGAGGATGCTTGGGAGCCCGTAATAATTGTTGGTCCCCGTTACAGGAACCTTCAGGCCAAGCTGTGTATGCAGGAAATCGACCATCTCCCGGAAGTAGCTCGTCTCCAGCTCTTCGTAGAACCGGGCCTGATCGGCGACCCTAGAAGAAGCATAGTGATTGCGTTCTGCCCACGGGACCCTGCGGACTGTACCTTGCTGTGGGTCCTCTGCGGGTTCCAGTCCGCGTTCCCCTACCCCCTTCGGTCTCCAGGCAGACTCAAGGGCCTGCCGGCTTCCATAGCGGCGGAGGAGCCAGCGGTTCCATAGGATATCGAGCTCCCTGCGATAGGACGGCGGGATGGGACTGCGCCAAGGGTCGTGGGGACGGGTAGCCGGTATCTCTTCCCGGTCTAGGGCGCCGTTGAACCATCCCGCGAACAAGGAGTTTTCGTTGGTCACCTCCACGAGGGCCACAGCAGGATCTTCGATGTACCGCATTCCGGTGTAGGGGTTGCGGTGGGTGAGGAGCTGCTGCGCATATTCCTTCTGTAAGTCAATGAGCCGGCGGTCGAACAGGGTCACAAACTTGCTCAGACGGGGGATGAGGCTGGCTTCTGCGACACCGTCTGCTTCGGTGAAAGAGCGGCCAACATGGAGGTTGATGTCCACGTAGATCCCGCTCGCTTTGAGCTGGGCGATGAGGTAATCGAGACGGTCGAGCTGGACCGGGCTCAGGTGCCGGGTATCCGTGAAGTTCCTGTCCCATATCCCGCGCGGCTCGTAGGCCGAATCCATGTGGTGGAGGCGAACCAGATTGAACCCGAGCTTCGCAAGCCTCGCGGCGAGCCGTTCGGCAATCTCGTGATCAGGGAAGTTTGCGCCCTGTGAGAGGTTTACGCCCCAAAACTTGGTTTGGGTCCCATCCTCAAACTGGAAGCGGTCTCCGTGGAGAGTCGGAAAGCCGTGTTTCCCTGCAGGCGGGTCCAGGAGGAGGTTCCCCATATGCGTGGCGGTGGGGCTACGATCATCCCAAAAAACAGAGAAGGGGGCCCATCCCTCCTGGGGCCAGGCAGTGAGGGTGAAAAGAAGGAAGATAAGGGTGGCCGGGAAAAGCAGGCGCATCCCTTTCTTCAGAGAGTCCAGGTTCATCATGACAAGGAAGCCCTCCTAACTGCCAAGGATGGCAGAGAGGAAGAGGGAGAGGAGATAGAGATTGGAGAGATGGAAGCTCATGAGAGCACGGCGGCGTGAGGGGTTTCGCACCAATTGCATGTTGGCAATGACAAGCCCCGCACCCCCGACCACAGCTGCCAGCAGGTAAGCTCGCCCCAGCGGTTCCCAAACGACGGGAACGAGCGCCGTGAGAAGCAGGAAGAGTGTACTCCACAGGATCGCCTTTGCCGTCCTCTCGCTTCCAGCAACCACAGGCAACATCGGTACTCCTGCGCGCCGGTAGTCCTCTTCATAGGCGATTGCCAGGCTCCAGAAGTGCGGAGGAGTCCACAGGAAGACGACGCCAGCCAGACCGAGAATGGCAGGTGTGAGTCCTCCGGGCACGACGGTCCCACCTGCAAGCACCGCTGTGCTCCCCGCCAACCCTCCGATCACAATATTCCAAGGCGTGCGCCGCTTGAGCCAGAGAGTATACACCCCCACGTAGATCACGGTCCCAACGAGACCATAGAGCGCGACAACCACGTTCAGGAAAAAGGTTGCGATACCAAGCCCGACCAAAACAAGGAGAATGCCGACCAGCGGGACGAGCCAAGGGTGTGAAATCATGCCTGCTGGCAAGGGACGCCGGCGTGTCCGCTCCATCAGGGCGTCGATATCCCTGTCAAAGTAGTGGTTGAGACTGCCACTCCCAGCGCAAGTGAGTCCAACAGAGAGGATCAACCAGAGCAATTGTACATGTGTGATCTGTCCCCTTCCCGCAACCAGAGCTCCTCCTACAGCTGTACACGTAATCAACGCACCGACCTTGAGCTTGAAGAGCGTGGGGAGCATCGGCAGGAGAGGGCATCTCTCCTTCCATGCTCCAGCCATGGACTTCCCTGGCAAGGTCTCTGAGCGCTCCGTGATAGCAAGGGGCACATTCACAGCTGCACCTTATTAGGGCCTACCGGCCGTTTTCTGCGTTTTCCCCTCGACCCTTCCAGGAGTGGAGCTCAGAAGCTCTGAAAGATCGCTTACCTTCCCCTGCACGAGATCTTCCAAGGTGATGCGCTCCATCAGCGCAACCAGTTGGGGGCGGACATTCTTCCAGATCCCATGGAGGAGGCACGGTCGGTCATCCGAACACTGGTTGCTCCAGAAAACACAGCGTTGGAAGACGTCACTGCCTTCAATTGCCTCCACGATCTCCTTGACGCTGATCTCGGCCGGGGAACGGGCCAGGGTATATCCCCGCTCTTTCCCGCGGAACGACCGCAACACCCCTCGCTTGGTCAGCTTGAGGAAGGTCTTCGCCAGGAAGTAGAGCGGGAGGTCCTGGGCCTTGGCCACCTCTTTCACTTGCAGAATGGTTCCTGGGCGCTGCCGGGCGAGGTAAACGAGACCGGTTAACCCATACTCGCTTTCTTTGCTCAGTTTCATTGGCCTCACAACCTTTATGTGACCCCAGCAAGATTCCGCCGTCTCTTCCCCACACCCTGAGTCGCCCGGGCGGCCCGGGATTCGACCTGTACAGGAAGGAGAGCGCGGAGAACGCTCCCTACAAATATAGCTCCCCCGAGGGTCGCTAGTCCAGCACCAAGGGCCATGAAATTGAGCACGGCTGACCAGGCCACACCCACGCCAATCCCAGCCATCACAGTCTTTCGAGGCGCTCCCTGGGATCCCGCCCACGCCAGGGTGAGGACGATCAGGAGCACACCCAGGCCGAAGATGAAAGGTTGAATCCGCGCAGAGATTGCGTCCCTGAGATCCCGCCCAATCGCAGGGAGGATGTGGTAGACAAGGCCCATGAACGCAAGTGTGACACCCCCGACGAGCATGGCATGGTAGTGGGCAGTCACCCTCAATGTGTTCTGCGCGCCCACCGGCGCCAGCAGGCCTCCTATGAGAAACAACAAGCTGGAGAGCGCAAGGGCTGAGGCTTTGGGATCCTCCCAGACCTTCCCAGACCACGTGAGGAATTCTCCCCGGACTGCGCGGGCTACCGAAACAAAGATGAGGAGGGCATGGAGGAGCGTAGGGAGTCCAAGACCAAGGCCGAGAAAGGTATTGACGCTCGCCATACGCGGGAGGACCACGGGGTCAACCAGAAAGTAGAGGAAGGGGATGGGAAGGGCCAGCATCGGGTACAGGGCGAATGCTAAGCGAGAGGCCCTTGGCGCTACAGGGATTGCCCCATATGCAGATGCCGCAAGGATGTACCAGGTGACAGCGAGGGTCCCTACATAGACATACTGGAGGGCGTGTCCGGCGCCCCAGAACAGCGCGTTGTACGAACGGGATCCGATAGTGCCGAGCCCCACAAAGAGCGCCAGGATGGTGATCATCCCGCAGGCGATCACAGCGCACATCCCATATACAGGTAGGGGCAATGCCCTCCCCAGGTGCCTCAGAACAGCCCGGAGGAAGGAACCCATCACGAGGAGGATCCCCCCTACAAAGAATACATATCCTACAAAGAAGGAGTGGGTCTCCACAACAGGAACGTAGTCGCTGAGAACCACCTTTCCATGACCTGCAAGGGCCGCGGAGAGGAGCAGGCCACTTCCGATCACTGAGAGCATAAGCCCTCCCCCGGGAAGGACGGTCCTTGATCCTCTGCTACCCAGGATCATGCCTAAGGAGGAAGAGACGTTGCTTTGGGCATGCTGGAGGAAGAGG
>JAUQQG010000040.1 GCA_030550015.1 bacterium | reverse complement strand
GAGAGGCTCGTGATGCCTTGGGTCAAGGGCCAGCCGGGAACCCCTGAATCCTGATAGCAAGGATCTTTGCCCTAGAGCCGCGAATGAGAAGAATATGCCCACGAACGCTGAGGCCATCGCCACGGTTCTCAGGAGAGAAGGCGTGGAATACGTCTTCGGCCTTCCAGGCGGAGAGGTGGTGAGTTTCCTCGATGCTCTCCGGCGGGAGGGCGTCCGGTTCTACCTCACCGGACACGAGGCAAGCGCGGCCTTCATGGCAGATGTAACAGGGCAGATCACCGGGATCCCGGGGGTGTGCGTTGCGACCCTCGGACCCGGAGCCGTGAACCTCCTCCTCGGCCTCGCAAACGCCTCTCTGGACAGATCCCCAGTCCTGGCATTCACTGCGCAGCTTTCCACCACCGTTGAGAGGGACCTTCCACACCAGCGTCTGCCTCTCACGCGCATCTTCGGATCCATCTGCAAGTCCAGCTACGTTGTCGATGGGAAGGGGACTTATGAGTTGGTCGAGCGCTGCTTCCGCCTGGCCACGACCCCGCCCTATGGCCCCGTGCACATTGCTCTTCCCAGCGATCTTGCCGTATCACAAGTGGAACCGGGGGAAGCCTCCTTGGGAGAGGAATCCAACCCTCTTCCAAGCGAGGGAGATGTTCTCAACGAAATTGGTGTCATGCTCCGGGAAGCCAGACGGCCACTTTTGATCGTCGGATTGGGATGTTTGCCGCGAGATGTTCCTGTAGTGCGGCGTTTCGTGGAAGAAACAGGGATCCCCTTCGTGGTAACGCCGAAGGCGAAGGGCGTATTGCCTGAGAATGTCCCTGGCTTCCTGGGTGTTGTCGGAGGGATGGCTCTGGACCGTGTGGTGTTGGAGATCCTGGATGAGGCAGATTTTCTCTTGGGCGTGGGGTTCGATCCGGTAGAGTGCGACAAACCTTGGTACGTCGGAAGGAGCGTGGCCAACCTTTCACGCTGGCCGACGGCCGAGGGAGCCTATAGGCCGGTGGAGCACATTGGCGATCCGGGGGAGAGCCTAGAGATCCTTCGACGCAGTGCCTCGGTAGCACCGTGGCCTTCCGGACTCGTTGCGGAGCTTCGCGCACGCCTGCGCCCAAAGCCTCTCTCCTCTGGCTTGGGCCTGAGCCCCCTGGAGGTCATCCGATCCCTGCGGGAGGTGTTACCACTGGAGACGGTGCTCGCCTGCGACGTAGGGTCGCACAAGTTCTTTGCGGCCCAGTTCTGGGAAAGCTACCAGCCTCAGACCTTCTTCACTTCCAATGGGCTCTCCGCGATGGGATACGGCCTCCCTGCTGCGATTGCCGCGAGGCTTTGCTTTCCCGAAAGACCTGTCGTCGCCCTGGTGGGAGATGGGGGCTTTTTGATGATGCTCCACAACCTCGTCTTTCTCCGGCAGTATCATATCCCCGTTATCGTGGTCTGCCTAGTGGATGGGAGCCTGAGCTTGATCCGCGTGAGCCAGCAAAGGCGAGGGTTAGAGCCCTATGGTGTGGACTTCCCAGCTCCCGATTTCGCCAGGATCGCCGAAGGATTCGGCCTGCGGGGGGTTAGGGTGGACTCCATCGATCGCCTGAGGCGAGAGGTGGAGGAGGCCGTGCGATCCCGGCAGCCTTCGGTGCTCCATGTTCCGGTGGATCTCGCGGAGTATGAAGCATACGATTGATCTCATCCTGTCCAGGTTCTGCTCGGTGAGGTGACTCGATGCGCACAGCGGATATTCTCATCGTCGGCGGGGGTGTGATCGGGTGCAGCATCGCCTATCACCTGCTGCGCCGCGACCGCAGCCTTCGCGTAGTCCTCCTGGAGAAGGAAGAAATGGTGGGGATGGGGTCTACGGCCAGGGCGACTGGGGGTATCCGCCACCAGTTCTCCAGCCCGGCCAACATCCGACTCACCCAGCTCAGCCTTCCTTTCTACATGCAGTTCGAGGAGGAAACAGGGTACTCCGTGCACTTCCGCCCCCATGGCTACCTCTTCCTTACAACCCATGCACAAGTTTTGGAGGAGTTCCGCCGGAACGTAGATCTCCAGAATTCCCTGGGTGTGCCGAGCCGCATCGTCACCCCTGCCGAGGCGGCGAAGCTCGTCCCAGGCCTCCGGGCAGAAGATTTGGTAGGCGGGAGCTTCTGCGACCGAGATGGAACCGCCGAGCCAGCTGCGGCAGTCCAAGGGTTTGCGACGAGGGCACAGTCGTGGGGGTTGGAGATCCTCACGCAGCAGCAGGTGGTTGCCTTGTTGCGAGAAGGGGATCGTATCGTCGGCGCGCGCACACAGAAAGAGACCTTCCAAGCTCCCGTCGTGGTCATCGCAGCAGGCGCGCACTCTTCGCAAATTACTGCGACAGCGGGGCTAGAGATCCCCGTCCACGCCTATCGTCGCCAGGTGAGCGTGGTTGCCCCCATCCCCGAGCTAGATGTGGAGATCCCGCTGACGGTAGATATGGACACAGGGTTCTACATCCACCGGATGGGCCATAGCGGTCTGCTCCTGGGAGGGACGGACAAAGACAGCCGACCAGGGTTTTCCCTGGACGTCGACTGGGAAGGTCTCGACAGGTTGCTTGCTGCCGGGTGCTGGCGCATCCCTCTTCTTGAGAAAGCGAAGGTCGTGCGTACCTATGTGGGGTTACGGGCACTCACGCCTGATCATCACCCGATCTTGGGAAGGGTCGAGGCGCTGGAGGGCTTGGTCCTCGCCTGCGGGGACAGCGGCCACGGATTCATGCATGCCCCAGCGATCGGGCTGTTGGTTAGTGAGGAGATCCTCGATGGCCGGGCTAAAACCATGGATCTTTCCCCATTCCGGCTGGAGAGGTTTGGCCTAGGAGTCCAGGAGGAGGCACAGGTCTTCTAAGGGGAAGGTACGATGGCGCAGGAAGTGTTGCTCGAACTACGGGGAGTGACCAAGCGGTTTGGCGGGGTAGTCGCCGTAGACAATGTGACGGCGAGCATCGCCAAGGGGGAGATGCGCGCGCTGATCGGTCC
>JAUQQG010000051.1 GCA_030550015.1 bacterium | reverse complement strand
ATTGATCGGCAAGCTCAGCAGCGGGGTGATCCTGAGCATCCTGCCAGTTCTGTTGTTGACCCCGTTCATCCAGCGCTACCTCGTTCGCGGCTTGACCTTCGGGGCCATAAGGTAAGGAGAAGAGGCACGACAAGGTCAATCGAAGGAAGCTTTCACCATGTCGGGACCCTACCAAAATCCATTGAGGGATTTGGTGGCTCAATAAACCATCAGGAGGTGGAATAATGAAACGGAGTGCTTTGTGGATTCTGATCGCAGTACTGGTGTTGGTGGCCTTGCCTTCCGTCGCCTTCCCGCAAGGGGTCACGCTACGCATGCTGATGGAAGATGTCCCCGAAACCCACATCATCAAAGCCTTGCTCCCGGAGTTCGAGCGGAAGACAGGCGTCAAGGTCCAGTTTGAGATCGTCCAGTACATGGACATGCACGCCAAGCTCGTCCCACAGCTTCTGGCTGCCACGAGCCAGTATGACGTCCTGGAGGTAGACAACTACTGGGCAGGGGAGTTCCCTGCGGCAGGATGGCTCGAACCCCTGGATGGGTACGTTGCCCGCGACAAATTTGATCTCAAGGTCTATCTTCCCTCCATGCTGGATATGGTGGGATACTACCAGGGAAAGCTCTATATGATCCCGATGTACAACTACGCCATGGGGCTCATCTACCGGACCGACCTGATGAAGGATCCCAAGTTGAACGAGCTCTACCAGAAGCAGTATGGAAAGCCCCTGAGGGTGCCCACATCTGTTGAGGAGTATGTCCAAGTCTGCGAGTTCATGCGGAAGAACGCCGGCCTTTCTGGAAGCGCCATGCAGGGCGCCCGGGGCGATCCCATTGTGATGGAGTGGTCAAACTACCTTTTCAGCATGGGCGGGGATTACTACGATGCAAAATGGAACGCCCGTATCAACGATGCCAAAGGCATCAGGGCCACCGAGCTGTACATCAAGAATCTCTTGGAGAATGCCCCGAAAGGCGCCACGGCCTTTAACCTTGACGATGCGTTCCGGGTCATGTCGCAAGGCCAGGCGTGGAGCATGATCTCCTACTGGTGGATGCTGCCGCAACTCAACGACCCGAAGAAATCGAAGGTAGTAGGAAAAGTTGCCCTCGCGCCCATGCCAGGTGGGATCGGGCTAAACGGGGGTTGGGGATGGGCGATCCCCAAGAACAGCACCCACAAGAAGGAGGCCTGGGAGTTCATCAAGTGGGTGGAGTCCAGGGAGATCGTCAAACGCAGGGCACTGCAAGGTCATGCCCCTACACGAACCGATGCCTTCAACGATCCTGATGTTCTGAAGAAGTACCCATATTACAAGGAGGCTTTGGAGATCATTGCCAGGGCTAAGCATGTGCCGGAGTTCCAATTCTCCGCCCAGATGATCGAGGTGACTGGGCGTGAGCTGTCCCTGGCGGCAGCAAAGCAGAAGACGATCAAACAAGCCCTAGACGATGCCGCCAGGGAGCTGAACGACCTCGCCAGGAAGGCGAACCTAAAGAAATAGCCAGATGAGGGGAGCAGCCACAACGGGCCACACGGCGGGGGTGTATGCAGCGCGGAGGGGGAAACCTCTGGCGACACCTGGGACCATGTTTGTGACTCCCACAATCATTACGCTGGCCTTTGTTGTGGCGCTCCCCCTGGCCTATTCCTTTGTGATCAGCTTCTCCCGGTTCACCTTTCTTACCCCGCGTGTGGATCAATTCGTGGGGCTTGAGAATTACCTGAAGGCGCTAGCCGACAGGTACTTCTGGAACTCCTTCTACGTTACAGTCAAGTATGTGATCCTGGTCGTGGGAGTGGAGTTCCTGCTTGGATTTCTGATCGCTCTCCTCCTCTATGGAGACCTCCGGTTCAAGGGGGTCTACTACGCGATCCTGACCATCCCCATGGTGATGTCGCCCGTTGGAGTAGGGCTAATCTGGAAGATGTTGCTTCATCCAGGGCTGGGGGTGGTCAATTACGTGCTCTCACGCCTAGGCATCCAGGAAGTGAACTGGTTGGGGTCGCCGGCAATGGCCTTCTGGTCTCTCCTCCTCGTGGATGTGTGGCAGCAGATTTCGTTCATGATCCTTGTGCTCATGGCAGGTCTCGTCTCTCTGCCGAAGGAGCCGTTCGAAGCTGCCGAGATCGATGGGGCCAGTTTCCTGCAACAGCTCTGGTATGTTACCATCCCGTTGTTGAAGCCTGTTGCCCTCATCGCCGTGCTGATCCGTACGATCATGGCATTCCGCACATACGACCTAGTCTATGTCATGACAAGGGGTGGGCCGGGGGTGAGCACCGATATCATTAGCTATTACATCTACCGGACAACGTTCATGGGGCTGGACCTCGCGCAGGCATCTGCGGTATCCTACTTGCTTCTCGCCGTCGTGCTGGTCTTGATCGCTATCCTGTTCAGCGTGATCCTCAAGCAGGAGGCTGCCTGAAACCTTACATCACGCTCAAGAATGCGGTGAGGTGCCTTTCCGTCAACGCTTCATCTGGATTTGACCGGATGAATCCTGCTCTCGCGGTCTGCACATTCGCCAATTTATCGCTTCCCAGAGTAGGTCCTTATCAATCCCATATACTTGCAAATCCAACCAGAAGGGCGATCCCGGTAGCTGCGGGCAGTAGGTCCACGGCCGGGAAGATTGCACATCTGGCGGAGGTACGCTCCGGCACTGCACAATGATCAGCTGATCCCCATCTGACGGAACTCAGGACCTCGGCGATCCCGCCAACGCCTCCTTTACTCGGCGCTCGATCTTCCGGTACGCCTGCTCCTCGCACTCGGAAGTGCAGACGACCACGGATGCCCCAAAGATCTGGACCACCCTAAGATGTGTACTGGGGACCTCGTGCCCGTTGAAGCATACGCGCGTCTGGAACCACCGGCGGGGCTTCAGGCGCTTGTCGGGAGTTCCCGTTCTCTCCCTCAGATCCATCCTCCCTCACCTCCTTCCCTTTAACCCAAAGGGAGATCATTCGCCTCCTAGCAGCCTTTTGATCGCTTCCTTCAAGGGGATCCCTTCTACCATGCTGACGAGGTTCGCTGCATCCCCCCACCTCCCGCACCCGAAGCAGAAGAACGTCCCTCCAGGGTAGACGACAAAGCTGGGGTGGCGTTCCCTGTGAATGGGGCAGAGGCCGACCCACCTTGTGCCGGACTTCCTGAGGCGGGTGTAGCGGCCTGCGACCTCGAGGAGCATCTCCCGCAGGAGCGA
>JAUQQG010000066.1 GCA_030550015.1 bacterium | reverse complement strand
GAGGGAAGCTTGATGAAGCCTTAATGCGCCTCGTGGATATTTTCTACGCCTTCCCTGGTTTAGTCCTCGCGGTCGTTGTGGTGGCGATCCTGGGGCAGGGTCTGGAGAAAGTGATGATCGCCCTCATCCTGGTCTGGTGGCCGACCTATTCCAGGTTGCTGCGCGGAGAGGTCCTCTCGGTGAAGGAACGAGACTTTGTGGAGGCCGCGCGGGCGCTTGGGGAGAGTGACTGGCGCATCATCCTTCGTCACATCCTGCCGAACACCATCTACCCTGTTCTCGTGGTGGCTTCCCTGGATATGGGCGCCGTCGTCCTGGTCGCCGCTGCCCTGAGCTTCTTGGGGCTTGGCGCGCCCACAGGCTATGCCGACTGGGGCCAGCTTGCCAGCTTCTCCCGCCAGTACATCATCGGTGTCGCAGGCGATCCCTTCCAGTACTGGTACACGCTCTTCTTCCCTGGTCTGGCCATTTTCCTCTTTGTTCTCGGCTGGAACCTGCTAGGAGACGCCTTTCGAGATATCCTCGACCCGCGCCTGCGGGGGACGATGTAGGGTCCCCAGCACAATTTTGTCGAAAGATTCTGCTGGGGCTTTCCCTGTACTTGCCCCAGGGAGGGGGATTCGTCGGTGGTCATGGGGCGCTTGGATGTGCTACCATTAAGGGTGTGCCGCGAGGAGCGTGAGGTGACCCATGGCCATTGATGATCACACCGTCGAGTATGTGGCGAAGTTGAGCCGTCTGGAGCTGACTCGCGAGGAACGGGAGCTCTTCCGCGAGCAGCTGAGCCGAATCCTTGAGTACTTCAGCAAGCTCAATGAGCTCGATACGACAGGCATCCCTCCGACCTCGCATGTGATCCCGATGCGCAATGTCTTTCGGGAGGATGTGGTGACCCCCTCCCTGGAGAGGGAAGTGGTCTTGGATGAAGCGCCGGACCAGGAGGAGGGCTACTTCAAGGTCCCCAGGGTATTTGAGGAATAGCGGGGTAGCTCACCAAAACTTGATCGGGATCCCGTGAGGGGGAACAGTGCGCTTGCAGGGCAGTATACGCACACTGGAGAGGGTTGGTGTTCCAGATGGCCGATCAGATCACGGATCTCTCTGCTGTTGAGCTTCGTGAGCGGCTCGTGCGAGGTGACATCTCTGCCCAGGAGGTCACGGAGGCTTTTCTCCAGCGCATCCATGCTCTCGATCCCCGCTTGCACGCCTTCCTCTATGTAGACACCGAGGGCGCCATCGCCCAGGCCCGGCAGGTGGATGAGCAGGTGCTGACAGGGGCCAGGAGAAGCGGGAGAGAGCTCCCTCCCCTTGCAGGAATCCCCGTGGCGGTGAAGGACAACATTTGCACAAAAGGCATCCCTACCACCTGCGCCTCGCGTATTCTGGAAGGGTGGCGTCCTCCCTACGATGCCACCGTGGTTGAGCGTCTCCGGAGAGCGGGGGCGATCATCCTCGGGAAGACCAACCTCGACGAGTTCGCCATGGGTTCCTCCACAGAGAACTCTGGGTTTGGACCAACACGCAACCCCTGGGATCTCACAAGGGTCCCTGGGGGTTCTAGCGGGGGCTCCGCCGCAGCGGTGGCAGCTGGCATGGCTCCCCTTGCCCTGGGTTCGGATACCGGAGGTTCCATCCGCCAGCCCGCGGCGCTCTGCGGGATCGTCGGGCTCAAACCCACCTATGGGAGAGTCTCCCGCTACGGGCTCGTGGCCTTCGCCTCCTCCCTCGACCAGATCGGGCCCATGGCTCGAACCGTCACCGATTGTGCTATCCTCCTCAACGTGATCGCGGGGAACGATCCCAGGGATTCCACCTCAGCGAACCTTCCCTGCCCCGATTTCACCCGAGCCTTGCAGGTGGAAGTGCGGGGGCTACGCATTGGGATCCCTCGGGAGTGCTTCGTGGAAGGCCTCCAGCCTGAAGTCCGGGAGGCCGTCCTCCAGGCAGCCCGCCTCTTCTCCGACCTTGGGGCGGTCTGTGAGGAGATCTCCCTGCCGCACCTTGATTATGCCCTCCCTACCTACTACCTCATTGCCCCCGCAGAGGCGAGCTCGAACCTCGCCCGCTACGATGGTGTCCAATACGGGTACAGGGCGAAAGCGGGGGACCTCTATACCATGTACGCACGCACGCGCAGGGAGGGGTTCGGTGCTGAGGTGAAGAGGCGGATCATGCTTGGGACCTACGCCCTGAGCGCCGGGTACTACGAGGCATTCTACCTCAAGGCTCTCCAGGTGCGGACGCTCATCAAGCAGGACTTCGATGTGGCCTTCCAGGATCACGACTTGATTCTGATGCCGACCTCCCCCACGGTGGCTTTCCCGCTCGGCGAGAAGGTGACTGACCCCCTGCAGATGTACCTCAACGATATTTTCACCATCCCGGTGAGCCTCGCGGGATTGCCGGGGATCTCGGTGCCCTGCGGCTTTGCCAATGGGCTTCCCATCGGCCTCCAATTGGTGGGTCGGCCTTTCGATGAGGAAACGGTCCTCCGCGCTGCGTTCACGTTCGAGCAGCACACAGAGTACTGGAAAGCCAGGCCAGTGACAAGTGACACAGTGACTCGTGACAAAGTGAAAGAGTGAGGAGTAATAAGGTGAGGGAGAACGCGACGACCAAGGTACAAGATGAGTTCGAGATCGTCATCGGGCTGGAGATCCACGTTCAGCTCCTGACGGCCTCCAAGATGTTCTGTGGCTGCAGCACTCGGTTTGGGGCACCACCGAACACCCAGGTCTGCCCTGTCTGCCTTGGCCTTCCGGGCTCCCTACCGGTGATCAACCGGAAAGCTGTGGAGCTCGGTCTGCGCACGGCCCTGGCCCTCAACTGCACCATCCACCCCCAGAGCCAGTTCCACCGGAAGAACTATTACTACCCAGACCTCCCCAAGAACTACCAGATCTCTCAGTACCAGTACAAGGACCATCCTCCCCTCGCCAGCGACGGTCATCTCACCTTTGAGTTCGATGGGCAGGCGCGCACTGTGCGCATCCGCCGGGTCCACCTTGAGGAGGATACGGGGAAGCTCGTGCACGTGGAGCGCGATGGAACGGTCTTATACAGCCTGGTGGACTACAACCGTTCCGGGGTTCCGCTGATGGAGATCGTTACCGAGCCAGATCTCCGCTCCCCAGAGGAGGCGCGGGAATTCCTGAGCCGCCTGCGGACGCTCCTCCAGTACCTCGAGGTGAGCTCTGGGCGCATGGAGGAGGGGACTTTGCGGTGCGATGCCAATGTCTCCCTGCGAAGGAGGGGGGAGCCTCTCGGGATCCGCACCGAGGTAAAGAACATGAACTCCCTGCGCGCGGTGGAGAAGGCCCTCTCCTTTGAGGTGGCCCGCCAGCGTGAGATCCTTCAGGCGGGCGGGGAAGTGGTCCAGGAGACTCGCCACTGGGATGAGCGGCGGGAGGTGACCTTCGGCTCACGGGAGAAGGAGGAGGCCCAGGATTACCGTTACTTTCCGGAGCCGGATCTGGTGCCCATGGTTCTCGATCCAGCCTGGATTGAGGAGATCCGCCGCACTCTCCCCGAGCTTCCAGAAGAACGCAGGCGAAGGTATGTGGAGCAGTACGCCCTTTCCCCCCACGACGCCGCCCTTCTGGTGGAGAACAAGGCGATGGCGGATTTCTTTGAGGCGACCATCAAGCTTTTCCCTCAGCCCAAGACGGTTTGCAACTGGCTCCTGGGCGACGTAACGGGATACGCCAACACCCATGGGATGGAGTTCACCGATCTTCCGTTGACTCCTGAGAAACTTGCGGAAATGCTCAAGCTCATGGAGGACGGGACGATCAGCATCCGCCTGGCCAAGGAGATCCTGGAAGAGATGCTGGCGACAGGGAAGGATGCTTCTTCGATTGTTGCAGAGAAGGGCCTGGTGCAGATCCGCGATGAGGATGCCCTGCGGGCTATCGTGGAAGAAGTGATTGCGGAGAACCCCAACCCCGTGCGCGACTACCGTGCGGGAAAGGAGAAAGCGCTGACGTTCCTTGTGGGACAGGTGATGCGGAAGACCTCGGGCAGGGCGAACCCCGACCTCGTCAATCGCCTGCTCAAGGAGCGGCTCCATGGGTAAAGGCCCTCCACAGCATGCGTCCCGAGAAGGGCGAGCCCAAAGGAGAAGGCCCACTCTCGTGGACCAGCTTCTCTCCCGGAGGAGGACGGAGAGGGGGCTTCATGCCGGGCAGCAGGTCACTGTCCGGTTTGAAGCACTGGACCTGGAGGGGCTAGCCGTGGGTCAGGTAGGCGATGTCCTCGTCTCCGCACCCTATGGGATCCCTGGGGAGGAGGCCGTCGTGGAGATCACCGAGGCGACCCGCTTCCGGGCCCGTGGGAAGATCGTCTCCATCCTCCGTAAGTCCCCTGATGTGGCGGCGATCCAGTGCCGACACTTCGGCCGGTGTGGGGGCTGCCAGTGGCAGCACATTACCTATCCTGTGCAGCTTCGATACAAGACGCGGTTGGTGAAGGAATACTTGAAGGAAGCCCTCGATCTGCGCAGGGACCTCGTCCAAGAGACCCTTCCCAGCAATCCTATCTGGGGGTACCGGCACCAGTTGGTGGCGACCTTCCAGGACCGCGAAGGCCAGCCTGTCCTTGGGTTCTACACCCTGGGCGGTGGTCGAGTGGTGGCCATCCAGGAATGCCCCGTCCAGCACCCAACCAACGTCTCCATCCTAAAGGCGGCCCTGGATGCCGTTGTGCAGCTCGGCCTTCCCATCTACAACCCGCAGACCCGGAAGGGCTTCGTCCGCGGGATCATTGGCATGACTTCCTTCGCCACAGGAGAGGCGATGATGGTTCTCTGCCTCAAGAACCGCATAGAGGACCCCCAAACGTTTGTCAGGGCCGTTCTGGACAAAGTCCCCGGTCTCGTCAGTGTGATGATGACGATACAGCGAAGTCCTACCCTGGAGATGAAGGGGCCTCGCGTCTCCCTCTTGTGGGGGAAGCCGTACATCGAGGAGGAGATTGCAGGGATTAAGATACGCATCGGGCCTACCTCCACGCTTCCTTCGAACCCCATGCTCCTGCCATCTCTCTTTCAAATGGTGGAAAAGTATCTGGACCTCACAGGAGTGGAGACTGTGGTCGAACCATACGCAGGGACAGGAGTCCTCAGCATCTTCCTCGCACAAAGAGCACGGTGGGTCATCGGGGTTGTGCCCAAAGACCAGTTCCAGCTTGCGCGCGAGAGCGCTGGCCTCAATGGGGCCTTCAACTGCGCGCTGTACACAAGGGACCCCGCCCGCGTGCTTGCCAAGCTGAAGGTGCAAGGTCTGTCCCGCCCCCTCGCAGTCCTCTCCCCACCTGGGAAGGGGGCATCCTCCGAGGTCATCCGGGCTCTCGTGGAGCTAGAGGTTCCACGGGTGGTTTACCTCGGCCGTTCCCTTCCCTCGTTGGCGAGGGATGTGGGGATGTTTCAGGCCGAAGGCTATGCTGTTCGTGAGGTGCAACCCATCGACATGCTCCCTCATACGAGCCACTTGATGTGCGCGGTCAGGATGGACAAAGTCGGCGTGTAAGGGATTTGCGTCCGAACGGGCAGGCTGTGCGAACGGATTCGACGGGCGCGTGCGCGCGCACCATTCCGCGGAAGGAGGGTCCGTGCCATGAGGCAGGCGACGCAGCGCTACTCGCTCCCAGGGCCACGCTCCAGGCAGCTTCTTGAGGAGAAGGTCCGCTACGTTCCCCGCGCGATTCCGGTCCACCTCCCGGCTGTTATCGAGCGGGCGGAGGGGGCGATCCTTGTGGATGTGGACGGGAACCGTTTCATCGATCTCGCCGGCGGAATCGGATGCATGAACGTCGGGCATTCCCATCCCAAGGTGGTCCAGGCGGTCATCGATCAGGTGCAGCGGTTCACCCACACAGACTTCAGCATAGCCCCCTACGCGCCTTATATCGAGCTTGCCAAGCGCCTCAGCACCCTCGCACCCGGATCCACCCCCAAGCAGGCGGTCTTCTTCAACTCCGGCGCGGAGGCCGTGGAGAATGCTGTAAAAATCGCTCGTGCCTACACTCGCCGTCCTGCGGTCCTCGTCTTTGAAGGAGCCTTCCATGGGCGCACCTACATGGCTATGACCATGACGAGCAAGGTGGTTCCGTACAAGCTTCACTTCGGACCCTTCGTGCCGGAGGTCTACCGCCTCCCCTATCCTTACCCCTACCGGTGCCCCCTGGGTTCAGATCGGTGTACAGAGTATGCTCTGGATGCCCTGGAGAGGGCCTTCGTGACTATGGTGCACCCCGAACAGGTTGCGGCGGTGGTGATTGAGCCAGTGCTCGGGGAAGGGGGCTTTGTGGTCCCACCCAAAGATTTCCTTCCTGCCCTGCGGGAGATCTGTGACGAGCACGGGATCCTTCTTGTCGTGGACGAAGTGCAAACGGGATTCGGGCGCACGGGGAAGTTCTTCGCCATCGAGCACTTCCAGGTGGAGCCTGATCTCATCACCGTGGCAAAGTCCATCGCAGCAGGTCTCCCGCTTTCAGGGGTGATCGGCAAGCGACGGATCCTCCAGGAGATCCCGGAGAACTCGATCGGAGGGACATTCGTAGGGAATCCCGTGAGCTGTGCGGCCGCTCTTGCCGTCCTGGATGTGATCGAGGAGGAGCACCTCCTCCAGCGGGCAGAGGTGATCGGGAGGCGCATGCGGGAGCGATTTGAGGCAATGGCTGAAAGAGTCTCCCTCATCGGGGAAGTTCGTGGCTTGGGTGCCATGGTGGGGATTGAACTGGTGAAGGACCGCTTGACCAAAGCCCCTGCGACCCAAGAAACGAGACAGATCCTCCAACAGGCAATGGAGCGGGGTGTGTTAGTGGTGAAGGCAGGGATCTACGACAACGTCATCCGCGTCCTCTCTCCCCTCGTGATCACTGAGACCCAGTTGGACGAGGCTTTGGATGTGCTTGAGGAGGCCATTGCCTCGGTCGCTTCATGACCTGCGCGTGCGCGGAGCTGGCACGGGCTCAGGGATCCGGTAGGGCATCGGTACGTATTGGACCGATGGACGCCGGTACCCTGCCTGCGGGTAAAGGGCCATGAGCTTGTACACTTCCGAGGGCATCTCCGTAGAGACAGGGAGCCCCAAGCTTTTGGCCTCGGAAACGGTGAGAGGATAGTCATGGGTCCAGGTGCCGGAGGAAAGCATCTCGGCAATGGTTTTTGCCTCCTCTGGAGGCATACGGTCTTCGAGGAGTTTCTGGACGACGGCACGGACCTGACGGAGGGCTTTCTCTGCCACATCGGCGAGGATGAGCGTCTGGTCCTCCACCTCGTTGATGCTCTTTTGGCTCACGGCACGGACGATGGAGGCTGCTGGGAACTGGCCGATCTGGGGGTCCACCGGCCCTAGCACGGCGTGGGGATCCATCACGATCTCATCCGCCGCAAGGGCGATGAGGGTTCCACCGGACATGGCGTAGTGGGGGATGAACACCGTCACCTTCCCCTTGTGTTCCCGTAACGCGAGGGCAATCTGCTCGGCAGCGAGCACGAGGCCACCGGGCGTATGGAGAATCAAGTCAATGGGCATCTCCTCCGGTGTGAGCCGGATCGCTCGCAAGACCTCCTCAGAATCATCGATATCAATGTACCGCAAGATCGGAAATCCCAGGAGGCTCATCGTCTCCTGTCGGTGGATCATGGCGATCACACGGGAGCCGCGCTTGCGCTCGAGTTGGAGCAAGATGCGCAACCGTGCTTGCTCGAGAAGACGCCGCGAGAGGATGGGCTGGATCGCCGAGAAGATGAAGAACAGCCAGAGGAAATCCACCACAGACATGTTCGTCCTCCCTTCTCGTGGTTCTTATCTCGTGGTTCTTATGTACCTCGGAAAGAGTCCTTTGACTTTTGAAGGGATCTCCCTTCTCACGAGTGCCAAAATCGGGTGCAGCTCCGTCGGAACGCAGAAGTGGGATGTGGAGATCCTGAGGCTAACTGAGGCGATCGATCCGGCAGAGGGAGGAACGCAAAAAACCGTCAAATTCTCAGCACGAAGGATCTAAATCCATGGGATCGCAGACTGTTGGGAATAATCCCTTTGGTGCAGTGGTGACAGGCTCTCGCGAGCCTGCTACAATAGGCTCAGCGAACACTCGTTTGCGAGCAATGTCGCTCTGAACGGAGCAAAGGCATGGATCCGTTCGTCCACCTCCACGTGCATACCGAGTACTCCCTCTTGGATGGGTGTAGCCGCATCGAACCCTTGATGAGGAGGGTTGCAGAGCTGAAAATGCCTGCCGTGGCCGTAACGGACCACGGGGCGATGTACGGGGCCATTGAGTTTTACCTCAAGGCCAGGGAGTATGGGATTAACCCGATCCTAGGGGTTGAGGTCTATGTGGCCCCCCGCCAGATGTCGGACCGCGACCCCAAAGTGGACAGCAACCCCTACCACCTCACCCTTTTGGCGTACGACGCAGAGGGCTATCGAAACCTCATCAAGCTCACTACCGCAGCCCACCTCGAGGGGTTCTATTACAAGCCTCGCATCGATGTGGAGCTCCTGAGCAGGCACAGCAGGGGGCTCATCGGCCTCTCCGGGTGTCTGCAGGCGGAGATCCCCCGGGCCCTCCTCCGCAATGACATGGAGGCAGCAAGGCGTGCTGCCATGAGGTTCCAAGAGATCTTCGGGAAGGGGAACTTCTTCCTGGAGGTGATGAACCATGGCCTGGAGGAAGAGCATAAGGTTGTACAAGGGCTTCTCCAACTGAGCCGAGAACTCCGGATCCCTGTAGTGGCCACCAACGATGTGCACTACGTCTTTCCCGAAGAGGCCGAAGCCCAGGATGTCCTCATGTGCATCCAGATGGGGATCTCCCTGCAGGAAAAGAACAAACCGCGCATGGGGGAGATCCCGGAATTCTACCTCAAGACCGCTGAGGAGATGGCCGTCCTCTTCCGGGAGCTCCCAGAGGCCCTGGAGAACACCCTGGCCATTGCGGAGCGCGTACGCATCGATCTTGACCTAGGGACCATCAAGCTCCCGCACTTTCCCATTCCCGAAGGCCACACTGCGGAGAGCTACCTTCGCCTCCTTTGCGAGGAAGGGATCCGGCGCATCTACGGGCGCATTACCCCGGAGCTCAGGGAGCGTCTGGAGTACGAGCTGAACGTCATCTCTCGAATGGGGTACGCTCCCTACTTCCTGATCGTCCAGGACTTCGTGAACTTCGCCCGGCGCCAGGGCATCCTCACAACTGTCCGTGGGTCCGCGGCTGGGAGCTTGGTTCTGTATGCCTGCGGTGTTACTGATGTAGATCCCATCTACTACAAGCTCCCCTTTGATCGCTTCCTGAACCTGGAGCGGTATACCATGCCCGATATCGATGTGGACTTCATGGACAGCCGCCGCGACGAGGTTATCCGGTACGTCATGAGCAAGTACGGCGCAGACCACGTGGCGCAGATCATCACCTTCGGGACCATGGGGGCACGGGCAGCGGTGCGGGACGTCGGAAGGGTAATGGGCCTCCCTTACGGGGAGGTTGACCGCATCGCCAAACTCATCCCCCCGCAGGCGACGATCCGGGAGGCTCTCGATCACGAGCCCGAGCTCCGGCGCGCGGCAGAGGAATCTCCCCAGATCCGCAAGCTTCTCGACCTTGCCCACAAACTGGAGGGGGTGGCGAGGCACGCCTCCACCCACGCCGCAGGAGTGGTGATCTCCCGCGACCCGCTCACGGAATATGTCCCCCTGCAACGGGCAACCAAGGGCGACCTGGTCATGACCCAATACGACATGAACAGCGTGGAAAAGATCGGCCTGCTCAAAATGGATTTCCTGGGCCTAACCAACCTCACCACGCTCGATACCGCCATCAAGATCATCCAGAAGACCAGGGGGATAGAGATCGACCTCCGCCAGATCCCCCTGGACGATGCGAAGACCTACGAGTTGCTCTCCTCTGGAAACACAACGGGGCTGTTCCAACTTGAGGGCGCAGGGATGCGGCGCTACCTTCAGGATCTCCGCCCATCACGGATTCAGGACATCATGGCTATGGTCGCCCTCTTCCGGCCGGGCCCCATGCAGAACATTCCCGCGTACATCCGACGGAAGCACGGGCTAGAGCCGGTAACCTATCCTCACCCGAAGCTAGAACCCGTCCTCAAGGAGACCTACGGGGTCCTTGTCTACCAGGAGGACGTCATGGCGGTGGCGCAGGCCCTGGCAGGGTTTACCATGGCTGAGGCCGACGTGCTCCGTTACGCCATTGGGAAGAAGGTCCGGGATCTCCTCGAAGAGCAACGCGAGAAGTTTTTGCGGGGCTGCCAGCAGAACGGGATCTCTAGGAAGGAAGCCCAGAAGATCTTCGAGCTGTTCGAGCCCTTTGCCCGCTATGGGTTCAACAGGGCGCATGCCGCCACCTATGGCCTCATCGCTTATTACACCGCCTACCTCAAAGCGAATTACCCCCTGGAGTACATGACCGCGGTCCTCAGTACGGAATCTGGGAACACCGAAAAGGTGGCCGTCCTGGTAGCGGAGTGCCAGCGGATGGGGATTCGCGTCCTCCCCCCAGATATCAACGAGTCTGGGGTTGACTTCACCATCGTCGGAGATGCCATCCGATTTGGGCTTTCTGCGGTGAAGAATGTGGGAATACAGGCGGTGGAGGCGATCATCGCTGCAAGGGAGGCTGGGGGGCCTTTTACCTCCCTGGTGGATTTCTGTGCCCGACTCGACTCGCGGGTCGTGAACAAGCGGGTCATCGAGAGCCTGATCAAGGCAGGAGCCTTCGACTCGTTGGGCCTTCCCCGTGCGGGCCTGCTCCAGCACCTGGACGAGATTTTGGAGATCTCCCAGAAGCACCAGCGCACCAGGATTTCCGGGCAGGTCGGGCTCTTCGACTCCCCTGGTTCGCCTCCCTCACCCCCTTTGGCGCTGGCAGTGGAGGAGTTCAGGCGGGAAGAGCTGTTGGCTATGGAAAAAGAGATGCTTGGCCTGTATATCTCCGACCACCCCTTGAACCAGTGGCGCGATCTGTTGCGCCGGGCCGTCACCGTCTCCCTGGACCAGCTTGGGGAACTGCGCGATGGGGCGGAGGTCTCAGTGGGTGGGATCATCACCTCCCTCAAACGGACGACTACCCGGAACGGGCAAGCTATGGCATTTCTGACGCTGGAGGATCTTACGGGTACCTGCGAAGTGATCGTTTTCCCCAAGATCTACGAGGGAGCCCACTACCTCCTCAAGAAAGACGCGCTGGTGCTTATTCACGGCCGTGTGGATGTCCAGGAACAACAGGTCAAGGTACTCGCCGAGCGGATCGTCTCCCTGAAAGACATTTCGGATTTCGGATTTCGGAATTCGGAATCCGCGGATGGTGAAGCTGAGCAAATCCGAAATCCGCAATCCGAAGTCCGCACTCCTATCCATGTGCGGGTATTCACAGAGGTCGAGCTCGAGCAATTGCGGGAAGTTGTTCAGCGCTGGCCCGGGGACCGCTTGCTCTATCTCCACGTCGTGACGGCGACAGGGGAGGAGCAGGTCATTCAGAGCGAGCACCATGTTTCTGGGGAGGAGCAGCTGCGCGTCGAGCTTGAGCTTCTCTTCGGAGAGGGGAACGTGTGGGAGGAGTGAATAGTTCCTCCTGGTTGGAGGGCGGTTCGGATGGGCCGGGCTGAAGGAGGGCACGGGCGGAGGATCCGGGGATGGCAGGTAGCTACTGCCATTGCCCTGATGGTGTTGGGTTTCCTGTTCGTGGTCCAATTCCGCGCAGGCCGCACATTGTCCGTCTATCCTGAAATTCCCACCCGGAATATCTACGCCTTAGCCACCCTCCTCCGCCAGGAGCGGGAGGCTCGGAAAGCCCTGGAGAAGGAAGTCAGCGAACTTCGACGGCAGCTCCGCGAGTTTGAACAGGCAGTGAGTCAAGGGAAGACCCTCGCGGAGCAGATGTCCAGGGAGCTCGAAACCCTCCGCGCTTACGCTGGGTTGCTCCCAATGCGAGGTCCAGGTGTGGTCGTGCGGGTGGAGGATGCGAAACAGCAAGCGAGGGGCATCAGCCCAGTTGTCGTTCAGTACCAGGACATCGTCGCGATTGTCAACGAGCTGTGGGCTGCTGGAGCTGAGGCCGTGGCTATCAATGACCAGAGGGTGACTGCTTCAACAGGCTTCGGGCAAGTCGGAGGGACAATTGTGGTCAACCTGAAACGGGTGCGGGGTCCCTACGAGATCCGGGCGATTGGGGATCCAGAAACCCTCGCCGGGGCTATGAACATCCGTGGGGGCCTTGTGGAGAGCCTGCGGGCGCTTGGGCTGGTCATCACCGTAGAGCAGGCCCAGAACGTGGAAGTCCCCGCATACAAGGGAACCATCAAGTTCACCTATGCCAAGCTGATCCAATGAACGCGCTGAGGTTCACCGTCTATGGAAAGCCAGGTTGTGCTCTCTGCGAGAAGGCATTGGATGCCATTCGGATCCTTTCCAGGACGTATCCCCTCCAGCTCACCTACGTAAACATCCTTGAAGATCCCGGTCTCTATGCGCGCTACCACGACCGCATCCCGGTGGTGCTCCTGGAAGGAGAGGAGGTAGCAGAAGGTCGCGTCCCGTTTGCCTCCATAGAGGCCATCGTTCGAAGTCGCTTCAGAGGGATCCCACGTGGGAGTTCCCGAGTATGATGTCCTCATCGCTGGAGCGAGCTTTGCGGGGCTTGCCGTGGTGCGGTCTCTGGTAGGGGGAGATGGCCCATGCTGCCGTGTCTTGCTGGTAGACCGGAAGCCTGTGGGGGAAGGCCAGACCTCCGCGTGCGCTGCGCCCGTCAGCTTGGTTCGACGGATGGGTGCTGCAGGTTCCATCCTCCAGGAGCATCCCTATCTCGTCTTACACACCGCCTCAGGTTCACAGCGCTGGGTCCTCCCGGAGCCTTTCTGTACATTTGACTACCGGCGATTCTGCCTCGACTCCCTCCATGGCCTGGATGTCGAGGTGAAGGTTCTTCGTGTGCATGGGAGAGAGGGTACAGAGGTTCTGACGCCCCACGGGCGGATCAAGGCGCAGTTCCTAGTTGACTGTACCGGATGGAGAGCAGCGCTTGCGGGCCCTGGGAGGCCCGCCCGGGTTCCTCGCACCCGTTGGTGGATGGCTTTTG
Source organism: bacterium (assembly GCA_030550015.1). GTDB lineage: Bacteria > Sysuimicrobiota > Sysuimicrobiia > Sysuimicrobiales > Thermofontiviventaceae > Thermofontivivens > Thermofontivivens primus. The sequence goes on along the minus strand of JAUQQG010000066.1, from coordinate 13,902 downwards.
GGCTCGAGACAGAAATCCGCTATGAGTTACCACCTGGTTTACACTTCTACTTCGTTCCGGAGGTTCCGAAGGGGTATGCTTGGGCCTTCCCGTGCGGGGGGACTGTCCGTTTCGGGGTTCTTCGCTATCTCGGTGGAGGTCCTGTGTATCCATCCCACCTGCTGAGGGAGGGGAGGCTTCTTCGCACACTGGAGAGATTCCTCAAAAGGTTTGGGCTCCGGCCTTCCTCCCAGGTCCACGGAGGGTTCCTCGGCGGCGGGCTCCGTCCTCCTCTCCAGGATCGGATCTTCTTTGTGGGGGATTCGGCGGGGCACTGCTTGCCCCTTTCCGGGGAAGGGATCAGGACAGCTGTCCAAGCGGGGTGGCTGTGCGGAACCCTTCTCAGGAAGATCTTGGAGGGACAGCTTGAGCTCGAGGATGCCCAGAGAGTCTACTCTGGTTTCGTTGCCCAACAGCGCTGGCGTTACCGTATCCTACAGTGGTTCGAAAGGGTGGTGATCCTTCTCTCTCCGGGATCCCTGGACTTCGTGGTGCGAATTGCTTGTCGGATGGGATTCGATCACGTTTTCCTTTCCCACTACTTCGCCTTGTTCCAGGGACCAGACTCCAAGGATTCAGTGTAGGGATCCCATAGCTCGCGTCGCCTGCGGGGGTACGCGAGGCGCAAGAGGATGTACGGTGTGGACAGGGTGAGACCGAGGGCAAGCAGGATGCCCGTGAGAAACCCTGCGACTTGGTGCCAGCATACAACCCCACCGCTCATCCCGCTGAACGCGAGCGCCCCTAGAAAAGGGATGAGGGCAACCGCCACGGGCAGGAGCAGGAAGGCGACGGTAACACCTACGGAGAGGAGCCGACTTCCAGGACGGATGACCACCGGCTTTCCGAGGCCTCCATCGATGAGCACATCGTTGGGTCCGAGCAAGGGACGAGGTGGGGTTGTCAGGCACTCGCAGTACTCAATGGGATGATCACAACGGCTGCACCGTATGCGCTTCATTTCTCCTCACCCCTCTTCCTCCTCAAGTATACCGAAGAAGGGAAGGGACGAAGAGATTCCCCTTGGGGGTTTTCGGGTGCGCCTGCGTGCAGGGATAGCTCTTGGGTCCGATGTTCGAGCGAGATTTTGCTGGTGCCGGGCGGGGGAGTCGAACCCCCAAGGGCTTGGGGCCCAGCGGATTTTGAGTCCGCCGCGTTTGCCAGTTTCGCCAGCCCGGCATTGGTGGGCGGGTTGCCTCCATCCCTACAATGTATCATACTTCCGTCTCAATGGCAAAACAGAGCAGGCCCACGTGCCTACCCGCTTTGAGCTATAATGGTGCCGAGGTGAACCCATGCCCAGGTTGGTTCTCATCGATGGCAGCGGCCTTGTCTACCGGGCTTTCTACGCCCTCCCCTACCTGACGACGAGCGAGGGGCGGCCCACCAATGCTGTCTACGGGTTTACCACCATGCTCCTCAAAGTGCTGGAGGAATCCTCCCCGGACTACATCGCTGTGGCTTTCGACAAGGCGATTCCCACGTTCCGGCATGAACAGTACGAGGAGTACAAAGCGACACGGCCTAAGATGCCTGATGACCTCCGGGATCAGCTAGGGGCCGTGAGACAAGTCGTGGAGGCCTTCCGGATTCCCATCTTCGAAGTTTCCGGATACGAGGCGGAGGACGTCATCGCCACCATTGCCCGGCGGGCGGTCGAGGATGGGATGGAGGTGCTCATTGTCACCGGGGATCTGGATATGCTCCAGCTCGTTGGCCCTCGTGTCCAAGTGATGGTGACAAGCCGGGGGATCACGGAGACTACCATTTACGACGAGGTCGCAGTCCTGCGCCGCTTCGGCCTCGTGCCCAAGCAGATCCCAGACCTGAAGGGCCTTATAGGGGACGCCACCGACAACATCCCGGGGGTCCCTGGGGTGGGGGAGAAGACTGCGATCCGACTTCTCCAGGAGTTCGGGACGGTGGAACGCCTCCTGGCTGAGGCGGAGAGGATCTCCCAGGATAAACTCAGGGAACGGATCCTTGCCTATAGCCAGCAGATCCTGCAGAACAAGGCCCTCACCACAATCGCCACCGACGTCCCCCTTCAGTGGGAGTGGGACGCCCTTCAGCGGGTCGAACCTGATGTCTTCCGCGTCCGGGAGCTTTTCCAGCAGCTGGAGTTTCGAAGCCTCCTGGAGCGCATCGGCATCGAGGAGCCGCCTCCCCAAGGGGAGTATCGCACTGCTGCAAACCTGGAGGAGGTGCTCGAGGAGATCCGTGGTGCACCATGGATTGGTATGGTGCTCCATAGCTCAGGCGAGCATCCTCTGGACAGGAAGCTTGTAGGGATTGCCGTTTGTGCGCGGCCTGGAAGAGCTTTGTACCTGCCCCTTCCTGAGGGGTGCCTTCCCGCCGAGCTCGCCGCTGCACTTGGGGATGGCACGGTTCAGGTGACGGGGGACGCCAAGGGGGATCTTCTGCTCCTTCGCGGCTCGCCGCTCTTCCGGGGCCGAAGGGCTTTCGACGTCACCATCGCGAGCTACCTCCTCAACCCCAACAAGCGCACCCATACCATCGAAACCGTGGCTTGGGATTTTCTGGGGTGGAAGCTCCAGCCAGCAAAGGAGGAGGGGGAGTTGCTGCGCACCGCCATTAACCCTTCCTCCTTGTGTGAGCAAGCAGATGTCCTCCTGCGCTTGCACAGCGTGCTCATCGAGCGCCTGCGAGAGAAGGAACTCCTCCCGCTGTTCTGGGAGATTGAGATGCCGCTTGTAGAGGTCCTTGCGTCCATGGAGCTGGCGGGGGTGGCTGTGGACGTCTCCTACCTCCAAGAGCTCTCTGGAGAGATGGGGGAGCGCCTCCGTGCCCTTGGCCAGGAGATCTATGCCATGAGTGGGATGGAGTTCAACATCAACTCCCCCAAACAGCTCTCCTTCGTGTTGTTCGAGAAGCTGGGGCTCCCGGCGTTAAAGAAGACAAAGACGGGGCTTTCCACAGATGCGGAGGTTCTGGAGGCCCTGGCTCCGTCCCACGAGATCGTGGCGAAGATCCTGGAGTATCGCGAGCTGAGCAAGCTCAAGACTACCTATGTGGACGTCCTCCCGCGCATGGTACACCCTGCCACAGGCCGCGTCCACGCTACCTTCAACCAAACCGTGGCTGCGACGGGGCGTATCGTCACCACCGACCCCAACCTCCAGAATCTCCCTATTCGCACGGAGGTCGGCCGGAAGATCCGCCGTGCCATTGTCCCGGGAGATCGGGGGAACGTCCTCTTGGGGGCGGACTACTCCCAGATCGAGCTCCGTATCCTTGCCCACATCTGCAGGGACGAGGCACTCTTAGAGGTATTCCGGCGAGGGGAGGATGTCCACGCTACGACCGCCAGCGAGGTGTTCGGGGTCCCCAAGGAGGCCGTGACCCCGGAGATGCGACGCAAAGCCAAGATCATTAACTTCGGGATCATCTACGGGATCAGCGAATTCGGGCTCAGCACCCAGCTTGGGACAAGCAAGGGGGAGGCCAAGGCATACATTGAGCGATACTTCCAACGTTACCCAAAGGTGCATGCGTACGTCCAGGAGATCGTCAAGCGCGCTCGGCAGGATGGCTATGTGACCACGCTCTTTGGCCGCCGCCGTTACCTCCCCGATATCCACAGCCGGAACCGGGCCATCCGGGAGGCGGCCGAGCGAACGGCCATCAACACCCCCATCCAGGGCACGAACGCCGACCTGATCAAGAAGGCCATGATAGACCTCTACCACCGCGTCCTGCAACCCTCCCCAGGTGTGCAGATGATCCTACAGATCCACGACGAGCTTTTGTTCGAGGTCCCCAGGGATGGGGTGCAGGAACTTGCTGCGAAAATCCGCGAGGTCATGGAGACAGTCTTCCCCCTCGCTGTCCCTATCGTGGTGGAGATCAAAGTCGGCGAAAATTGGCGGGACATGGAGACAATCCCTTCCTAAGAGTGGCCACGGTACACGTTGAAAGGTGTGCAGGTCCCCTGGAACCAGTGAATTTGCAATCATGTGAGAGGAGGAAGGAGTTTGAAGGTCATCGGCCTCACTGGCGGGATCGCAAGCGGGAAAAGCCTTGTGGCAGGGATCCTCCGAGAGCTTGGGGCAATTGTCATCGATGCCGACGCTATCGCCCGAGAGGTCGTCGAGCCTGGGACCGAGGCCTGGAAAGAAATCGTAGGATCGTTCGGGGAGGAGTACCTCCTTCCCTCCGGACACGTCGACAGGAAGAAGCTGGCCAGGAAGATCTTCCAAGATCCCGCCGCAAGGGAAAAGCTTGAAGCCATCACCCACCCGCGCATCCGCCAGCGCATGTTCGAAGAGGTTGAGCGCCAGCGGAGCCTCGACAACTCCTGCCGGCGAATCGTCATCCTGGACATCCCCCTCCTCTTTGAGAGAGGTCGTCCACCTGGCCTCGACGGGGTGATCGTGGTGTACGCGAACGAGGAGGTCCTCATCGAGCGATTGATCGCCAGGGACGGCCTCACCCGAGAGGAGGCCGAGCTTCGCCTGCGCGCCCAGATGCCTCTCTCCGAGAAGGTCCAGCTTGCCGATTGGGTGATTGACAACAACGGACCACCGGAGGCAACGCGTGCCCAGGTGGAAGCTTTATGGCGGGAGCTCACTGGGGATAGGGGGTTAGTGTAGGCAGCCTATCTCCTCTGGTGATATAATAGGTGTATGCCTAGCTGATGCACTGGGAGGGGCTTTCCGGTGCCGGAGTTCAAGATGGTCACAGACATGCCTCCTCGGGGGGACCAGCCGAAGGCGATCGCCCAGCTCGTAGAGGGCCTTCGTAAGAACTACCGCTATCAGACCCTCCTTGGGGTCACAGGATCTGGGAAAACCTATACAATGGCGCGGGTCATCGAGCAGATGCAGCGACCTACCCTGGTGATCGCCCACAACAAGACCCTGGCAGCGCAGCTCTACAGCGAGTTCCGGGAGTTCTTCCCCCATAACGCCGTCCGCTACTTCGTGAGCTACTATGACTATTACCAGCCAGAGGCGTACGTGCCTCAGACTGATTTGTATATCGCCAAGGACGCCTCCATTAACGACGAGATCGACCGCCTGCGGCACGCCGCGACAAAGGCGCTCATGGAGCGCCGGGATGTCATCGTGGTCGCCTCGGTCTCCTGTATCTATGGGTTGGGCCGCCCCGAGGACTACAAGGAGGTCATGCTCCTCATCCGCAGGAACGACCGCAAGAGCCGGGAGGAAATCCTCCGCCGGCTCGTGGACATCCAGTACGAGCGCAATGATATCGACCTCACCCGCGGGCGCTTCCGGGTCCGGGGGGACGTGATTGAAGTGTGGCCCGCTTATGAGGATCGGGTGGTGCGCATTGAGCTGTTCGGGGACGAGGTGGACCGCATCCTGGAAGTAGATCCTCTCACCGGGGAGGTCCTGGGTGAGAAGGTCGCGGTGGCAATCTGGCCAGCAAAGCACTGGGTAACCACCGAGGATAGGCTCCAGAGGGCGTTAAGAAGCATTGAGGAGGAACTCCAGGAGAGGGTCCAGTGGTTCAAGGAGCGGGGGAAGCTCCTGGAGGCCCAGCGCCTGGAGTTCCGCACCCGGTACGACATGGAGCTATTGCGGGAGACTGGCTACTGTCCTGGGATCGAGAACTACTCCCGCCACCTCGACGGCCGGGCACCGGGAGAGCGTCCAGGTTGTTTACTGGACTACTTTCCCAGGGACTACCTCATGTTCATCGACGAATCCCACGTTACCGTTCCCCAGATCAAGGGGATGGTGGAAGGGGATCGATCCCGGAAAAAGAACCTTGTGGATTTTGGGTTCCGCCTCCCCTCGGCGTACGACAACCGGCCGCTCACCTGGGAGGAGTTTGATTCGCTGATCAACCAGGTGATCTTTGTCTCTGCGACCCCAGGACCTTTTGAGCTGGAGATCTCCCAACAGGTGGTGGAACAGATCGTGCGGCCAACGGGCTTGGTGGACCCGTATGTCGAGGTGCGCCCTGCAAAGGGACAAGTGGACGATTTGATCCACGAGATCAAGGCACAGGTCGAGAAGGGGGAGCGGACGCTCGTCACTACGCTGACCAAGCGCATGGCCGAGGACCTCACCAGCTACCTGCAGGAGATGGGGTTCAAGGTCCACTACCTCCATTCAGAGATCGATACCCTGGAGCGGGCACAGATCCTCAAGGATCTGCGTTTAGGGACCTATGATGTCCTGGTGGGGATCAACCTCCTGCGAGAGGGGCTGGACCTCCCTGAGGTTTCCCTGGTGGCCATCCTCGATGCCGACAGGGAGGGGTACCTCCGGTCAGAAACAGCGCTCATCCAGACCATGGGGCGCACGGCCCGGCACATCTCCGGGCGTGTCATCCTGTACGCTGACGAGGTGACGGAGAGCATGCGCCGGGCCATCGAGGAGACCAACCGCCGCCGGGAGATCCAGCTCCGCTACAACGAGGAGCACGGGATCACGCCGCAATCCGTCATCAAGCCCATCCGCGACTTAATTGACATCGAACAGGTCGCCCAGGTTGCAGAAGAGGAAGCTCCTGAGCAGGTTCAAGAGGAGGGCATCCTCACCGCCAGGGAGCTGGTGAGCCTCCTCGACAAGGAGCGGCGGCCGGTCCCCTGGGATGTCGCCCGGCTGCTCATGCTCTCACCCCAAGAACTGGAGGAGACCATTAGCCAGCTCGAACGGGAGATGCGGCGGGCGGCAGCGAATTTAGAGTTCGAGCGGGCGGCTGTCCTCCGGGACCAGATCGCCGAGCTAAAGAAGGGGCTTGGTGAGCCATTCTTCGCTGGGGCCTCCCGAGGGGGCGTGGGGCGGCGGAGGGGACGGCACGGCCGCAAGCGCTTCCATTAAATTCGAGGCAAGAACTCGCCTCCTCCTCTTGCAGGAAAACGAACGCAAGAGAGCGAGGTCCTACCAAAGCCATTTCAGCGAGGAAACCGTGTCGGTCTTGTTCTAGCTGGGAGAGACCATGCCGTTGGACCGGATCATTGTCCGAGGTGCTCGGGAGCACAATTTGAAGAACATCACCGTGGAGATCCCTCGGGATAAGTTCGTGGTCTTCACGGGGATCTCGGGGTCTGGAAAGTCCTCCCTGGCTTTTGACACCATCTATGCCGAGGGCCAGCGGAAGTACGTGGAGTCCCTCTCGGCCTACGCCCGACAGTTCCTTGGGCTCATGGAGAAGCCGGATGTGGACTACATCGAGGGGCTCTCCCCGGCGGTCTCCATTGATCAGAAGGGTGCGCCGCGCAATCCTCGCTCCACGGTGGGAACGGTCACGGAGATCTACGACTACCTTCGCCTCCTCTTCGCGCGCATCGGGATCCCGCACTGCACCAAATGCGGGAAGCCCATCAGTCGGCAGACCACCGAGCAGATCGTGGACCAGGTCTTGGGTCTCCCCGAGGGCACGCGCATCCAGGTCCTGGGGCCCATTGTCCGCGGTCGGAAGGGGGAATACCGCCAGCTCTTTGAAGATCTCCGCAAGCAGGGGTTCGTGCGGGTGCGGGTGGATGGGGTGATCTACGATCTTGGAGAGGAGATCCCCCTCGACAAGAACAAGAAACACGACATCGAGGTGGTGGTGGACCGCATCGTCACCCGTCCCGACATCCGCTCCCGCCTCGCGGACTCCACGGAGACCGCCCTGAAGCTCGGGCAGGGAATCGTCTATATCGAGGTTCTCCCAGACGTGGAAGGGAAGTCGTCCAAGCCCACCCTCATGGTGTTCAGCCAGAACTTTGCCTGTCCGGATTGTGGGGTGAGCCTCCCAGAGATCGAGCCGAGGATCTTCTCCTTCAACAGTCCCTATGGTGCCTGCCAAGCTTGCTCCGGTCTGGGGTTTAAGCAGGAGTTCGATCCGGACCTGGTGCTGGATTGGGATAAGTCGCTCATGGACGGGGCAGTTGTCCCGTGGGCGAGCTCTACAAGCGAGTACTACTACGAACTGCTGCGCTCCCTCGCTGACCATTATGGCGTGGACATGCGAGCTCCCCTCAAGAAGCTACCCAAATCGTTCCTCCAGATCCTCCTGTATGGGTCGGACGAGCTCATCCGCGTGCGTTACCACAACCGGTGGGGGAGCCTGCGCGTCTACGACACCTATTTTGAGGGCGTCATCAACTACCTGGAGAGGCGGTACAAGGAGACGGAGTCCGAGTACATGCGGGAGGAACTGGAGCAGTACATGACTACCTTGCCCTGCCCGGCGTGCAAGGGTGCGAGGCTCCGGCCGGAGAGCCTGGCGGTGAAGGTAGGGGGGAAGTCCATTGCTGAGGTGACCGCCCTCACCGTCCGACAGGCCAAAGAGTTCTTCGAGAACCTCCAGGTCAGCGAGCGTGAGATGCTCATCGCTGGCCAGGTCCTCAAGGAGATCAAGGCCCGATTAGGATTCCTGGTGAACGTGGGGCTCGACTACCTGACCCTGGACCGCACGGCCACTACCCTCTCGGGCGGGGAGGCGCAGCGGATCCGTCTGGCTACCCAGATCGGCTCCGGCCTTATGGGTGTCCTCTACATCCTGGACGAGCCCAGCATCGGCCTCCACCAGAGGGACAACCGCCGCCTCATCAACACCCTCTTGCAGCTCCGGGACCTCGGCAACACCATTATCGTTGTAGAGCACGACGAGGAGACCATCCGTTCTGCCGACTGGATCGTGGACATCGGGCCCGGTGCAGGTGCCCATGGGGGTCAGGTCGTGGTCTCCGGGACCCTCCAGGACGTGATCAACACCCCTGAGTCCATCACCGGCCAGTACCTCTCGGGGAAGCGGAAGATCCCTGTTCCGCAAAGGCGCAGGCCATTGAATGGGCAGTTCCTGGTCATCCGGGGGGCCAGGGAACACAATCTGAAAGGGATCGACGTAGCCATCCCACTGGGGGTGTTCGTGTGTGTCACAGGCGTCTCCGGCTCTGGCAAGTCCACCCTCATCGATGAGATCCTGTATCGGGCCGTGGCCGCGAAGCTCCATGGCGCCCGGCTCAAGCCCGGGGCCCATGACGGCATTGAGGGGCTGGAGTACATTGACAAGGTCATCAACATCGATCAGTCTCCCATTGGACGGACACCCCGGAGCAACCCGGCCACCTACACGAAGACCTTCGACCTTATCCGGGACCTCTTCAGCCAGCTCCCGGAAGCAAGGATGCGCGGGTACAAGCCCGGCCGCTTCTCCTTTAACGTGCGCGGAGGCCGGTGTGAAGCCTGTGAGGGCGATGGAATCGTACGCATCGAGATGCACTTCCTCCCTGACGTGTACGTTCCCTGTGAGGTCTGCAAGGGGAAGCGGTATAACCGGGAGACCCTGGAGGTCCGCTACCGTGGGAAAAACATCGCCGACGTCCTGGATATGTCCGTGGAAGAGGCTCTGGAGTTCTTCGCGCACATCCCGGCGATCCGCCGCAAGCTACAGACCCTCTATGACGTGGGGCTGGGATATATCAAACTTGGGCAGCCCGCCACCACCCTCTCGGGCGGGGAGGCGCAGCGGGTGAAGCTTGCCGCAGAGCTCTCCAGGAGGGACACAGGGCGTACCCTTTACATTCTCGATGAACCTACGGTGGGCCTGCACTTCTATGACGTCGAGCGCCTCCTCAATGTGCTGCACCGGCTCGTGGATGCAGGGAACACCGTGGTGGTCATCGAGCACAACCTCGATGTCATTAAGACGGCAGACTGGATCATCGATCTGGGCCCTGAAGGAGGCGACCTCGGTGGGTACGTCATCGCCGAAGGGACGCCGGAGGAGGTCGCCCTCATGGACCACTCCTACACTGGGCAGTTCCTTCGGAAGGTCCTCCCACAGGAAGCGCTTGCCTCCGTCCAGAGAAATAATAAGATGGGGAAGGCGCTGGTGGCTACTCCGGGGAGCAGACGAAAGTAACGTCCCACAATCGTTTTGAGAGCGTCCCCTCCTATACAAGGGAGAGAAGCCTGTGTCAAAGTCAAAAGACCTTTGCCACAACCTGAGGAGCAGGTGGGGGAAATGAAAGGGAATGACAGGGGGACAGGTGACGGGGTAACGTTAGAGGAGGAAGGCCGAGTGCTCACCCAGAGGAAGGATAACCAGCTCGTGGAGAAGCTCAAGCTCCTTCCCCAGAAGCCGGGGGTCTACCTCCTGCGGGACGGAAGTGGGAAGGTGATCTACGTCGGGAAAGCGGCCTCCCTGCGCAACCGTGTTCGCCAGTACTTCCAGAGCCCCCTCTCTGTAGAGAGCCCGCGCATCCGCCACCTCATGACGAAGATCAAGGACTTCGAATACGTGACCTGCGACAACGAGGTCGAAGCACTCATCCTGGAGGCCAACCTGATCAAGCGTCACCGCCCATTCTACAACGTCCGCATGGCCGACGACAAGGCTTACCCCTACCTGAAGATCACCAACGAGAAGTACCCCAAAGTGGTCATGACCCGCAGGGTCCTCCAAGACGGCGCGCACTACTTTGGCCCTTATCCTTACCATGAACCCAAACTCGTCGGCCGCTCCATTCGGTTGGTCCGGAAGCTGTTCAAGTTGCGCTCCTGCAACATTGAGATCACCCGGGATCTCCCTCGGCCGTGTCTCGACTACTCCATCGGCCAGTGCACCGCCCCCTGTGTCCCCTGGGGCGCGACCGAGGAGGAGTACCGCAGGCAGGTGGAGCAAGCCGTTCTCTTCCTCCAGGGCAAACAGGAGCATCTCATCGAGGAGCTCAAGGCACAGATGCACGAAGCCGCAGAGCGCTTGGAGTTCGAGCGGGCCGCCCAGCTCAGGGACCAGATCCAGGCGCTCGAGGCAATCTTTGCCAAGCAGAGAGTCGCCTCTACTGGTCTGGAGGATCGGGATGTCCTCGGAATGGCTCAGAGTGGCGACCGGGCATGCGTCCAGATGTTCTACATCCGAGCGGGGAAGCTCGTGGGCCAGGACCATTTCCTCCTGGACGGTGCCCGAGGGGTCCCATCACGCGAGATCCTTTCCGCCTTCGCCAAGCAGTACTATGAATCGGCGACGTCCCTCCCCGAGGAGGTCTTGCTCCCCGAGGAGATCGACGACCAGGAGGTCATCGCCCAGTGGCTTTCGCAGCGAGCTGGGAGGAAGGTCAAAGTGGTTGTCCCGCACCGCGGGGAAAAGCGCCGGCTGGTGGAGATGGCTTCAGAGAATGCTACCTTCTTCCTAAGCCAGGAGCGGGCTAGGCTGGAAGGACTCGAAGGGCTCTCTGTCCGGGAACTCCAGGAGATCCTCGGCCTGGAGACTCCTCCCTTCCGCATCGAGGGGTACGACATCTCCCACTTCCAGGCCGGCGAGTCCGTAGGCTCCATGGTGGTGTTTGAAGGAGGAAAGCCCAAGAAAGCGGATTACCGGCGCTTTGCCATCAAATACACCGAGGGTCCAGACGACTACGCCATGATCCAGGAGGTCCTGCGCAGGCGGTTTGCCCGGGCACGGGAGGAGCAGGAGAAACTCGACCGGGGCGAACCAATCCAGCCGAAGTGGGCGATTCTCCCCGACCTCATCGTCGTGGATGGGGGGAAAGGACAGCTTCACGCTACCCTGGAGGTGCTCTTCGAGTACAACGTCAATGTCCCCGCTATTGGGCTGGCCAAGCGCGAGGAGCTCATCTTCACAAAGGATCGTAGCGATCCCATCGCCCTCCCACGTGACTCCCATGCCCTGCGTCTTCTCCAGCGGCTGCGCGACGAGGCCCACCGGTTTGCCAACGCCTACCACCAAAAGCTCCGGGCGCGGCGCATCGTCTTCTCGGTCCTGGACGAGATCCCCGGGATTGGCGAGAAGCGAAAACGCGATCTCATCCGGCGTTTCGGCTCCGTCCAACGCATCCGCGAGGCCAGCCTGGAAGAGATCGCCAGCGTGGTCGGGCCAAAGGTCGCGGAGAGGATCGTCGCCTACTTACAGGGCCAGAGCGCTGTACAGGATTCCTGAGAAGGAGCTTGCCCCCTTTTGCAAGATCCTTATAATATAATTGCTCTAATCACCCCTGGTGGGAGAGAGAAGGTGGTGTGATGGCTGGCCTCAGCGCCCGTGTGCTCGTACTGGACCATCCTCGGGACCGGCGCCAAGTGTTCCGTGAGATGGGCCTTCCTCCTTCAGCACTGGAGAAGGCTGAGGGCCGCGGGGTCACGGTGTGGACCAAACTCATCGGCGTTCCCCGTTCGCAGGCGGAAGCGATCCAGTCTGTCCTGGAGTCGCGGGGGATCCTCGTTTTTGCGCGTGAGGGGGAGGAAAGCGTGGACATCTTAGGAGGGGGCTCACGAGAGGAGTTTTCCTCCTTGGAGGGTGCGTTGGAGGGAGCCGATGGGGCTAGGGCGCTCCACCGGGCGCTAGAGGGCTATTTCAATCCCCCGTCACCCCTTGAGGTGGGGGAGTTTCGGCTGGACTTCTCCAGGCGCGTGTACATCGTCGGGATCCTGAACGTTACCCCGAACTCTTTTTATGATCAGGGAAAGTACTTTTCCCAGGACAGGGCTCTTGCGCGGGCGGAGGAGATGGTGAAGGAGGGGGCCGACATCGTGGAGGTCGGAGGAGAAACACTCCGGCCTGCCGAGCCGCCGATCTCAGTGGAAGAAGAAATCCGCCGCGTCGTCCCAGTGATCGAAGTGCTCTCCGCGCGGCTACCTGTCCCCATCGCCGTGGACACATTCAAACCGGAGGTGGCGCGGAGGGCGGTAGAAGCGGGAGCGGTGATCATCAACGACCCCAGTGGCCTTGCTGATCCCCGAATGGCCGAGGTGGCGCGGGACTCGGGAAGCGGACTTGTGGTCACCCACATCCAGGGACGCATCAAGGTGGATAACCCCAACCCAAGGTACCACTGCCTGATGGATGAAGTGTACCGCTTCTTATGGGAACGCACCGAGATGGCCGCGCGGATGGGGGTCAAGCGAACGCGCCTGATCGTCGATCCCGGTTTCAGCCTGGGGAAGCAGGTCCACCACGACCTGGAGATCTTGCGCCGGCTGGGAGAGTTCCGGAGCCTTGGGTACCCTATCTACCTGGCGACCTCCCGCAAGACCTACATCCGGGAGGTTCTGGGACTTCCCGACGGGGAGCTCCTGGAAGGGACTGCGGCCGCCGTGGCCTATGGTGTCAGCCAGGGAGCAAACCTCGTCAGGACTCACGATGTGCAGTTCATGGCACGTCTTGTTCGGATGATGGAAGCGATCCTAGGGTTCCCTCGCCAGCGTCAGGGAGGAATTTCCGAGCAACGTTCTTCATGGGTGCAACACCCACCATAGGTGCATGCGGCTGGGGGTGATCGGGATGGATAAACCGGCAATTGAGCGTGCGGTGCGCATGATCATCGAGGCTATCGGGGAGGATCCAGAGCGGGAAGGGCTGGTAGATACCCCAAGGAGGATCGCAGATATGTATGCGGAGCTCTTCAGCGGCCTCCGGGAAGATCCCCTGGAGTTGCTCACCGTGGGGTTCGATGAGGAGAACCACAAGGAGATGGTTATCGTGAAGGACATCCCCTTTTACTCCCTCTGCGAGCACCATTTCCTTCCCTTCCACGGGGTGGCCCACGTTGGGTATATCCCAGACGGCCGGATTGTGGGGATCAGCAAGCTCGCCCGCCTTGTGGAGATCATGGCCAGGCGCCCGCAAGTCCAGGAACGGCTCACCTCGCAGATCGCAGACCTCATCATGGAGGGGTTACAGGCGCGGGGGGCTGCAGTGGTCATCGAGGCGGAACACCTTTGCCTCACCATGCGGGGGATCAAAAAACCTGGGAGCAAGGTCGTGACATCGGCCAACCGTGGCCTCTTTCGGGACGACGCCAGGACCAGGGCGGAGTTTTTCAGCCTCATCAACATCCAAAGGGAACGCTAAGCCCTCCCAGGCCCTTCGCGTTGACACCCACCCCCCCTTTGCTATAATTCATAAGGTAGGTGCGGGAGT
>JAUQQG010000002.1:1316-3247 GCA_030550015.1 bacterium | reverse complement strand
GACCTCCTTCCGAATCTCTTTCAGGAGCCGGAGGAGGAGGGCATACTCAGGCCCGAACTCTTTCTGCAAGCGTTCCTTGATGCGGACGGCGAGGGCAGGAGCCACCCCACTAGTGGAAACCGCGATGAGTAAGTCCCCCTGCTTGTGAACTGCGGGGAGGATGGCGGAGGCATTCCTGGGATTGTCCACTGCCACGAAGAAGACGCGCCTCTCCTCGGCCTCTCGGTAGATCCGCGCGTTAAGGGATTTCTTCGCGGGATTCGAGATGACCAAGAAGTAGCCCTCAACATCGCCTTCCCGGTACTCCCTCTGGAGCCAGCGGATTCGTCCCTCGGACGCAAGTATTGCGAGCCCCGGAAGATCTACAGGGCAGATTACGGTGAGCTGTGCCCCTGCCTCGAGGAGGGAATGGACCTTTGCCATGGTCTCATCCCCTCCTCCGATGAGGAGGAGAGGGCGGTCCCGCAGGTCAAGCATCAACGGGAAGTATCCCACTTCTTCACCACTCCTTCTTGCCTTTCACGGAAGAACCGTTCCAGCGTGACGACGAGATGCCCCAGCTTGCCGTGCTCAGGGACGACGTGGGGTTTCACCCCGCGTTCTTCCAAGGCCCTGGTGCAAACTGGTCCCAGTGCTGCAACGACAACGTGGTTGCTGAGAGCGTCCTTGAGCTGGTCCAGGAGGTTGAGTTCCCCCGCCACCTGGAATAGGTGAACTACCTGCGGGCGGCTCGTGAAGCAGACCGCATCAGCCTCACCGGCAACCAGGATCTGGATCGCACGACGCAGTGGCTCGAGATCCCTTGGGAGGGCCCAGCGGTAGGGTGAGATCTCCTGTACCCGCGCTCCGCGCGCTTCCAGCCAGACTGTCAGATCCTCCTTCCGTTCCCCGTAGTGCTGGAGGAGAACGACCTTCCCCCGGAAGTCCCATGGGCAGTCTTCCAGAGCACTCAGGAGGGCCTCTACGGTGTGGGGTTCAGGCGCCGTGAGGGTGACGGGGACCCCTCGGGAGTGGAGAACCGCGACTGGCTTGGGACCGCGGCAGATCACCATGGTCTTCCGCAGGCTAGTGAGAATCTCCTCCCCGAACCCCAGCGCTTCCGCCATCTCTATGAACGTCCGTGCTCCCACGCCTGTCAGGAAGAAGACAGCGAACACATCCCCCTTGAGGAGCGCCTCAACGGCCGGGCGTATGGAGGCCGGCTCTTCCAGAACTTCTTGGAGCGCCGGCGCAAGGATAGGATGCCCCCCGCGACGCGTGATCAGCGCCGCGAGCTCCTGCGCCATTCTCGCTTCCAGGACGATGATGCGGCGTCCACCCAGGTCTGTCACGGCTCAGCGCGCAAATTGGAGTATGATCGAGGCGGTCCTGGGGACTCCCAGCTCCTCGCAGATGGCGTCTACCTCTTTCTGGAGTTTGCGCAGGCCCTCAGCGTGTCGGTGGACCTGGGACTCTTCGGGCACCCAGGAGATGAACTCCGGGTAAGGCTCAAGGCGGGCAAACCAGACCCAGATCCCTTCTACCTTCTCGTAGGCGGACCTGCCGTTCAGCATCACCGGGCGCCAACCCCTTCTCTCGAGAATCTGGGTGAGTTGTGATCTCTCAATGGAGACCGGGAAAATGATGCCCATAAGGCTCCCTCCTAATGTGTTGCTCCTTCGCTGCGCAGCGCCGCCTCCTTGAGGATCGCCTCCATGATCTTTTCGAACCCTCCCGTCTCGATAGAGCAGTGCATCCCACACTCCTTTGGGGCATTGACCTCCCACCACCATCGCCCCGACCTCGGATCCTCCCTTCGGCGGCAGGTGCAACTCATCGGCCCGAGGCGTCGCGAACGCGGATGTCATGCGGTCTTTCCCCGACCGGAACCCCCCGGCGGACGCCGGCGGGTCCTTGGCTTCTATCGGCCAGAACAATAGGGGGCACCCACT
>JAUQQG010000002.1:0-1306 GCA_030550015.1 bacterium | reverse complement strand
GACTGGTCGTAGAGGCGGTTGTAGGGAACCTGGTGGGCTCGGATGTAGTTCCAGACCTCCTCGTAGGTCCAGTCCGCCAGCGGGTTGACCTTGACGATCTGGCCGTGGTCGTGGTCGATCTCGATCTTTTTGATGTTCTGGCGGCTCGCCCACTGCTCCCGGCGCAGGCCTGTGAACCACGCGTCCAGCTCGCTGAGGGCACGAACGAGGGGGCGCACCTTCCTGAGCTCGCAGCAGAGGATACGGTAGGCGACATCCCGGTACATCAGGTTCACCCCGAAGTTTCGGACCATGGCCTCGACCTCATGGCGGTCCGGGAAGACGACCTCGATGGTGATCCCGTACTTCTGGCGGACCTCCTCCATGAGCGCGTAGGTCTCCTCGTGCATCCGCCCTGTGTCCACGGCGAACGCGCGGACCTGTGGGTTGATCCGCCATGCCATGTCCAGGATCACCATGTCCTCTGCCTGGCCGCTCCAGGCCAGGGCAACGCGCGGGTGATAGCGGTTGAGGGCCCAGGAAATGACCGCCTCAGCCGGATGGTCCTCGTACTCCATTGCCAGTTCGAACGCTTCCAGTTCATCTAGCCGCGTCATGGCTCCACCTCCACAGGTACTGGCGTTGCTGCCGTTTCCTGCTCCACTGGGTGGCCGCTGCGCATGATCTGCAGCAGTGCATCGTCGCTGTACGCATTGGTGAATTCGTGGAACGACCTCCACGGGCCGGAGTGGCGGTAGAAGCGGATGAGGTTCTCCAGGTAGGTCTTGACTTCTGCGACGGGGACGCGCTTGGCCACGACCCTCCCGATCCGGGCCTCCTGCCCGTATCCTCCGCCGAGGATGACCATCAACGCTTCCTCCACCGAGCCGTCCGGTTTTCGGAGGTACGAAGCCTGCAGCCCGATGTCCCCGATCCAGTGGTGGGCACAGGCGTGGGGGCAGCCATCTGCGCTGATGGTGATGTCCTGGATTGGGCCCAGCCTGCGTTCCAGGTAGTCCAGCAGGTCCATGAGTAGCTCCTTGCTGGAGTTCAGCGAGAAGTTGCAGTACGGGTCGCTCGTGCAGGCGATGGAGGTGGTGCGCATCCAGCTCCCCTCAAGGGGGAGGCCGATCTCGCGCATCATCACAATCACCGCGACGAGCCTGTCCTGCGGGATATCCGCCAGGATGAGGTTCTGGCGCTGGCTGATCCGGATGCGTAGATCAAATTCCCGGGCGATCCTGGCCACCGAGCAAAGCTGAGCACCGGTGAGCCTCCCCGCAGGCACGGGGAACCCCACGTAGAACCTGCCGGGCTGCTTTTGGGG
>JAUQQG010000049.1 GCA_030550015.1 bacterium | reverse complement strand
GTTGGTGGCTGCAAGCGCATCTCGGATCCGGTCCCTGTTCGTGGATCCCGCTCGTTCAATGGCATCGATGAGCACCTTGGCCGCAACATAGGCATAGACGGCGTGGGTGGACATGGGCCGGCCGAACCGCTCCTGGTACCTCCGGAACACGCCCCGCGTGCGCGGGTTGACCGGGTTGTAGTAATAGTTGGAGTCCATGATGTACTCGCTCGCTGGCCCCGCCTCCCTGGAGAACCGCGGGTGGCTGAAGGCACCGTTGGCCACACCGAGGATCCCTTTCACGTCCACCTGGAGCTCTGCCAAAGTCCTGGCGATGAGCACGCCATCCCGGAAGTACCCTGTGAAGATCGCCATATCGGGTCTGGCGGCTTTGATCTTGTTGATCTCCGTGGTCACGTCCGCTGTAGCGGCAGGATAGGAGATGCGCTCCAGGACCCGCAGCCCTGCGGCAGAGGCGAAGCGCTGGAGGTGGTCTCCGATGGAGGTCCCGAACAGGCTGTTCTCGTGCATGAGGGTGATCGTGCGGACCTCAGCACCGGAGGTCTTCGCAAGGGTCGTCAGATACTCGACCCCGTACCGGACCCCGTACCGCGCCATGGCCTCGGCGTTGGGCTGCACGCGGAAGGAGTACCGGAACCCTCTCCGCAGGATCTCGTCGGCTACGGCAACGGTGATGACAAATGGCGTGCGCCGCCGTTCGGCCACTTGGGTTGTGATGAAGGCCACAGCGCTCTGATAGGCTCCGAGGAGGCCCACCACGCCTTCCCCAATGAGCCTCTCAGCCTCTGCAGCGCCTTTCTCCGGCGAGCCCTCGCTGTTGCCATGGAGGAGGGTGATCTTTGCACCTCCCAGGGACTTGATCCCCCCTGCGGCGTTCACCTCCTCAACTGCAAGGGTGATGGCGTCCTTCATCTCATTCCCTTCTAGGGCAAGGCCCCCGCTGAGAGGGTGGATGTGGCCGATCTTCACCTCCCTCGGCTGGGAATGAGCCACCCACCCAATGAGGTTTGGCCACCCCTGGAGCAGTGCCGTTCCACCGGCGACGCCTGCCCATTTGATGAACTCCCTGCGCCGGATACGCTTCCCACCTTCCATTCCATCAACCCCCCTTTCTCTTGGTTTCCTTCCTCTCTACCGCCATGGGATATCCGAGAGATGCGGAGATCCTCGCAGCGCCTTGTTGTACCAGCTCGATGAATTGCGCCACGCGCTCAGGAGTGAAGCGATAGGTTGGGCCCGAGATGGTCAGCCCTGCTACCACACGCCCCGTGCTGTCGTAGATCGGGGCGCTGACAGCGGACGCGCCCTCCACGCGCTCATCCCTGCTCACGGCGTAGCCACGCCTGCGGATCTCGGCAAGCTCCCTCCTGAGACGGTGCGGGTCCGTGATCGTGCGCGGGGTGAGAGGGCGTAACCCCTCGGCGATCACCGCCTCGATCTCCTCGTCAGGAAGAAAGGCCAGAAGGACCTTTCCGGAGGCGCCGCAGTAGAGGGGGAGTGGCCTCCCGAGCTCCACGAAGTGGCGGATATCGTGGCTGCTCTCCACTTTCTCAATGCACACTCGGCGGCGGTCCCGGGCAATATTCAAGTTCACTGTCTCGCCGGTGATCCTGGCAAGCTCGTGCAGCACTGGAAGCGCTGCTGCCCGCACCTCCATCTGGTTGAGGAAGGTGCTCCCGAGGCGGAAGACCGAAAGCCCTAGGCGGTACTTTCCCGTCGCCTCGTTCTTGGCGAGGAACCCTTTGGCACCGAGCGTGGAGACGAGGCGATGGACCGTCCCCTTGGGAAGCTGGAGGGTACGGCTGAGGTCTGTGATCCCAAGCTCTTGGCCCTCTCGCAGAAAGGCCAGGAGGATATCTAGCGCCCGCTCTACGGTTTTGGCGGAGGAGGGGATTCGCTCTTTCGTTCCAGATTTTGGAACCATGTTCCAATATATTCTACAGGTGTCCTGTGGATTCCTCTCTCATCGTCCTAGATCTCCAGAGACCAAAGGCCAATGCGACCATGGCAAGCGAAACGGCCACAGGATCGATCACCGCAACCCTCCCTCCACGGGAGGTCGTACAGTCTACGGCCGAACACCCGTTGAGCAGCGCCTGCACTTCCCCCTCAGCTTCTAGCCGATCCAGGACTCCCTGCATCGTTGCGTTCCAGATGGCGCTATGAGAGACCGCGGAGAAGTCCAGGGAGAGCACCTCCACCCTAGCCAGAAGGTTGCCATACCCGTAGGAACGGATGCGCTCCTCCATCGCCCGAGCGATTGCCTCGTTCCTGCATACCCCGGCGAAGCGCCACCCGAGGCCTGCGAGAAAGCCGAGGGAAAGCCGCAGGGGGCCGAAGACAGGAAGCTTGTTGTCTGCGCTGAGGGCTTCCAGAGCAGGGTCCAGGACGCAGTCCAGGAAGATGCCGTCATAGTCCCCGGGATCAGTTCGCATCCCCTCGGCATAGACGAAGTATTCCGAGGCCAGGATGTCCGCCCTGTTGTCTAGCCTTCGGGGGACATCTAGTCGGTCAGGGAGGTTGCACAGGTGTAATTGCATTCTCGGAGGCGCGAGGCGGTTGTACCGTTCCTGCCGCCTCTGGAGCTCTTGAGGAGTCACATGGATTGGTGTGATCACCCGGAGCTTCACGGTCTCACCTCGCCGTCGCGGGAAACTCCTCCCCAGCCATGATGCGGGATGCGTGGTGGCCAGCGATGTATCCCAGCCCCAGTGCACACAGGAGGCCGTTTCCGGAGAGATACCCGTCGGCCCCATGACCGGAGATCCCGGCAGCGGAACCACCTGCCGCATAGAGCCCGGGGATCGGACGGCCCTGCCGCAGCACTTGTGCATGGGCATTCACGCGCAATCCCCCCTGGGTGTGGAAGAGGGCCCCGGTCACTTGCACTCCGAAGTAGGGACTCCCAAGAGGGTGTCCTTCCTTGCGGCCCAGGGGATCTATCCTCCTTCCTTGCGGCCCAGGGGATCTATCCCTTCACCGCGCATAGCTCTGTTGTATTGAACGACTGTCTCTGTCAGACCTGTGGCATCGATGTGAAGGCTCTCTGCGAGGGCTTCCAGCGTCTCGAAGGGGCCGCGGATCGCACCTGCTTCCACGCTCTCTCGGAGTTCCGAGAAGCCCTGCGTCAGCTCCAGGATGCGCCCGTCGAGGATGACGTACGCGAGCCTCTCCTCCTGCTCAAGCACATGGCGAGCGAAGCTTGAATATCCGATGTCCTCGTTGGCGAACCGCTGGCCGGCACGGTTGACGATGATACCGCCGTGCACAATGACGGCCCAAGTGACGAGCGTCCCGTGGGGATAGGCCACCGTGGCATGGGCCTGATAAGCGTCCATGAAGGCCAGATCTGCTCCGAGCTCTAACCCCCAAAGGATCGCCTCGCCTGTGTTGCCCACTCCGCCGAAATAATAGGCATCAGCCATCTCCGGGATGTACCGGCGTACAAGCTCCCGGTTCCCCCCAAACCCATCGCACGCCAGGATAACCCGCTTGGCCGGGATCTCTTCAGGACCCTGGGTCACCGCAACCACACCACACACCTCACCGCTTGACCCAGTGAGCAGGCGCTCCACAGCGGTATTAGGGACGAAGAGGATGCGCGGATGGGCTTTGACAGCCTCCCACAACTGGATGATCAACTCCCGGCCCGTGCGGGAGGGAGGGGCATGCATCCGGAACTGCGAATGCCCGGGGTACTTGAAGTCCCGGACGAACTCCAGCTGGATGCCCCAGCGGTCAACCAACCACTCCACCAGCACCGGGGCCACCCTGCAAAGCGCCATCGTGACCTCGGGGTCGCTTTGGTGATGGTTCCGAGCGAAGATATCCTTAGCAAGGTCCTCTGGCGTCTCGTGGATGCCCGCGGCCTTTTGGAACCGGGTTCCCGCAGCCATGACCATGCCGCCGCTGCGGGCGGTGTTGCTGAAGGTCACATCTTTGGCCTTCTCCAGGACCACCACTTGGGCGCCGCCCTCTGCGGCCGCAAGGGCAGCGACCAAGCCAGCCCCGCCCCCACCGACGATCAGGACCTCCACCTCCTCGCCCCTCCTGTGCATCCTTCACCCTCCTGACCCAACCTCTGTTCCGAATATTAGAACAATGTTCCATATTCTGCGTTGACGCGAGAAAATCCTTCTTGCTGTTCCTCCAACCCACAGGGAAGGAGCTCGGACAGAAGGCGTGGAAGGAACATGCAAGGGAGGAGGAAAACCATGGCAGAACCGATCCCAGCTCTTCGGGAGCTCGTCGAGTTTGCCGCGGGGTTGCGCCTGGAGTCCATCCCTCCCGCCGTACGGGAACGGGCGAAGCTCACGATCCTCGACCTGGTCGCGGCCAACCTCGCAGGAAGTCGCGACCCAGGGATGGAAGGGTTAGCCCGTCATCTCGCGCGCCATCCAGGGAAGGCATCGGCCATTGGTACTGGTGTGCGCACCACCGCGGAAGGTGCCGCCCTCTTCAACGGCGCAGCCATCGTAGCGCTGGAGCTCGATGAGGGGAACCAATTCGCCCGTGCTCACCCAGGAGCCCATGTCTGGCCAGCCGTCCTTGCCGTTGCCGAGGAAGAGGGCAAACCGGGTTCGTCTGTCCTCACCGCATTCATCGCGGGCTACGAGGTGGGCGCCCGCATCGCAGCAGCATTCACCCTCAAACGCGCCGTGCACCCCCACGGGAGCCTGTGCAGTGTGGGCGCGGCTGCAGCCCTTTCCCACCTCTGGGGATATTCCCCCGAGCAGATGGAATCTAGTCTCCACCAGGCCGCAAGCCTCGTCGTCCCTTCGGATTGGGGAGCTGCCATCGCCGGGGCCACGGTGCGAAACCTGTTCACGGGCGTTGCATTACGGAACGCCATCCTGGCAACTCAGAGCATTGCCTGGGGGTTCACCTATCACTCGCTGGCCCTCCCAGCGGTGTTCGGAGAGATCCTCGGGGAACTCACCTATCCCGAGATCCTCACGCAAGAGCTCGGGGGGACATGGTTTGTGGCCCGGAACTACTTCAAGATGTACGCCTGCTGCCAGTATGTCCACAGCACACTGGACGCAGTCATGGAGATCCGGCGCAGGAGGAACCCCGCTCCAGAGGAAGTTGAGGCGGTCACGGTGGAAACCTACAACCTCGCGGCAAGGCTCACGAACCCTGCTCCCGAGACCCCGCTTGCCGCCAAATTCTCCATCCCTCACGCGGTAGCAGCAGCCCTGGTTCTCGGGGAGACAGGTCCTGAGGCGTTCGGTCCCAGAAACCTGCACCATCAGGTTATCCGGGACCTCGCCCTCCGTGTAGAGGTGCGCGAGGATCCTCGCCTCACCGCCATGCTTCCCAAGGCACGCCCTGCCCGCGTGACCGTTACGCTCAAAAACGGGGAGAGGCTTGTGGAGGAGTGCCTCCAGTCACGGGGCCTCGCCGACAATCCCTTCACCCCTGCAGAGCTGGAAGAGAAATTCTTCCGGCTCTCCACGCCGGTGATCGGGGAGGCTGCAGCTCGCGTAAGGGAAGCGATCTGGCAACTTGAGGAGCTTGTCGACATGCACGCCCTCACGGATCACTTGGTTCCGCACAACAATGGCTGAGCCGAAGATGCGCATCGTCATAGGTTCCACGAGCCCTTCAAAAGTGGAGGCGGCCTGGAGAGTACTCCAGCGGGCCTTCCCAGGGGCAGAGATCGAATCTCTAGAGGTTCCCTCTGGGGTCTCCCCTCAACCTCGCAGCATGGAGGAAACTGTCCAGGGAGCCATCAACCGCGCCAAGGCGGCGTTGGAGCGGTACGGGGCTAAGCTGGGGGTTGGGATCGAAGGTGGCGTTGAGGTAACTCCCTACGGAGTGATGATGTGTGCCTGGGTCGCCATCATGAATCGGGACGGCCGGCTGGGATTGGGGAGCGGTCCCCGGGTGATGCTCCCGGAATCCCTGGCGGTGCGAGCTCTTGCTGGAGAGGAACTGGGGCCAATCGTGGACGACCTGCTGGGGTCGAGCGAGGGCCATGAGTCCTTTGGCACCATTGGGCTCCTCACGAAGGGACTCCTGCGTCGGGAGGCGATGCTGGAGGTAGCTGTCGTTGCGGCCTTGGCACCGTTCCTCTCCCCGGAGTTATTCGATCCAAGGAAGGAATGAACGCTTCGTGTCGTAGAGCTTACCCTAAAAACGCAATGCACTCAGAGTCCGATAAACTTGAGCGGCGGCGAGGGTCTCCCCCAGAGCGGACATTGACGAGGCCAACCTCTGAACACACGGTGGAGGCCGAGGAACTGGGAGCGAAGGGAAGACCCGAGCACAGCCGCCTACCCCGAATTCTCTTTTGACGAAGATACTTGATGCGAGCATCTGAACAACCCGGCGCAACCCTCATCATCCCAGGACCGTTATACCCCGCCACCTTCCTGAAGCGTCCCAACAAGTTCCTCGCCATTGCCCAGATCGGGAAGCGTCGGGTTGAAGCATTCCTCCCGAACCCAGGGCGGATGCGCGAGCTGTTCGTCCCGGGGGTCGAGATCGTCCTCCGAGAGATGAGCCAGGAGGGACGGAAGACGCGGTACGACGTGGTTTTGGTCAGATACCACGGGTACCTCGTCTCAGCGGACTCCCGCCTCCCCTCGAAGGTGGTTCATGCAGCCCTTCGGGAAGGCGCCTTGCCAGAATTCGCGGGGGCTGTGCGGATCATCCCGGAGGCGCGCTACCAGAACGCAAGGCTCGACTTCCTCCTCGAGTTTCCCAAGGGTCATCCCCTTTGCCTCTTGGAGGTGAAGTCCTGTAACCTCGTCGAGAACGGAAGGGCGCTCTTCCCGGACGCTCCCACAAAGCGCGGCGTTCGCCACCTCGAGGCGCTGATCCAGGCTAGGCGTTCGGGTCTGCGCGCGTGCATGGTATTCCTCATTCAGCGGCCGGATTCGGTTGTCTTCTCCCCCTACGATGAAGCCGACCCTCAGTTCGGACGCGTGCTACGGGAGGCCGTGCAGGAAGGAGTGGAAGCGTATGCCTATGACGCGGAACTCTCTCTCCTCA
This sequence comes from bacterium, assembly GCA_030550015.1. Classification (GTDB taxonomy): domain Bacteria; phylum Sysuimicrobiota; class Sysuimicrobiia; order Sysuimicrobiales; family Thermofontiviventaceae; genus Thermofontivivens; species Thermofontivivens primus. The sequence goes on along the minus strand of JAUQQG010000049.1, from coordinate 20,888 downwards.
ACCCCTCCGGCAAAGGGGATCGCTGGGGTGCATATAGCGTGACGATCCAGAGGAGGATTCCGGTAGAGCTTTAGGATATGCTTACCGGGACTCCCCGATACGCAGGGTGTAGGTAGATTTCCCCCTTCGCATTGTCACTTGGTTAGCGGTGATTTTGAGGACCTGAAGATCCTCCCCCACGACCTCTCCAACTCCCACAACGCGTGTCCCAGAGGAGTCCCGTATGATGGCGACTGGTTCAGGACCGATCACGATCCCGATCACCGCGATCCCAAGCTTCACTTCTTCTGGCGGAGGTGGAGGGGGTGCTGGGGTTGGTTCAGGTGACGGGGAAGCCGGTGCAACAGAGGGTGGTGGAGGTAGCGGTAGCGGGGGAAGAGGCGGAAGCTGTGCTACAGGCCCCCTGGGCTTAGGGGGCTTCACCAAAGGCTCGAAAGGCCCCCTCCCAATACCCGAGGCTGCAGGTGCGGGAGCACCCTCCCCTCTCGGAATATGGATACGGATTCCCTTCACATTCCCTTCGTCTTGAATCAGAGTGGCCGTGATGGTCAGGGAGGCCGTCAAAATAGGGGTATCCTCTCTCGGTTTGATCTGCAGGTTCTTGACTGCGAGGATCCAGGAACTGCGCTCGATCCCTTCAGCAAACGCTGTGATCCCCCGAAAGCTCCCCTTGACAGAGAGTGCGAGATCCAGCTCGGACAATGCAGGCGCCTCAGTGGGCACTGGCTTCTGGAGCAGAGGCATCTCGAGCGTAACGATTTGCACACCCGAGGTCCTTGCCACCTTCATCAGCTCCTGGACAATCTGAGGGATCAATTGAGGCAGGGGGATGAGGGAGAGACCCTCAGGAAGCTTGATAGGACCGGGCTTGAAGGTACGGAGTTCCTCCTTGAGCTTTGCCGCAAGCTGTTCTTGAGCGCGCAAATCCCTCTCGGTTTTTTGGAGGGCATCCAGGCGAGGGGCAATCCCCAAGCGTAACCCTCCGAAGGCAACCGCGGCCAAAAGAATTGTCCAAAGGGCCAGCCTCGCCTTATCGTTCTTCATTCCCTTGTGCTTCCCTCTCCCCTCCGTGTCCCCCAGCTAGACCGGATGGTGGCCTCAATACGGAACCGCACGACCTGTCGCTTCACCAGCTCCTCCTCCTGAGCCCTTCGGAGGACTACCTGGTCAAATGCAGGTAACCCTGCGAGTCGCTCCAACAGGTCGGAAACATTGGCGGGAGAAAGGGCGAAACCTTCAATGGTCATTGTGGTCCTCCCGCTCACTTCCATCGAGGTAAGCCAGAGCCCTCCTGGCAATTTCTCCAGGGAGGAGAGGACCTCCGACCAAGGGGGGCGAAAGAGGTCCTGGACCCTGCTGAGCACCGCAGCCACCGATTTTGCCTGTTTGGTAGCTTCTTCCTGCCGTGCGGCAAGCTGCGCCTGCAACTCCTGAACCTCCTTACGGACCGCCTGGAGGCGGCTGTTGGCAGCGGAAAGCTCCCGGTTGATCGTGAAGATCCCGTAGCCTGTCCCAATCAGTACGAGAAGTGTAAGGAAAGCAAGGATCTGGTGAAGGTGGACCCTTCGCCTGGGTCGCAGGCGCTCCAGCCTCCTCAAAGGAAGCAAGAGCACTCCCGCAGCCCGTCCCAAGGTCGCTCCCAAAGTGACGTGGTACAAATAGGGGGACAAAGACTCCTGGCCAGGAGCTACGCCAGGCGGGAGTTCGTCAAACTGTACCCTTCCGCCGAATTCGGCTACCAGCGCAGAGGGAATGGTTGGAGGAACAGGTCGATCCAGGACTGCAACGATCCTCTCAACCCCGGCGCCCATGCTGATCCTGGTCTCGTAATAGCGGAGGGTTGCACGAAGATCCGCGAGGAGAGCCGCGGCCCTTTCCCCTCCAGGGGCGTACTCCCCAATGCGCAGGAGACGAAGGTGTCCATCGGATGCAACCGCAATAGCCCCTTCCCCGTCTCCTATGACCACTGCACACACGTGATGGTCGGCACGCAACACCCCTTTGAGGATCAAGGAGCGGAGAACAGCGAAGGGTGCGATCTCGATCGCTTCCAGGCGCAGGCCAGCAGCAAGGATTGCCTGTCGGCAACTTTCGAGGGTGCGTCGGGAGCCAACGGCCACAAGAACCTGGACCCTCCTCGCACCCTCCTCGACGACCTCTCCCAGGGTGAGGAGACCCAACAGGACATCTTCAGGGGGGAGGTGGATATAGCTTTCTACCTCCCCCCACGCTGCCTGCCTGAGTTCTCGCTCAGGCATGGGGGGTAGAAGAAGCGTTCTGAAAAGGAAAGAGCCCGCTGGAAGGACGGCAATTGCTCTCTTCGCCTTGATCCTGGTCTGGCGCAGGAGCTGAGCCAGCATCCTCCCAGCAGCATGTGGATCCGACCCCTCACTGAAAGAAAGCGCCGGACCGTGAGCAACTCGTACGACGCGAAATTGGTTGACTCGCCCCCCGCGGGCCTCAACCAACCGGAGGGGATCTCCGAAGAGAATAACAACCCTGCTCCTCGCTCGTCCCACCATCAGGGAAGAATTCCTCGCCTCCCACCACTACCCCTGCCTTGAACAATCTCTCACTCCTCACGCCAGAGCAAGATCCTGACCTTTTCGGCCTCATCTGGTTTGTCTTTAGCTTTCTTCTTTTTGTATTTGATCCAAACCTCGGCGCGCACTGTCCGGACCACCCCTGCACGGCCTGTGGAGGAAAGGACGAAGCACTTCCCCCCATCCTCCGGCTGAGGCCGCGTGCATGATTCCCCAAGGACAGAGACTTCGAAGGTGCTCTCCGCGCCTTCAGGGAAGGGTACAGGCCCTCCCGTGCCAGTCCACTCCATGTCCTTCTTGAGCTGGAAGATTCCCCACTCCACTCCCGCGTCAGCGAGATAGAAGGCCTCTGTGGCTTCTTGGGCGTAGCTCACGAAGCGGGTTTCGACCTCCACGAGATCGGCGGCTCCCGCCACAATGAGGGTAACAACTGCTATGAGGGCAAGAACGAGGATCAAGGCGATGCCTTCTTCTTTCTGGTGAATACCAGCCACTGTGTGCATTGTCTCATCCTTACCTCCCAGAACCGTAGATGCGCACGGCTGCCTGGGAGGCGAACGTTACCGCCGGGACCATCCCCTCTGGATCCTGCACTGTGATCTGGATGCGCACCGAGCGAATCTTGTCAAGTTGGCCAGGGCTCGGATCCCTGATCGGAGAGTTCTCTTCGTCAAGGGCCGTCAGGCGGAAGCTTATAACTTGGGCAGAGAGGATGTCCACCTCGCTTCCCGGGGCAAACGTGCAGAGACGCTGGGTGGGAAGGCCGGACTGTAGGAGAAGGTTTTGGCCGTCGTATCGGACCTCCCTCAGCTCTTCGATCCCATCCTCCCGGATCACCACATAGCACAGGCGGCCCATATCCGTGTCCGTGTCGATTCTCTCCAAGCGCTGGATTCGCCGGACATCCCTGAGGACGATCTCCAAGACAATCCTGGCGTTGTGCAAGATCTCGACCTGGCGGTCGGTTAGCTCCCATTCTCTCTGGGATGCCCACAGGAACGTCCCCACCATCGCCACGATGAGGAGAAGGATCGTCAGGGAGATGAGGAGTTCGATTGTGGTGTATCCTGACTTTTGTCTCACTTGGGCCTCCGACTGATCTGGATAGCAAGCTCCACCCTCTTCTCTGAGGGCTGGAGGGTTTCATCTCCGTTGTCATCCACCCAGACAACGACTTTCAGGCGCTTCAACTCCTCCTCATCAGGAGAGGGGAGTTGAACGACTTTGAACCGGTAGCCTGGAAAGCCCGAGAAAGCCCCGGCTTGCTCCATGGAGCTTTTGAATTCTCCTGGTTTGAGATCCGCTCGCAACATGGTTCCGAGCTCTTCGGCCTTTTGTTGGGCGAGGAAGACGAGGGTGGTGGAGCGCTCATGATTCACTGCACCTACGAGGCGAACCTCAAAGACGTTTGCCAGGGAGAGAAGAAGAATGGCGAGGAGAGCCAAGGCCACCAGAACCTCCACTAGGGAGATCCCCTCTTCCCTCCCTACCAGGGAACCATGCCAGATCCTCTCAGAGCACATGCGCGACCGCCACGCTCCTCTGGCGGATAAGAGTAACTCTGTAGGTAATCCCTTTCGGCGGTACAAGTATGGTCCTTTCCATACCCCTATTCCCGCTGGGTCTGAGGGTCCATCCCAAAGCCTTGAAAAAGTTAGCCCCTTCTTTGACCGCGCGGTCTATGAGGCTTTCTCTCACAAGCTTATTCTCACTTCATAGCGGATAAACCCGTCCACGCTCGACAAGTCTGAGAGAAAGTTTAGTTTGTGACAACAGAGCCTCTGCCTGGACCATTATAATTATCTCGCTGGCACACATCGAGGCCCCGTTAAAAAAGGTGGGGCCTGTGGAACGGCCCCACCGGTAGATCAGACAGACTCCTTCACTTAGCTAACCATACATCCCACCACTGAGATTACGGTGAGTAGGTGATGCTTTTCTCTGTGATCGTAACTGTCGTGGGGGCACTGTCTTTACCAACGATTATTAACGTGAATTTCTTCTTGTTACCGCTTGGTTGTCCAACATAGTCACTGAAAGTGAAGTTGGCGTCATTTTCCGTCGGCTGTAGCGTTACATAAGGGCTTAGGGTATTGAGCAAACCGCCGTAATTGGCAATGGTAGCGTCGGGAGGATATTGTTTGTTGTCATCGAAATAAAGATCAAATGCTATTTTCAATGCCTTTGCATCTGCAATTACTGCATTCCTCCTGGCGCGATCCTCGATGTCCACTAGGTTCGGAACGATTAATGCTGCAAGGATCAAGATAATGCTTACCACGACGATGAGCTCGATGAGCGTGAAACCCTGTTCACCTTTTCGCCTGCGACGTTTGTCCTTCATTTCACACCTCCGATCTCTTCCCTAAGCCCTCCCGTGGTCTTCATCATATACCTCCGATCTCTTCCCTTAGCCCTCCCGTGGTCTTCATCATACTATATTCCCAATAAGTCGTCAACTTAGTCCTCTCCGCAGGAAATATTCCAAGAGATTTTTCAAAATCTTCCCTTGAGCAAGAATCGTGCCAACCTCCCACGAGAGATTGAACTTCTAGCGCCGCGAGAGCACACGGAGGAGGTTGAACACGGGGAGGTAAAGGGACACAAGGATAAACCCGACGACCACGCCCACGAACACCGTGAGCGCTGGTTCCAGAAATGCGGTCAGGCGCCGGATGGTGTAGTCGATATCCCTATCTAGGAACTCCCCTGCTCGAAGGAGAGACTGGTCCAGCGTCCCCGTCTGCTGGCCCGTGGCCACCAGCTGGACAACCAAAGGTGGGAAAAACCCCGTCCGCTCCATGGAATGGTCGATAGAATGGCCCTCCTGAATCATGGTGCGCATCGCCTGTGCTGCCTCGAGGAGGACTACGTTGTCTGCTGCCTCAGCGGATGTGTCAAGGGCCTGGAGGATAGGCACACCCCCCTGGAGGAGCATCCCGAGGGCGTACACAAATCGGCTGATGATCACCTTCTTGAGGAACGCGCCGAATACGGGGAGGCGGACCATCATACGATCAAGCAGCGATCGCACTCCTGGTATCCTGCGTCCCCTGACGATCACTAAGATCACCAACCCGAGCCCAATCAAGAGGACCGGCCAGTGGCCTCGTACGAACCGGCTGATGGTAAGAAGCCCTCGCGTCAAGAGAGGCAGTTGCGCCCCAAGCCGGCCGTAGAGCCGTTCAAAGAGAGGCACAACGAAGACCAGCAGGAAGCTCAGCACCAGGGTAGCAAAGGTGAGGACGAACGCTGGGTAAATATACGTCGACCGAACCTTCCTGCGCGTGCTCAGCTCACGGTCCAGGTACTGAGCGAGCCTGGTCAACACCACGTCCAGAACTCCCCCTACCTCTCCAGTCTGCACGAGCCCCACATACATCCGGGAGAACACGTGGGGGTGCCTTGCCATTGCCCCCGAGAGGCTCAAGCCGCGCTCGACGTCTTTCTCCACCTCGGTGATGATCCTCTTCAACGACCGGTTGAGGGTCTGCTCTCGGACCGCCCGGAGGGCCTGGGTAATGGGTATCCCGGCATTGATCATCTCGGCGAGTTGGAAGCTGAACGTGGTGAGATCCTCAAGCGTGACGCGAGGTTCCAGTAACCCCCTTCGGGGAACGGGCGAAGGGACCACCTCGTAGGCAATGACATAGAATCCCGCTTCGCGAAGCCTCACACGAAGGTCGCGTTCGTCCTCGGCCTCCAGCACGCCTTCGACCGGCTGGCCGTTGGTATCCCTTGCGGAATAGCTAAACCACGGCATCCGTCTCCAGGAAGATCACCCTCCGGACCTCCTCCACAGAGGTGATCCCCTCAAGAGCCTTTTGGATGGCGCACTCTCGCATCGTCTTCATTCCCAATTTCCGGGCCGCCTCCCGGATCTCCAAGGTGGGGCGCCGTTTCAACACAAGCTCCCGGATGGGGTCTGACATCACCAGGATCTCAAACACCGCCGTCCGCCCTTTGTAGGTGGTGTAGTCGCACGCCGGGCATCCGGCACCCCGGTAAAGGGTGAGCGGAGGATCCTCGGAAAGCCCAAGCTCCCGCAGGACCTCCACGGGTGCCTTGTAGGCCTCCTTACATCCGGTGCAGATCTTGCGCACGAGGCGCTGGCCGAGGGTGGCGATCACTGCCGAGGTGATGAAGTAGGGTTCGATCCCCATGTCTATAAGGCGCAGCATCGCTCCCGCGGCGTCATTGGTGTGGAGGGTAGTGAGCACTAAGTGCCCCGTCAGGGCTGCCTGCACAGCGATCTGGGCGGTCTCGGCGTCGCGGATCTCGCCCACCATGATCACGTTGGGATCCTGCCGTACGATCGACCTAAGGCCATTGGCAAATGTGATTCCCATTCTTGGTCGGACGGGGATCTGGGTGATCCCCTCGAGGTGGTACTCCACTGGGTCCTCGATGGTGATGATATTCTTAGTGGGCTCGTTAATGTAATGGAGGAAGGCATACAAGGAGGTGGTCTTGCCACTCCCTGTCGGGCCCGTCACCAGGATCATCCCGTAGGGCTTCTGGATTAGGGAGGTAACCAGATCCTGCTGATCAGGAAGAAGTCCCAAGCGATCGAGACCCAAGAGGATGCGGTGTTTGTCCAGCAGGCGTAGGACCACACGCTCCCCGTACGAGCAGCCTATGGTCGCCACCCGAACATCGTACTCTGCCCCGTCCACATGCAGGCTAATCCTCCCATCCTGTGGTTTCACACGCTCAGCGATGTTGAGTCCTGCCATCACCTTGATCCTGCTGATCACTGCTGCCTGCAGCGTTTGCGGGATGGAGGCCTTATCATAAAGCATCCCGTCGATGCGATAACGCACCCGGAGCCCCCCAGGTTGAGGCTCGAAGTGGATGTCCGTTGCCCCGGCGCTGATGGCCCCGCGGATGATCGAGTTCACCAACCGAATGACGGGCGGGGTCTCCCTGTCCTCATCAAGGGTAAGGACAATCTCCTCCTGGACCTGTCTTTCCGGTTCTTCTCCCTCTGCGACCTCTACAGCCTCTTCAACATGGCGGCGGACATCGAAGAGCTGGGCGATGGCCCAGTCAAGATCGCTCTCTGTGGTGAGCACTGGACGGATCCGAAACCCGGAGGCCGCGGAAAGCTCATCGATGGCCAAAAGATCTGTTGGATCGGCCATAGCGACGATGAGCTCCTTTCCCTCTCGGGCGATGGGGATTGCCCGGAAACGGCGGATAAGGGGTTCTGGCACAAGGCCGATGACCTCGCGGTTGAGGGGTTGGGCAGTGAGACTGACGTAAGGAAAGCCTGTCTGGGTTTGCAATGTCTTTCCCAGCTCACTTTTGGAGAGGTGCCCCCGATCGACGAGGATCTGACCAAGCCGCTTTCCGGTTTTCTTCTGCTCCTCCAGGGCTTCTTGAAGCTGCCCCCGGCTGATCAATCCTCTTTCGACCAAGAGCTCTCCCAGTTTCTTCCGAACTTGCTGATGACGATCCTCCACCCTTATCACCCCGACCCATCCCCTGATCCATAATCGGATGTATTCCCAAATCCCTGGAGCTCCTCCTGCCGTCTTCTGGTACTCCAGGCGAGACCGCTGGCAAGCCCCACTGTGCTCCAGAAAACAGGGGCCGCATCAATCACACTGAAATGGAATTGAAGGGTGGCAAGGTAGCCAACTGCTCCCCCAAGGGATCCGATCAGCAAGGGGTGGAACTCGCTCCAGGGGGATCCCCGTATTGACTGGAAAACTACTCTGAAGAACCGTACCAGCACCCATATATATGATGCAAGGCCGATAAGACCTGTAGAGGCAGCGACGTGAAGGAAGTCGTTATGGGCCCTGTCTACAATTCCGAACCGTCCCCACCTCTGGACAAACTCAAGATAGCGCTCCTGCGGTACATAGGGGAAAACATGGGAGAGAGTCTCTGGACCCCAGCCGATGAGGGGCCGCTTGACAATGACGAGTACTGTGTTGTACCAGATCCAAAGACGCTCCGAGACCCCAGAAGTCTCGACTTCTCCTGTGCTCAGAATCCGAGTAGTGATGGTCAGGCCTGGGCGCGAAAAGGGTCCTCCCGGCCACTCGAAAAGGACCGTCACAAGGGCGAGGGAAGTTGCCAGGATCGCAAGCCGTCGACGTACTGCTGAATCTTGTTTTAGACGAGGCCACCCCATCCAGACAATCATTACACCAGAGAGAGCAATCCCCAACCAACCGGCACGGCTAAGGGTCATTAGGAGCGTGAGGTATGTTCCTGTGGTAATTCCCCAAAAGATAAGCCAATAGGGAGATTCAGATCCATAGAGGAAGAGGGTCATTGCAAGGGACTGCACGAGAACTAAGTACATCGCCAAGAAATCGGGGTTCCCCATCGTCGCAAAGCTCCTTCCGCCCGACTCCAGGTTGGGAATGATCTCCAAGCCAAAGTACTGGGCAATCCCGTACGCTATCACGATCGCCGAACCGATAAACAGACCCCCAATCCACCGTTGCACCTGGGGCTTGCTCTTAAGGTAGCGGGCTGTGAGGGCCGTGACCAAAAGATATGCGATGAGGGTCAAGAACCCCTCACGTCGGTTATACCGACCCCAAAAGCTTACCCAGGGATCCACGGAGAAGACGGTCGCAATGGCAATTGCCAGCGCGTACACAAACAGAGGAATATCGAGCGGAGAGGGGGAATACCTCCCACGTCTCCTAAGGATAAGCGCACTCCCCCCTGCCAGAGCCATCAGCCCAAGGAGAGCTCGCATCTTTGGGAAAGGGTAGCTCAGGTAATTCGCCGATGCCCTATACTCGAAGATGAGCGGGACAACGCTCACGGTCAGCACAAGGGCCCACGTAAGGACTGTTTCTGCCAGACGTTCTACGCGCTTAATCTCAGTCCCTCCAATCGATTCAGGAAATTAGCCCGGGTGTATGTGATAATGATATGATGGTGTGTTCGTGGCCGGGTCACAGTTCCCCTTCTTGGGGAACCGACCGTCTGGACCCCTCCCCAATCGTCATTGGGGAGTAATGTCCAAAGGGGTTTAGCCACTGCCCACCTCCACGTTTCTTTAGCACCCTACCAAAAATAGAACCATGGTACGAATCCAGAAAACCAAAAGTTTTGCGCACTTCGACCGAAGAATTTAAGAAGGACATCCACAGAGATTTTGCAAAAGAAGTTTGCCTAAAAGCGATCTTCTGCGAGAAAAGTAGGGAGAAGCAGTAGGCCAGGGGTAATGCATGAAAAAACGCGTCGGGGGCTCGCGTCTGGGCGAAATTTACAGCACTCCTAGCTTTGAGCTGAGGTCTCCTGCTTGCTCATCGAGTGCGGGGAGGAGCATCCCCAACAACCTCTGGTTGGGGAGGTTGAAGGATATTCCGTTCGTCAGCCGAGCGCGTAGCTTAAGGGGTAAGCTTTTATTCTACGGGGCCATTGTCACGCTCTTGGCAACTCCAGCCATCGCCCTCCTGGAGAGCTACCTCTTCGGGGCGCTGACATGGCAGGCCTTCCTCACAAAGCTCCCGCCCCTTCTCCTCCTTGACGCCATCCTCATCGCTCCCCTGTGGATCTTCCTCCACCGCAGCATCCTGCGCCCACTGGAGTGGCTCATCGCCGCGAACAGGTTGGTGGCAGGAGGGGATCCCAGCGGCCGGTGCCTTCCCGAGGAGGTCATACCCGACCACGAGCTCGGGGAGGCCATACGCTGGCGCGATGCCATGCTCTCTCGCCTCGAGGAACTCCAGGCACAGGTAGAAGCTGCGCGGAGGGAAGAAGAGGAAGCCGCCACCCATCTTGCCCATAGCCTTCTCAGCGCGGTCACGTTCGAGGAGATCGGTGCACTAGCGTTTCCGGTCCTCCGCGAACGCCTTGCGCCCGATGGCCTGAGCCTGTTGGTCGTCGACCCCTCGGAAAGTATCCTGGAGCTCGTCGCCGCCGAGGGGTGGAGCAAAGAATACATCGGCCGGCTCCAGCTCCCCCTCTCCCCGCACGATAGTAGCGGCCCTGCCCGTGCGCTCCACAAAAGAACCCCCGTCGTAGAGGACCACACGACCCCTTCTTCCCCCCTCGCCGTCCCCGAGCCAGTGCGCTCGGCCGGGGTGCAGATGTGCGTTAACCTTCCCATGGTCTCCGGAGAAAGATGCACAGGGGTCATCGTCCTGGACTACCTCGCACCGCGCCCCATCGGAGAGGAGGAGCTGCGGTTCGCCTCCCTCGTCTCCGGTGTGGTGGCGGTGGCCGTGGAGAGGGCGCTGGAACACAGGCGCAACCGCCTCCTCTTTGAAAGGGTCCCAGTCGGGCTCTACCGGTCCACCCCTGAAGGCAAACTCTTGGACGTAAACGATGCGATGGTTCGCCTCCTGGGATACCCCGATCGGGAAAGCCTAATTCAGACCAACGCCGTCCAGCTCTACGTCAACCCGGAGGACCGGCGCAGGTGGCGACAGCTCATGGACCGGGAAGGAGTGGTGGCCGACTTCGAGGTGCAGTGGCGCCGCTACGACGGGGGCATCGTATGGGTGCAGGAGACGGCCCGAACCATCCGGGACGCCTCGGGGCGGCCGGTTTATTACGAAGGGAGCGTCGAGGATATCACCCCAAGGAAGCGGTTCGAGGCGGAGATCACTTACCTTGCCAGCCACGACCCCCTGACGGGAGCCTTCAATAGGCGCCGCTTCCAGGAGGAGCTCCAGCACAGGATTGCCCAGGCCCGGCGCGCCGGAAAAGGTGGAGCCCTTCTTTTCCTCGACCTGGACAACTTCAAGGAGGTCAACGACCGCTTAGGCCATAGGGCTGGGGATGACCTGCTGCGGGCGGTAGTCCAGAGCATCCAGCGGAATCTCAGGGAGACCGACGTCCTCGGCCGGCTTGGCGGCGACGAGTTCGGCATCCTCCTCTTCCCTATCGACACTAGACAGGCCCTATCCGTGGCAGAACGTGTTCTTCAGACAATTCGGGAACACGAGGTCCTTCTCGCAGGAAGGCTCGTCCGCCTCAGCTGCAGCTGTGGGATCTCGTTGTTTCCCGATCACGGCACCACAGTGGACGAGGTGCTTTCCGCCGCAGACAGCAGCCTGTACATGGCGAAGGAAAGGGGTGGAGACAGGGTGGTGATCTACGCGCCGGATGAGACCTGTACATGGCGAAGGAAAGGGGTGGAGACAGGGTGGTGATCTACGCGCCGGATGAGACTTGTCCCCGGGAGGCCCTCGCAGACTGGGCGGAGCGGCTGAACCGAGCGCTGCGGGAGGGCCTATTCATCGCTTATGCCCAGCCGATCCTTGACCTCCGCACCGGGTGCATCGATCGCTGGGAACTGCTGGTGCGTCTTGTGGACCGGCCGGAGATCGTGTTCCCAGCAGCCTTCCTGTCCAAGGCAGAGCGCCTGGGCATCATCCGTGCCATCGACCGGTGGATGTGGGGGCAGGCGCTCCAGCTCATCCGCGATCACAACCTGTCCGTGCACGTGAACCTCTCCGCAAAAACCTTGAATGATATAGAAACTATCGAGGCCATAGCATCCGACCTGGATGCCTCCAAGATCCCTCCGGATAGGCTCGTGGTGGAGATCACGGAGACTGCGGCCATCGCGAACGTCGGGAAAACCCTGCGCTGTATGGAAATCCTGCGCGCCCGGGGATGTCGCTTTGCTCTCGACGATTTCGGGGTGGGATTTTCCTCGCTCTATTATCTCAAGCGCCTGCCAGCGGACTTCCTGAAGATCGATGGCACCTTCATTCGCACGCTCGCTGAGGATGGGGAGAACAGGCAGATCGTCCGGGCGATTGCAGAACTGGCAAGGGGACTTGGGAGGGAGACCATCGCCGAGTGGGTGGAGGACGAGGTCACCCTGCGGCATGTGCGCGATCTGGGCATCGACTACGCCCAGGGATACCATATCGGGAAGCCCGTCCCGGTCTCGGAAATCTTCCTGCGACGTAAATAATCCCTCACATACTTCCCTCGCGCACAACCACCACGTGCATTAAAAATTCCCACGGAGTATAGAAGGAGCTGTTGACTTTGTCGGGAAAAGTCTACTAAAATAGTCAACAAAGATGTTCACGAGCGATCGGATTCACAATCTCCTTATCTTTGCCCCGCGACAGTGTATCTGTCCGCGGCGGAGGCCAAGGTCCGTCTAGAATCCCCGCGGACCAGGCTTCCGCTCTCTCGGCCCCCCAAACCGTTGTTCTCTTCGCTAGCTCTTTCCTTAGAGCTGGTGATGGATCTTGTCAAATTGTGTGAGGTGGTGTTGCAATGCAGGGGTTCATCTCTCTCGATGACTTTGAAGATCTCTTCGTGAGCTTCTCCGGGAATGGATCCACCCCACGTGGTGGGCCAGGGTGCTGTGAGGGAGGTTCTCTCGGAATGCGAGAATCGTGGGGTTCACCGATGACCCGGCGGGGGTTCCTGGCCTGGCTCGCCCGGCTAGGGATTGGCGCCTGGACCCTCTCGGCCCTCCCCCTCCCCGCTTTCGCCCAAGGTAGGCGAAAGATCAAGCTCGCATTCTGCAGCCAGCTTCTGTGCGTCATCCCTTATGAAATCGCCCGGAGCCAGGGCTATTACAAAGAAGAAGGGTTGGACGTCGAGCTCGTGTACATGCGCGGCGGGACCGCGGCAATGCAGGCGCTCGTGGGCGGTGCTGTGGATTACGCAGCCACCTCCTTCGACGTGGCCCTTTCCGCTTTCGCTCGGGGGGCCAAGATCGTCCAATTCTTCAGCACGGGGCGACATCTGTTTATCCTTGCAACCTCCCCAAAAACAGCCGATCAAATTCGAACCCTTTCTGATTTGAAAGGACGGACCGTGGGGGTTGCCGCTCTTGGGACCGCCGACCATCTCCTCCTGGTTTACATCCTGCGGAAAGCAGGGATCAACCTGCGGAAAGCAGGGATCAACCCTGAATCTGTCCGCTATGCTACCCTGGGTCCAAACCTGTTTGAGGCGCTGCGGGTTGGACATGTTGATGCGGGCATGGTTCAAGAGCCTGCGGCAACGCTGATTGAGCGGGCTGGGGGTAGGACCTTGGTCAATCCCATGGACCCCAAGCATGCCCAAAAGTATCTGGGCAACCCATACTTCCAATTCATGGGGGTTTCGGTTCGGCGGGAAGAGTGGGAGGCCCGCAAGGAGGAGATGCGGGCGCTGGCTCGGGCGCTCACCCGGGCGCTCCGCTATCTCAACTATGGGACCCCGAAACTCTTGGCCGATGCTCTCCCTAAGGAGCTGGTCATTGGCGGAGACCGGGCGCTCCTCGAGCAGATCCTCATCAAGTACCGTGGCTCCCTGTATCCGCGGGATGGGCGCATCCGTCTCGATGATGCAAAACGCGTCCAGGAGGCTCAGCGCCAGGCAGGGGTTTTGGAACGGGAGGTGGACCTCCGTCAACTTGTGACCAACGCCATTGTGGAGAGCCTATGAACGCCTTGGAGATCCGAAACCTCACCGTCTCCTACGGAAACTCCCCAGTGCTCGAGGACCTGAGCCTGGAGATCCCTGAGGGGAGTTTTGTGAGCCTCGTGGGCCCTTCTGGATGCGGGAAGAGCACGTTGCTTCGGACGATTGCGGGGCTTCTCTCCCCCATGGAAGGGGAGATCTACTTATTCGGAAGGGCCGTGAATGGCCCTTCTCCCGATGTGGGGTTCTTGTTCCAAGAGGATGCGCTTCTCCCCTGGAGGACCGTCGCGGAAAACGTCGCCCTGGGATTGCGGTTCCGGGGTCTCCCAAACGAGTATGTAGCCCGCACGGTGGAGGAGTGGCTGCGCCGCGTAGGGCTCCTCGCCTTCCGCGACTCCTACCCTCATGAGCTCTCCGGGGGGATGAAGAAGCGGGCCTCTCTCGCCCAGGTGCTCGCTCCCCGGCCCCGCATCCTCCTCATGGACGAGCCCTTCGCCAGCCTCGATGCCATTGTGCGGAACATCCTGGAGGCAGACTTCCTGAACCTCGTCCGGGAGGAGGGACTCACCGCCCTCCTCGTGACCCACGACCTGGAGGAGGCCATTGTCCTCTCAGAGCAGGTTGCCTTGATGTCCGCGGGGCCCAGCGCGCGGATCCGTAGGATCTATAAGGTCCCCTTCCCCTATCCCAGGGACCTCGTCCAGGTAAAGGGCGACCCTACCTTCGGCCGCTTGCTCCAGCAGATCTGGAGCGATCTCCAGGAGGAGGTCTCTCGCATGGGCTGGGAGGTGGTGCGGCATTGAGGCGTGCCCTAGCCTTGGTTTTCTTCCTACTGGTCTGGGAGGGTGCATCCAGGATGGGGTGGGTGAACCCCTTGTTCGCCCCGCCTCCTACACGCATCGCGACAGTGCTCTTCGAGCTCCTGGCGAGCGCGCAGACCTGGGCTCATTTCTGGACCACCATGCTCGAGGCGCTCGGGGGGTTGGTGATTGGCGTAGTTGCGGGGAGCCTCCTCGGCCTTGCCGCGAGTGTAGTCAGGCCCGTGGCCGACCTCCTGGAGCCCGCCATGGCTTTGCTGAACGCTATCCCCCGCATCGTCCTCGCGCCCTTGTTCGTCATCTGGTTCGGCATCGGCATTGCCTCGAAGATTGCCCTGAGCTTCCTGCTGGTCGCGGTGGTGATCTTCTTCGCCGTGTATTCGGGGATCCGGGAGGTCGATCCTCGCTTGGTCGACAGGATCCTCACCCTCGGGGGAAGGAGAATGGACCTCGTGCGAGAGGTGTACCTCCCCTCTCTCGCTGCTGCCTGGTTGTTTGGGGGACTCAAAGTGGCGACGGGGTTTGCGTTCACAGGGGCGGTGGTTGGCGAGTTTGTGGCGTCGAGCCGGGGGCTAGGATACCTGCTTTCGTTTGCGCAGAGTACCTACAACGCTTCCCTGACCATGGCCTTGATCGTCCTCGTGGTCAGCGTCGTACTGGGGATCTTCTCTGGGTTCGAGCGGTTGGAGCGCAGGGTCTTCCGGTGGAAACCAGCACTTCGACAGAAACAGACGACCGGGCTCCGCGATCTCCTTGCACGTAAGCGCCAGAGAACAATCCCAGCGATGGCGGCCCGGATATCAGGGAGAAGCCAGCCTGGGCCTGAGAAGCCAGCCTGGGCCTGGATCCTAAAGATAGCGGAAAGGCCGACGATCCGGCGATCGGAGTTCCCCCAAGTTCCATTGCCACGCCTGTCGAACCACGAGGTCCCCCGCTGCACTTGTCAGGGGTGGCCATGACAGCAAATCTCTGGGGAAAGAGGGAGAGACCATTGACAGGAGGGCGATGGCCACCTATGATCCCTGGTAGTTGAAATGGGAGGAGGAAAGAGATGTGGGCGCTCGTCGTGCCCTTCCTTGTGGGGGTCCTCATTGGGTGGAAGAATACGCAAACGGTGGCTCTTGACCGCCTCCTGGATTCTGTGATCCTCACCACCCTCTTCCTGCTCCTCCTCGTGATGGGAGCTAAGCTTGGAAGCGATCCCCATGTGATGGCGCAGCTTCAGGAGATGGGGGTGCAGGCAATCACCATTGCTGCTTTTTCTGTTGCCGGAAGCGTCTTAGCGGTACGGTTCCTCCTTCGCGGGTGGCTACGGGGATAAGGCGATGGGGCTGTTCGTGGCGGCAGCTGTCATTGCTGGCGTATTCCTCGGGCACACTGAAGCGATCCCACCCAGTCTCGTGCGATTGATCGATCCTCTGACGACCTACTTCCTGGGCATCCTCCTGTTTTCCTCCTGTTTTGCATTGGAATCCAGATTGGAGGGAACCGCCAGGCCTGGCAAGTGCTGCAAAAATACAGGTTCCGTGTTCTCCTCCTCCCCGTCGCGATTGCGGCGGGGAGCCTCGCCGGCGCGCTCCTCGCTGGCGTCCTGCTCCAGATGCCTCTTATGCAAGCCGGTGCCGTTGGCGCGGGGTTTGGCTGGTACAGCTTTTCGGCCGTGCTTCTCTCTAAGCTCCACAGCCCACAACTGGGCGCTTTGGCTTTTCTCGCCAACGTCCTGCGGGAGCTCCTGGCGATGGTGTTCACGCCTTACGTCGCGCGTTACGTGGGCAAAATCGCGGCAGTGGCGCCAGGCGGCGCCACGACCATGGACGTGACCCTCCCCATTGTGGCTAGGTCCGCCGGGGAAGACGCTGCGGTGCTTGCCTTCCTCAGCGGGGCCGTCCTCTCCCTCCTCGTCCCCCTTTTGGTCCCCTTATTCGTGTTGTGAACCGCTTCGCGGCAGGGTGGAGGAGGAGCTCGGGAGCCCCTCCTCCACCCTGCTGGGTCTACCGGAAGATGGAGCGGGGAAGATAGGCCGAGACCACCCAGTTCGGCGCATCGACGACTTCGCTGATGCGCAGGTCCACGGCCACGCTACACAGGGCATAGGCCAGCGGAGGCTCGAGCCCGTACTCCTTGCCCAGGTAGTCGATCATGTCCCGCACGGCGTCCTTTGCCGCCTGCATCAAATCGGGAGCGATCCCCGTGGTGACGTAGTATCCCTTCCCGTCGAGGTGACGGGTCGGGGCGTCGGGGATGAAGAACTGCGGTCGGCGGAGCCCCGCCCCTTTCACGAGGTCGAAGCGGAGGCGGATCCGCATGGGTGATTCGATGGCCGTCCCGCACACCTCGCCGTCTCCTTGCGCAGCGTGGGTGTCCCCGACGGAGAAGAGACCACCTGGAACCCCCCGACGGAGAAGAGACCACCTGGAACCTGCACCGGGAGGGAGAGGCGCGCACCGCGCGTGAGATCCCGGATGTCCATGTTCCCACCCACCTCGCGCGGTGGGACGACAGAGTGGAGGCCAGGCTCCGCCGGGGCGAGGCCGATCGTGCCGGGGAAGGGTTTCACGGGGATGCGGATCTCTTCCGTGAAGTACACGCCGTTGGCATCGTACCGGGAGATGTGCAGGAACGGCTCGGGGAAATCTGAAGCGAGGAGCCCGAATCCTGGGATGATCGCAGTCCACCCCCACCCGCTCCCTTCGAGCTCGAGGATCTCCACGACGACCGCATCTCCCGGCTGCGCTCCCTCGACGAAGACTGGGCCGGTAACCGGGTTGACGCGAGCGAAGTCCAGCCTCGCGACATCCGCCACTGTGGATGTGGCGCTGAGCTGGCCCCCTGATGCGTCCATGACTTCAAACTCCACCTCCTCCCCTGGGGAGACGTGGAGGACAGGGGGGATGTTGTTGTCCCAGCCAAAGTGGTGATTCGCTTGATGAATTGTCCGGTAGCTCATTTCACCACCCTCACCTCATCGTAGTGCACGGGGATGTGGATGGGATCCACGAAGATCCCCTTGGCCCCACCCACGCGGGCTGAATGCATCGTGTAGCGCTTCTCGTGGAAGATGGGGATCCAGGGGGCATCCTGCATGATCGCCCGGTAGATCTTCCGGTATCGCTCGGCACGCTCTCCCTCCTGGCCTGGTTGGACGAGCGCATCGGCCTCCTCAGCGAGTTTCTCCAGTTCCTTGTTGCAGTACCAGGCCCAGTTCCATCCGCCCGGCGCGGCGCTGGCGCAGGAGAGAATGGGCCAGTAAAAGTTATTGGGATCAGGATAATCGGCGATCCACGCCATCCCGCCAGACCAGATGAGAGGTGCCTCCCCCTTGCCTCCCGCCTCGATGACGGTGCTCTGCGCCAGGGTCTTCAGCTCGACCTTGATCCCGATCTTGGCGAGATCCTGCTGGATGGCCTGGGCGATGCGAGGGTTGGGGTCGGTGTTGTTGGCATAGAGGACAGTGGAGAACCCATTGGGATACCCTGCCTCGGCGAGGAGCTTCTTTGCGCCTGCGGGGTCATAGGGGTATCCTTTGTACGCCTTATCGTATCCGGGCATCAACGGCGGCAGGATCTGGACTGCAGGGACTGCGCGGCCGTTGATGATGCGGATGATCCGTTCCTTGTCAATGGCCATGTTCATGGCCCTGCGGACGCGCACGTCGCTGAGGGGTTTCATCCGCGTGTTGATGGTCACGTATCCCGTATGGAGCTGGTCCCCGACTTCGACGAGTTTCTTCCACTGGGGATCCTGCATGATCTGGACGAACCGCGCCGGCGGGATCCCATCCCCCAGGACATCGACCTCCCCGCGCTGCAACCGGAGGAGGGCCACATTCGGGTCCACCCCGACCTGGAAGACGATCTCATCGACGAGGGGGCGTCCCTTGATGAAGTAGTCGGGATTGCGCACGAGCACGACGCGTTGCCCCAGAACCCACTCCTTCAGCTTGAACGCGCCCGTCCCCACGGGTTTGTGGCCGAAGTCGGCACCCGCCTTTTCCACCTCCTCCTTGGGGACGACGTGGGCGAAGTTCAGCGCCATGGTGTGGAGGAACGCAGCGTTGGGCTTGGTGAGGGTGATCTGGAGGGTGTACTTGTCCAAGACCTTGATGCCGCTGACTTCCTTTGCCTTCCCGCTCGCGAATTCCTCGGCGCCCTGGATGTTCCCGTAGAAGCCCGCGCCAGGGCTCTGCGTCTTGGGATTCAAGACGCGCTCCAGGGTGTACTTGAAGTCTTTTGCCTCCACCTCACGCCCGTTGTGGAATTTGACCCCTCTGCGCAGCTTAAAGGTGTAGGACTTCCCGTCCTTGGAGACGGAGTAGGACTCGGCGAGGTGCGGGACGAGCTTTGTCGTCCCTGGCTCGTAGTCCATGAGGCCATCGAAGATCGATTTGATGATGGACCAGTTCTGCCAGTCATAGCCAATGGCCGGATCCAGCGTGCTCACGTCGTCCTTGAAGGTCACGACCACCGTCCTGCTCGTCTGAGCGGGAGCGGTTTGAACGAGGGAAATTCCGAGAGCAAGAACAAGGAACAGCACCCATCCTCTCACGCGCATTCCCTACCTCCTCCCTTCTTGTGGTTCTTATTCATAGCGAATGCGGGGGTCCAGAAACGGGTATAGCAAGTCGGCCAGCAGGTTCCCGGACAAGATCGCAAGCGCGGAGACGATGACCACCCCCATGATCACCGGGATATCCACGATCTGGATGGCCTGCCAGGCGAGCTGCCCGATCCCCGGCCAGCCGAACACCGACTCGACCACGACGACGCCCCCCATGAACGTGCCGATGTCCAGGCCGACCATGGAGACGACCGGGAGCAGGGCATTGCGCAGGGCGTGTTTGAGCACTACCTTCCCCCTTGGAAGCCCCTTCCCCCGGGCTGTCCTCACATAGTCCTGGTCGAGGACATCGACGAGAGAAGACCGGATCATGCGTGCATACCACCCCCCTCCCGCAATCCCGAGTGTACATGCAGGCAGGATTACATGCGCAAATGAGCCATATCCTCCCAGCGGGAACAAACCCCATCGAAAGGCAAGGACATACAAGAGGAGCAAGCCCACAGCGAACTGTGGAGCTGAGACTCCTGCGAACGCCCCCACCATGATCAGCCGGTCGGCTAACGAGCCACGGCGCAACGCCGCGAACACACCTGCAGGGAACCCAATGAGCAGCTCGAACCCGATCCCGGCCACCATGAGGTAGGCCGTGGCAGCAAGCCTGGAGGAGAGGAGATCACGTACCTCTAGGCCGTGGCAGCAAGCCTGGAGGAGAGGAGATCACGTACCTCGATCTTTTGCGCATAGGACCTGCCGAGGTCGCCGCGGACCAGGCGCGCAACGTACTGGAGATACTGGATGGGAACTGGCTGATCCAGCCCGAGCTCTGCACGGATGCGGTTGACCGTTTCGATGGTCGCGCTCCTCCCAGCGATCATGCGGGCCGGATCCGCAGGAAGGATGAACAGGAGGAAGAAGGTCAACAGGGTCACCCCGAAGAGAACTAGGCAAGATTGCGCGAGCCTTCCAGCCAAGTAGCGGATCATAGGGCCTTCACCTGCCTCGGATCGAACGCATCCCTCAAGCCTTCCCCAAGGAGGTTGAAGGCAAGCGAGGTAAGCAAGATCGCCACTCCCGGGAAGGCCACTAGCCAAGGAGCATCGAGAAAATAGGACTGGCTCTCGTTGATAATCCCGCCCCAGCTGGGAGTGGGGGGACGTCCCGGGAAGGCCACTAGCCAAGGAGCATCGAGAAAATAGGACTGGCTCTCGTTGATAATCCCGCCCCAGCTGGGAGTGGGGGGACGCACGCCCACCCCGAGGAAGGAGAGGGAGGCTTCGAACAGTACCGTCGTGGAGATCCCCAGTGTCCCCCAGACGAGCATCGTAGACCACAGGTGGGGGAAGATGTGCCGGAAGAGGACCCTTGAGGAGGATGCACCGATCGCCCTGGCGGCCTCCACGAACTCTTTCTGCGATAGGGAGAGCGTCTGGCTGTAGATCACCCTGGCGACCCACACCCAGTTCACCAAGCAGATCACGAGCGCCACAATCCACAGGCTCGGCCGGAGGATGGCCGCCAGGGCGATGGCCAGGACCAGGGCGGGGAAGGCCATCATCAGGTCAGTAAACCGCATGAACAGGATCCCTACCCACCCTCGGAAATACCC